>CAYRWZ010000073.1:0-12268 GCA_964428065.1 uncultured Comamonadaceae bacterium | reverse complement strand
AAGTCCGTAAATTGCGTTGTTGCGGCGCCGCGCGGGGCGCCCAACGGGGGTCCGGCTTTCCGATAAACACATTCGGAAACGACGAAGGGAGTTCAACGATGACGCCGCGGGAACGCTTGTTGACCGTCTTGCGGGGGGAGATTCCGGACTGTGTGCCGGTCGCGCCGGACTTTTCCGGCATGATCCCCGCGCGACTCACCGGCAAGCCCTTCTGGGATCTCTACCTCTACAAAGACCCGCCGATTTGGGACGCCTACGTGGATTGCGCCAAATTCTTCGGTATCGACGCGTTGATGGACGGCTATTTTCCGCTCTCATTCCCCGAAGACGAAAAGCGGTCCGGCCCGGAATGGGAGCAATTCGTTGTCGAGAAAAGCGCGGAGCGGATCGTCACGCAACGCTCCTATAAGGACAACGGCAGGCGGAAGTGGGAGCCGTCCGTGACGGTCTATCCGCGCGCCGACCCGCCGACGAGCCGCGTGTCGCCGGAGAAGGTCGGCCTGCCGCCGGTGCCGACGCGCTGGGAACCGCCGGCGGGCGTCAAGCCGACAGTCCGCGGCCCGGAAGGCTTAAAGCGGGTCAAGGAACGCATGGGCGACCAAGGCTTGGTCGGCGTGTGGCTGGCCCACACCGCCGTGCTGGGCAACGAAGAGGCCGTTTATTACTACTACGATCATCCCGAAAAACACGAAGAGTGGGCGGCCGAACGGGTGCGGGCGGTCGAGCGCCGGTTCAAACAACTGCTGACGTTGGAGACCAAGCCCGACTTTCTCTGCGTCGGCGGTTCCGGCACGTTGATCTTCCAGACCGTGGAAATCTTCCGGCAACTGGCCTTCCCGGCGGTCAAGCGGGCGATTGAGTTGGCGACGGCCGCGGGCTTCCCGACGCACGTGCATTCCTGCGGACCGGAAAAAGAACTGGTCAAAATCTTCGCCGAAGAGACGTCGCTGACCGTCATTGACCCGCTGGAAATCCCGCCGATGGGCGACTGCGATCTGGCCGACTTGAAGCGGCGCTTCGGGAAAAAATTGACGCTCAAAGGCAACCTGCACACCACCGACGTGATGCTGCGCGGCTCGCCCGACGACGTGCGCGAAGCGTCCCGCCGCGCGATTGACGCCGCCGGCGACGGCGGCAGATTCATCCTCTCCACCGGCGACCAGTGCGGGCGCGACACGCCCGACGAAAACCTGCGCGCGATGATCGAGACCGTGCGGGGGGAGGATATCCTGGTCGCCGGCCTGTTCAAAAGCCCGGACCGGGAAGCGCTGTACCGGTATAGCCAGGCCTTCATGATGCAGGATTGGGTGATGGTGATGCCGCAGGGCGCCCCGGCCCGGTTTACCGGCTTCGACAGCCTGAAGGGCAAGCGCATCGGCTATCAGGCCAATTTCAATTACGGCCCGGCGTTCGAGGCGGCCACCCGCAGCTTCCTGAGCGATCTGGACACCAACCCGACCCAGCGGGTGCGCAAACTGGCGACCGGGCGGGTCGATGCCATTCTGATCGGGCCGGGGGCCGCCGGGTTTGCCCATTTCGCCCAGCAGGCCGGGGTGGACCCCGGGCGCTTTGTGGTCCAGACCCCGCCGGTCACCTCGCTGGAAACCTTCATGGCCATGCGCCACGGCGCGCGGGCGGACATCATCATCCCCCGGATCGATGCCGCGCTGGCACGGTTGAGGGCGAACGGCACCCTGGACGGCATCCCGTCGGCCTATTTCCAATAAGCGCCCCCCGGCTATACCGTGCCCCGCTGCTGCGACGGCAATGCCGGGTGACAAAGGCCCGGCTTTCGGCTACAGACAGGCCGATTGGGCCATGGGGGCGTTCTTTGGTGGATCGGAGGGCCGCTCCACCACCCAGGCCGACACTCTATCTGGACACTTCGGGGGGAGTTCCATGCGGTTAACCCAGCGCGTCAAAAAAATCCTGTCGCATTATGAAAGCGATAATCCCGGCACCAAGGCCAATCTGGCCCGCATCCTGATGCAGGGCAAACTGGGCGGCACCGGCAAGCTGGTGATCCTGCCGGTCGATCAGGGCTTCGAACACGGTCCGGTGCGCAGCTTTGCGCCCAATCCGGCCGCCTATGACCCGCACTATCATTTCCAGCTGGCAATTGATGCCGGCCTGTCCGCCTATGCCGCGCCGCTGGGCATGATCGAAGCCGGCGCCGACAGCTTCGCCGGGGCGATCCCGACCATTCTGAAGGTCAACAGCTCCAACAGCCTGTCGCGCCTGAAGGAAGACGCCGATCAGGCGATCACCGCTTCGGTGCAGGATGCGCTGCGGCTCGGCTGCTCCGCCATTGGCTTCACCATCTATCCGGGGTCGGACAACGCCTTCGGCATGATCGAGGAACTGCGGGAAATGGCGGAAGAAGCCAAGGCCTGCGGCCTGGCGGTCGTCGTCTGGTCCTATCCGCGCGGCGGCACGCTCAGCAAGCCGGGCGAAACCGCGATCGATATCTGCGCCTATGCCGCGCATATGGCGGCCCTGCTGGGCGCCCACATCATCAAGGTCAAGCCGCCGACCGAGGCGCTGGAACTCGACGCCGCCAAGAAGGTGTATGAGAAGGAAAAGATCGCCATCGGCACTATGGCCGACCGCATCCGCAACGTGGTGCAAAGCTGCTTCAACGGCAAGCGGATCGTGGTGTTCTCCGGCGGCGAGGCCAAGGATCTGGACGGCATCTACAATGAATGCCGGGCCATCCGCGACGGTGGCGGCAATGGCTCGATCATCGGCCGCAACACCTTCCAGCGCCCGCGGGAAGATGCGCTGAAGATGCTCGACCAGATCGTCAAGATCTATCAGGGCCGGGCCTGACCCCGATGGGCGGGGCCGATCAGCCGCGCCTGTATCTGGTTGCGCCGCCGGACAGCGATCCGGCGGCGCTGGCCGCCCGCCTGCCTGCACTGATCGAACGGCACGACATTGCCTGCCTATTGCTCGACTGGCCGGAGGCGACCGACAGCGCCTTCACGGCCGCCGTCACCGCGTTGAAGCCGATCACCGACGACGCCGGCATCGCCTTGCTGCTGGCGGGCGCGCATCGGACGAAACTAGTCCAGAAACTGGGATGCGACGGGTTGCACCTGACCGATCCCAAAGACTATGCCGATGCACGCAAGGCGCTGGGGCCGAACCGCATCGTTGGCGTTCATTGCGGCACCAGCCGCCACGACGCCATGGATGTCGGCGAAGCCGATGCCGATTACGTGGCCTTTGCGCCCGACCGGGATACGATTGCCATCTGGGCCCTGGCGATGACCGTGCCCTGCATCGCCTGGTGCGTGGGGCTGCCCGCATCCAGCCCTGACCTGGCCGCCCTTCAGGCCGCCAACCCCGAATTCATCGCCCGCACGCCGGACGATCTGACACGCACAGACCTGGCCGGTTAGACTGGCTTTTGATCTCAGGCCGCCCGGACGGCGTTGAGGAAGTTTTCCACCTCGTCCCGCAAACGGGTCGATTCGGATGCCATGACACCGGCCGCCTCCAGCACATCGCTGGCCGCACGCCCGGCTTCCCCGGCAGCGGCATTGACGCGGACAATCGTCTCGCTCACCTGCTGGGTGCCCTGGGCCGCCTGCTGAACATTGCGGGCGATTTCGTTGGTTGCCGCGCCCTGTTCCTCAATCGCGGCAGCAATGGTGGTGGCGATTTCGCTGATTTCCCGGATCGTGCCGCCGATATGGGCAATGGCGGAGACCGCCTCGCTCGACGTCATCTGGATCGCGCCGATTTGCGCCGCGATATCCTCGGTCGCCCGCGCGGTCTGGCTGGCCAGGGCCTTCACTTCCTGCGCCACCACGGCGAACCCCTTGCCGGCATCGCCCGCCCGTGCAGCTTCGATGGTAGCATTCAGGGCCAGAAGGTTGGTCTGACCGGCGATTTCCGTGATCAGCTTGACCACATCGCCAATACGGGCGGCCGCCTTCGACAGGTTTTCCACGGTCTGGTTGGTGCGCTCGGCCTCGCCCACCGCGCGTTCGGCGATCTGGGTGGAGCGAGCGACCTGCTGGCCGATTTCCCCAATGGAAGCGGTCAGCTGTTCGGCGGAGGTTGCCACCGTCTGGACATTCATCGTCGCCTGTTCGGCCGATGCCGCGACCGAGGCGGATTCGCTGCTGGCTTCCTGGGCAACGCCGGCCATGCTCTGCGCGGTCATGCGCATGCCCTCGGCGGCATTCGACACCGCGACCACCACCCCCTTGACCGAGGCTTCGAAGCGATCGGCCAGGCTGCGCATTTCGGCACTGCGCGCCACCGCTGCCGCCTGACGCTGCTGCTCTGCCTCGGCCTTGGCATCCTCCACCGCGCGGGCGGTGTCGCGGAACACCAGCAAGGCATCGGCCATCTCGGCGATTTCATCCTTGCCGCCGGTCGGAATCGCCGTATCCAGCCGCCCGTCCCGCACCTCGTTCATCGCAGCGACCAGACGCCGGATACGCCGGACGATGCCGAAATGCACGACCACGGTGATCATGACGACCGCGATCAGCACGGATGCAATCCCCAGACCGGTCAGCCACCATTCCGCCTGCTGGATACCGTTGCGGGTATCGGACACTGCGGCACTCATCTGCTCTTTCAGTTTGCCGGTGATGGTCGTGACCAGCGCGGTCAATCCGCCCACCTGATCCTGCGCTTCCTTCAACGCCTTGGCGATCGCCGTATCCTGGGACAGGCTGCGATCCACCAGGTCCAGCACGCCGTCCTTGCCTTGCAGGCCGTCTTCGATGGTCTGGATCGATTCGATCAGCCCGGCGCTGGTGGCCGCATCGCCCATTTCCTCCAGGGTGCGGCGGACGACCGTCATCGCCTGGCTGACCGCCGAGCGAACCGTGGTCGCCCGCTCCCCATCCTTGGCGCCCACGGCCTGATTGGCCAGGCTGCGCAGTTTTTCGATATCGCGCTGCAGGACCGAAACCCGCTGAAACAGCAACAGATCGGACTTGGAAGCGCCATCCTTGGAGATCGTTCCGGCGGCCACCTCGTCAAACACCAGTTCCATGGCGAAATTGACCCCGCGCATGATGGGCGAGGTCTGCTGCGCCATCTCGAACAGGGTCAGCTCCAGCGTTTCCATTTTCGCGGTGATCTCGCGATCCAGCTCCAGGTCGGCCTGGCGGGCTTCTTCCACCACCAGCAGGCGGGCCTCGATGCTCGTCACCCGGCTGTCCAGATCGATCCATTCCTCCGACGGCAGAACTTCGCCCAGGCCGTTGATCGTCTGCCGCAGGCTTTGAATCTGGGGGGCCAGACGGCTGCGCACATCGGCCAGATCCTCCGGTGTCTGCGCGGCGGCCAGGGATGGGGCGGCGGCGGCAATGGCGTTGGCGGTCAGCGCCAGATCACTGGCCCGCGCCACTGTCATCATGTCGGTGTCGATCACCTTGTCGAAGGCGGCGGATGTCTGGGAGAAACTGCGAATGCCCACCCCGGCGGCGGCAATCGTCAACAAGGTGGTTGCGCCGAACGCCAGCAGCAACCGGGACCGGATGGTCAGCCGCATAAAACTTCCCCCCAATGAAAATTATATGCGGCTATTCGCCGCTTTTTTTTCGAAATCTTACCGCAAATCCCTGCGAATGGAAAGAGGATTCGTATGACGGGGCGGAGATTCGTAAGGGATTGCGACGGTCCACACCCCGGCGCAATCCCCCTGGCCGCTTTCGCGGCACGACAAACCGAAAACCGGCTGTCGAATGAAGATGTTACACCCTGGGTAGCGTAACCGGAATGGAACGCGCCACTTGGGTTCGGAACCGCAGCAACATGGCGGCAGCCACTGCGGTCAACCCGGCGGCAAGGCCGAACCAGACCCCCACCCCTTCCAGGTCGAGCGCCACCCCCAGCACCAGCGACAGTCCAAGGCCGCAGGCCCAATAGCCGAACAGGCTGAAAACCATCGGCACCTTGGTATCGTTCATGCCGCGCAGGGCCGCCGCGCCGACCACCTGGGCCCCGTCGGCAATCTGGAAAATGGCGGCCACAGCCAGGAAGGAAGCGGCATGGGCGATCACCGCCGGCGTATCGGCGGCATCGAGGTCGAGAAACAGGCCAACCAGCGCGCGCGGGGTCAACCAGAAAACCAACCCCATCAGGGCCATGAAGCCGACCGCAAGGCTGACCGCCGTCCAGCCGGAACGGCGCGCGCTTTCGGCATCCCGGCGGCCGAAGGCGTGCCCCACCCGCACGGTGGCCGCCTGGGCCAGCCCGAATGGCACCATGAAGGTCATCGAGGCGATGTTGATCGCAATCTGGTGCGCCGCCAGCTGGGCAGAGCCGTACCAGCCGATAATGATCACCGCGATGGCGAACATGCCGACTTCGGACAGATGGGCAATGCCGATCGGCAGGCCGAGGCGCAGCTGCCGCGACAGCATCGACCAATCGGGCCACCAGGCGCCACCGCGCCGCCAGTATCCGGCAAAGGGCTGCTTGAAGGCACAGAAGATCCAGAACAGAACCGCTGTGATCGCCGTGCCCAGGAACGAGGCAAGACCAGCGCCGAACACTTCCAGCCGGGGCGCGCCAAACATGCCCAGGATCAGGGCAAGGTCCAGCACAAGGTTGAGCAGGAACGCCCCGACCATGAAAACGAGCGACCATTTCGGTTGCCCCAGCACCGACAGGAAGTTGCGCAGCACCTGGGCCACCATCAGCGGCAAAATGGTCCAGCGCAGCGCCGACATATACTCCGCCGCCTTCGCTGCAATCGCCGGGTCCTGCCCCAGCAGCAGCATCAACGGTTCGATATAGCCGAGCGCGAAAGCCGCCAGCAGCGAAAAGCCGATGGCCAGCAGCAGCCCCTGGCGGATCACCCGGGCCAGGCGGTCGTAATCCTGTTCCCCCAGGGCCTGACTGGCAAGGGAGGAGGTCGGCACCAGCAGGCCCATGGCAAAGAACATGAAAGCGCCGAACACGGCCCCGACCAGCGCGGCAGAGGCCAGCGCCTCGCTGCCCAGGCGGCCGATGATCGCCATGTCGGTCAGCACGATGCCCATCTGGGTCAGCTGGGTCAGGACAATCGGGCCGGCCAGCGCAGCCATGGCCGCCACTTCCCCCCGCCAGTCCCTGGCAATTGTTTGATCAAGCGGTGCGGTCGCAGCAGTCATGGTCTCAGTCCCTTCTGAATTCTGCCGCACCCTATATATATCCGATGTCGGATGCAATTTCTTTTTGGCCGTTAGCCGTGGATCACCACCCCGTGACGCCCGGCCAGATCCTGAATGAACTGCCAGGCGGTGCGGCCCGACCGGTTGCCGCGGGTGATCGCCCATTCATTGGCAGCCAGGTGCAGTTCTTCCGCCGGCAGGGACAGGCCCAGCTGGGCGACATAGGCATCAACAATGGCGAAATAGGTATCCTGATCGCAGGCATGGAAGCCGAGCCACAGACCGAAGCGATCGGACAGGGAGACTTTTTCTTCCACCGCTTCCGACGGGTTGATGGCGGTAGAGCGTTCATTGTCGATCATGTCGCGCGGCATCAGGTGCCGCCGGTTGGACGTGGCATAGAGCAGCACATTGGCGGGCCGCCCTTCGATCCCGCCATCCAGAACCGCCTTGAGCGACTTATAGCTGGCATCGCCACTGTCGAACGACAGATCGTCGCAAAACAGCACACAGCGGCGGGGCTGTTGCCGCAGGATTTGCAGCAGCACCGGCAGGGAGGGGATTTCCTCCCGATGGATTTCGATCAGGGCCAGGGTTTCGTCGGCACCCACCGGCCGCCCCCGGTTGACCGCCGCATGGCATGCCTTGACCAGGCTGCTTTTGCCCATACCGCGCGCGCCCCACAGCAGGGCGTTGTTGGCGGGCAGGCCATCGGCGAAACGGCGGGTATTATCCAGCAGGGTATCGCGCGCGCGGTCCACCCCGCGCAGAACATCGATATCCACCCGCGCCACCTGGGGTACCGGCTCCAGCCATTCGCCCGCCGCATGCCAGACGAAGGCATCGGCCCCGGACAGATTATTGACGGGCTTGGCGGGCGGGGCCAGACGCTCCAGCGCATCGGCAATCCGGGTCAGGACGGGCAGCAAATCGGCAGTATTGGGCAGCATGAGACTCACGGAACAGCATCAGGAAACGGATGCCATCCATGAAACCCAAGGCAAGGCGGGGGCACCAGCGCAAACTGTGCATTCGTCCCGCCGGAAAAGGCGACAATTCAGACCAGCGCCGATCAGGCGGCGAAGCTGCGGTCCAGGGCGCTGAGGACGCCCGGCAGGCGCGGATCGTCAATGCGATAGAAGATCACCTGGCCGGCCCGCCGGGTTTCCAGCAAGCCTTCCGCCTTCATCATCGCCAGATGCTGGGACAGGGCCGATGGGCTGAGGCCGGTGATCGCCGCCAGATCGCCGGCCGACCGTTCCCCCGCCACCAGGGCGCACAGGACCTGCAAGCGTTTCTCGTTCGACAGAATACGCAAAAGTCGCACCGCCTCGTCCGGGCGGGATTGCAGGAAGCCAAGCGGCAGCGGGGCGCTTTCGTTGGGCATCGGACCTGTTCGGACTCCCACATCACGGGCCGAACCAGGGCGGTTCCGCCCCGGTCCGGCTTCATGAGGAGAGAGATAAACCGGTCCGCCTGTAAGAAAAGCCCCCTGTGGGCTGTTCGATCACCCGGGTCGATCACGCCGCCTTGGCCAGATGGCGCATGACATTGGCAATCAGCACCGGCCCAGCCTCATGCCCCAGGGTCATGATCGATTCCGGATGGAACTGCACCCCGGCAATCGGCAGATCGCGGTGCTGCAGGGCCATGATCACCCCGTCTTCCGCTGTTCGCGCCAACACCTGGAGTTCGCCCGGCAGATGGGCCGGATCGGCGATCAGCGAATGATAGCGGCCGACCACGAAGCGGTCCGGCAAACCATCGAACAGGGCACCATTGCCTTCGGTGACAATCGGGCTGGGCTTGCCATGCATGGGGACCGCCAATTGGTCCAGCCGCCCACCGAACGCCTCCACCATCGCCTGCATGCCAAGGCACACCCCAAAGGTGGGTATCCGCCGTTCAGCCAGCAGGCGCACCATCTCCGGCACGCGGAATTGCTCTGGACGGCCTGGGCCGGGCGACAGGACAACCAAATCCCAGTCGCCCTTGGACAGCGCATCCCAGGCAACCGAATGACGCAGCGTGGTCACGGTCGCCCCGGTCTGGCGCAGATAATCGCCCAGGGTCAGCACGAAGCTATCCTCGCAATCGACCATCAGCACCCGCCGTCCGGCACCGGGCCGGGCCGGGGCGGCGGTGGCTGGCGCGGCCTTCTGCCCGACCGAGGCAATCGCCTTGCGCATCGCCGCCGCCTTCAGCAGGGTTTCGGCTTCTTCTTCTTCGGGGATCGAATCGTACAGCAGCGTTGCGCCCGCGCGCACTTCGGCAATCGTGTCCTTCAGCCGGATCGTGCGCAGGGTGATCCCGGTATTGAGGTTACCGTCAACCGTCACCCGGCCGACCGCCCCGCCATACCAGCGGCGGAAGCCAACCTCGTGTTTCTCGATAAACTGGATGGCGGCGGGCTTGGGTGCGCCGGTCAGCGTCACCGCCCAGCAATGGGTCAAAAACGCATCCAGCGCATCGCAGTCCGGGCGCAGCATCCCTTCCACATGATCGACCGTGTGAATCAGATGGCTATACAGCTCGATCTGGCGGCGGCCGATCACCCGCACCGATCCCGGCTCGCACACGCGCGCCTTGTCGTTGCGGTCGACATCGGTGCACATGGTCAATTCCGCTTCGTCTTTACGCGAATTCAGCAGCTCGCGGATCCGCTCCGCATCCTCCAGGGCATCGCGGCCGCGGCGGATGGTGCCGCTGATCGGGCAGGTTTCCACCCGCCGCCCTTCGACCCGGACAAACATTTCCGGCGAGGCACCGATCAGATATTCGCCATCCAGATTCAGGATGAAGCCATAGGGGCTGGGGTTGATCTGGCGCAGCGTATCGAACAGCGCGCGGGGCGAGGCGGTCGATTGCGCATAGAGCGAATGGGAGGGCACCACCTCGAACAGATCGCCGCGTTTGAAATAGTCCAGCGCGTCGCGCACGATATCGGCATAGGCACCGGGCGCAAGATCGGCCTCCTTCTCCAGCAGTCGGCGATTGCCGGCGGGATCGACCGCCGGGGTGTGACGCGGCAAGCCCCGCGTGCTGCGCCCCGATCTGTTTTCGAATTCATAGCTGTAGCGGGTGGCGGACCCGGCATGGTGATCGACCGTGACAATCTGGTCCGGCAGATACAGCACCAGATCGCGATGATCCGCCGGTCGCGGACGCAGCCCGGCCACGGGTTCGAACTGATAGATCAGATCGAAGGCGAACGCGCCATAGAAGCCCAGATGGGCATCCTGATCGGTCGCCAGATGCGCCATCAGCGCCCGCAACACCGAAAACAACGATGGCTGGCGGCTGCGCTCCTCCTCAGCAAAGCCGGGCTGCGGCTGGCGCACCCGGCCATCGATCCGCTGCGGGCCGACGGTTAGCTGATCCAGGGCGTCCAGTCCGTGCAGGGCATCGGCCAGGATCTCCAACACCACCTCGCCCCGCTCGTTCAGGGCCAGCAGGCTGAACGCCTGCCCGGTGCCGATGAATTCGACGCAGGGATCGACAAACCCCATGCTCCACCGCTTGTAGCGGCCGGGATATTCATAGGAACTGGCGAACACGCCGCCGCGCCGGGTGTCGATCCGGTCCAGAATGCTGTCCAGGGCGGTCGGCATCAAAACGGGGGTGGCTTCGCGGGTGACGGCAACGCCGCCAGCGGTACGCAGGCTATCGTATGGCATAGGATCGATCCGTTCGGGACTGGTACCGGCCAGCTGCGGCCGGTTCGATTGGCACATGGGTAACAGCGGGGCCTCAGCGCCCTGTCACACCCCTACGCCATCGCCCGGTCAAGCGGATCATCACACGGTATCCCCGAATTGCATGTGCTTCTTCGGTACCAGCCGATCCCGCCAACGTCAAGCATCCACCTGCCCGACGCCTGACACCTGATCGAAAGCCGGCCGCCCGCTCCGCCCTTGCACACCCCTCCGCCATTGGCGTAGGGTTGGGGATGGATGATGGATTGCTCACCGTCGTTGAGACCCCGGCTTTTTTGCGGGCGGCAGCAGATATCGGTCTGTCTGAAGATCAAAGAATGGCCATGGTTTCCCATATTGCCGCGCATCCGGATGATGGTGTGTTGATTGTCGGATCGGGTGGGGTGCGAAAGTTCCGCTTTCCCGGTATCGGACGCGGAAAATCGGGTGGTTATCGTGTTGTCTATGTCTATTTCAGCGCAAGCATCCCGTTGTTTCTTTTGGGGGTATTAGAGAAAAGCGATCGGGAAAACTTCACACCTGCCGAGGTGGCGCAGATGCGCAAGATGACCGGCATGATCAAAAACGCCTATCGACGGAGGCCACAATGAACGGCACTTCCAAGCGCAGTTCTTTTGACATGATTGCGCAGGGTCTGTCCGAAGCGCTGCGCTATGCCAACGGCCAGACGGTTGCCGGGGCAAAGACACATCGCATGAGCGGGGTTGATGTCGCCGAGATTCGAAGCCAGACCGGCTTGAGCCAAAGGGCATTTTCGCGTCGGATTGGTGTACCGGCCGCTACGCTGCAAAACTGGGAACAGGGGCGGCGACGACCGAGTGGGCCGGCGCGGATTCTGCTGGCGCTGATCGCCCGTCATCCGGCGCTGGTTGAGGAGACCCTGCGCGCGCTGGAAGCCGAGGCCGCGCCCCCCGCGATTCACCCGCCAGCAAAGCCTTAACTGTTCGGACGACTGTTCAAACCGGCCTAGCGCCGCAGCCAGGCGGCAAGATCGGCGTCGCTGGCGGTCGCGGTGTCCAGCGCCTTGGGGGCCTCCGGCATCAGCCCCAACCCGGCCTGATCGGCCATATCAGCCAGCCGCAGCAGGGTTTCGCGCCCGCCGGTGAACACCACGGCGTCGATAGTGCCGTGCCGCAGGGCGGCCATCGCCCGCCCCCCGGCCGTACCGCAATCCAGAATCGCACGGATCGTCAGGTCGGGATGATCGGCACGCAGCCGCGCCACCAGGGTGCTGAAAAATGTCGGGCCGACGAGCTCACCCGCCCGCGGGGCCGACAGAAGGGTAATCGCGGCATCGCTGCGGTCGGCTGCGCGCAGGGCGGCAATCGCCCGTTCTGCCTGCGCCACATCGCGGACGATTACCACCGGCGGCCATGTCCAGGCTTCGCTCATCCCCGCGCCTTCCCGGCTGTTCTCCGAAAAACA
>CAYRWZ010000072.1:0-12386 GCA_964428065.1 uncultured Comamonadaceae bacterium | reverse complement strand
CTGCGGTCAGCCGGTCGGTCAGCCAGGGCAGCCAGACATCGTTATGGGCGCGCGAGGCATCGACGAAGGCCTGATCCTCCACCGCAGCCACCCCGGCTTCCTGGGCGGCCAGGCTGACATTGAACGGCCCACGCACCCGGTTCAGGACATCAGCGACGCCGGGCGGGCAATAGGCCCAGCCCAGCCGCAGGGCGGCCAGGGCATAGATTTTGGAAAAGGTGCGCAGCATGACGACATTGTCGAATTCCGCCACCAGTTCCGCGCCGGAGGTATAGTCGTTGCGGTTGGCGTATTCGGCATAGGCGGCATCGATCACCAGCAGCACATGGGGCGGCAGGCCGGCATGCAGGCGGCGCATCTCCTGCGGGGTCAGATAGCTGCCGGTCGGGTTGTTGGGATTGGCGACGAACACAATGCGCGTGCGCGGGGTGACCGCGGCCAGCATGGCATCGACATCGGTTTTCAGCGCGGTTTCCGGCGCGACGACCGGGGTTGCCCCCACGGTCTTGGCCGCAATCGGATACATCAGGAAACCGTGCTGGCTGTACAGCACCTCATCCCCCGGCCCGGCATAGCTTTTCACCAGCAGGCCGATCAGCTCGTCCGATCCGGCCCCGCAGACGATGCGCGCGGGGTCGATGCCATAACGGCGGCCGATGGCATCGCGCAGGCGGGTGGAGCCGCCCTCGGGATAGCGATGCAGGCTTTCCGCCAGGCTGGAATAGGCGGCCATGGCGCGCGGGCTTGGCCCCAGCGCCCCTTCGTTGGAAGCAAGCCGCATCACCCGGCTGACGCCCGCCACTTTGGATTCGCCGCCGACATAGGCGGCAATGTCCAGAATGCCCGGCTTCGGCGTCGGTCCCGTCATCGTGTCTCTCCCCTCTCTCATGCCGATTGGATGGTCGGATTTCTTGCGTTTCGGTCAGGCCGATGCCCCGTCCGGCGCCACCAGCGGCGGAATGGCATAGCCGCCCAGGCGGCGGACTTCGCCCAAATCCCCCTCCATCGCGGTCTTGAAGGCCGCGATGCGCGGATCGTCCAGGCCAACGAACCCGTCCACTTCAATCAGGTGCCAGACCGGCTGGCGGGCATCGCCATCTTCGAACTCGCTCAAGGATTCGACAGTGAACCCGGCCGCACCCAGGCGGGACAGCAATCGCGCGCGGCTCATTTCCGCTTTCAACTCCAGCGCCAGGAAGCTGCGGTCATGGCCGGTCGGATCCTGCGGCGCCTTGGCCACCACCAGTGCCCCTTTGACCGCAACCCCCTTATCTGCGGCCCGGCCGATGGCGGGCAGGCGCGCGACAATCGCCGGGCCTTTGCTGGGATCGCCCGCCAGCAGGAAGCGCCACCAAGGGTCACTCTCCTCGGTCAGCGGCCAGGGCAGAACGCCGACGGTGGCCGGTTCGTCCGCCACCGCGCGCAGCACCGCCCCCGGCGACAGGTGGGGCGTATAGGGCGGCTGCACGCCGAAATGATCGCGCGCGATATCCCAGTAATCGCCATCGCCATCAGGCAGATGTACGGCGACCGAAAAGCGCGATTGAACCGCCGTCAGCGCACTGATGATTTCCCGCCAGATGCGGACCATGGAGGCGGCGGGGAATGGCCCGCTATGCCGGGCCAGCAGCCGCCGGGCAATCTCTGCCTCCCGCGCCGGCCGCATGGCCGATGCCACCGCCTTGCCTTTTGCCGCAGCGACCTGACGCACAATATCGGCGCGGCGCATCAGCAGATCGTGAATCTGCGTATCGATGCTGTCGATTTCCGCCCGCAGGCGATCCAGCTTCTGCGTATCGTCGGCCATGCTGACCCGTCGCTTTCCATCTGTCCCGGCCAGAAGAATTAGTGCCGCCGCGCTGGGAAGGCAAAAGAAAGATTGACAAGGCAGGGCCGCACCCCAAGGTTAGCGGCCTGGTTCCAGTCGGCGCTTGACGCCCTTGCGAATGGGAGTGGAAACCGCCCGCCATGTCCGAAACCGATACCGCCTTACCCCACCCGCAGCGCCTGCCCGGCCATCGACTGACCTTCGGCCCCGAGGCGCCGCTGGAACTGGATTGCGGCACCCGCCTGGCGCCGGTCACGCTGCACTATACCACCTATGGCACGCTGAATGCCGATCGCAGCAATGCGATCCTGATCTGCCATGCGCTGACCGGTGATCAATATGTGGCGGAAACCCACCCGGTAACCGGCAAGGAAGGGTGGTGGAGCAGCCTGGTCGGCCGCGGCAAGGTGATCGACCCCGACAAGTATTTCATCATTTGCAGCAATGTCATCGGCGGCTGCATGGGATCGACCGGCCCGCAGGATGTCAACCCCGCCACCGGCAAGCCCTATGGCATCGATTTCCCGGTCATCACCATCGCCGACATGGTGCGCGCCCAGGTCCGGCTGATCGATCATCTGGGCATCGACCGCCTGTTTGCCGTGATTGGCGGCTCCATGGGTGGGATGCAGGTGCTGGAATGGGCCGCGCGCTATCCGAACCGGGTGTTCGCCGCCGTGCCGATCGCCACCGCCGCCTGCCATTCGGCCCAGAATATCGCCTTTCACGAGGTGGGCCGGCAGGCGATCATGGCCGACCCGGACTGGCGCGACGGGCGCTATCAGGATAGCGGCGCCCTGCCTGCACGCGGCTTGGCCGTGGCCCGGATGGCGGCCCATATCACCTATCTGTCCGAACCCGCCTTGCACCGTAAATTCGGCCGCAAGCTGCAAAACCGCGACAGCGTTGCCTTCGGCTTCGATGCCGAATTCCAGATCGAAAGCTATCTGCGGCATCAGGGCAAAGCCTTTGTCGAGCGGTTCGATCCGAACAGTTATCTCTACATCACCCGGGCGATGGATTATTTCGACCTGGCGGCTGAGCACGGCTCCCTGCCCAAGGCGTTCCAGGGCACGCGCACCCGGTTCTGCGTCATCTCCTTCAGTTCGGACTGGCTGTTCCCGACCACGGAAAGCCGCCTGCTGGTCCATGCGCTGAACGCGGCGGCGGCCAATGTCAGCTTCGTCGAGATTGCGACCGACAAGGGGCATGACGCCTTTTTGCTGGACGAGCCGGAGTTTTTCGCCGTGCTGGACGGGTTCCTGCGCGGTTGCGCACAGCATCGGGGGCTGAAGCTATGAGTGCGGCGATCCGCCTTGATCTGCAACTGGTTGCGTCGATGATCGCCCCAGGCAGCCGGGTGCTGGATGTTGGCTGCGGCGATGGCGCGTTGCTGGATTATCTGGTCCACCGCAAGGATGTCGATGGGCGCGGGATCGAACTCAGCCAGGCGGGGGTGAATGCCTGCGTCGCCCAGGGCCTGTCGGTGATTCAGGGCGATGCCGATACCGACCTGGCCGATTATCCGTCCGATGCGTTCGATTATGTGGTGCTGAGCCAGACCCTGCAGGCGACCGCCCGCCCGCGCGAGGTGCTGCGGCAACTGGTGCGGATCGGGCGCCGGGCCGTGGTCAGCCTGCCCAATTTCGGCCATTGGGGCGTGCGCCGGTCCCTGCTGTTGACCGGGCGGATGCCCACTACCCAGGCACTGCCCTATCGCTGGTACGACACCCCCAATATCCACTTGTGCACGATCCGCGATTTCGAGGATCTGGCGCGCGAACTGGATATCCGGATCGAACGGCGCATCATTCTGGACCGCAAGGGCAATGCCCTGGGGAAAACCAGCGGCCTGTTCGCCAATCTTATCGGCGAACAGGCCGTGTTTCTGCTGCACCGCCCGGCAGCAGGGGTTTAGGGGCAGCAGCGGTTTAGGGCTGCCTAAAGCATCGCCTGCGGCAGCGCGGTGACCAGCCCCGGAAACAGGGTGACCAGCGCCACCGCCGCCAGCATCAGCAGGAAAAACGGGAAGGCGATCCAGCCGATCTGGAAGATGTTGCGTCCGGTCAGCCCCTGCAGGACGAACAGGTTGAAGCCGACCGGCGGGGTGATCTGCGCCATTTCCACCACCAGCACGATGAAGATGCCGAACCAGAGCAGGTCGATCCCGGCGGCCTTGACCATTGGCAGGATGACCGATGTTGTCAGCACCACCATCGAAATCCCGTCGATGAAGCAGCCCAGGATGATGAACAGTAGGGTCAGCGCCGCCAGCAGGGCGTAGGGCGACAGGCCCAGCCCGCCGACCCATTCGGCCAGCATGCGGGGCAGGCCGGTGAAGCCCATGGCGATGGTCAGGAAGGCGGCCCCGGCCAGGATAAAGGCAATCATGGTCGATGTCCGCATCGCCCCCATGACGCTGTCCCAAAAGGTCGCGCGGGTTAGGGTGCCGGACGCCCAGGACAGAACCAGCGCGCCGATCACGCCCAGCGCCGCCGCCTCGGTCGCGGTGGCGATGCCGGTATAGATCGACCCGATCACCGCCAGGATCAGCAGCACCACCGGGATCAGGTGCCGCCCTTCGCGCAGCTTGTCGGCCAGGGGCAGGCTTGCGCCCTCGGCCGGGGTGCGGCTGGGATTGAGGACGGACCACAGGCCGATATAGCCGCTGAACAGCGCCATCAGCAGCAGCCCGGGAATCACCCCGGCGATGAACAACTGCCCGATCGACACATCCGCCGCCACGCCATAGACAATCATGATGATCGACGGCGGAATCAGCAGCCCCAGCGTGCCCGACCCGGCCAGCGAGCCAATGCACATCCGCTCGTCATAGCCACGGCGCATCAGTTCGGGATAGGTCATCTTGCCGATGGTGGCGCAGGTTGCGGCAGAGGAGCCGGAGACTGCCGCGAAAATCCCGCAGCCGATCACATTCACATGCATCAACCGCCCGGGCACCCTGGTCAGCCAGGGGGAAAGGCCGCGGAACATGTCTTCCGACAGGCGGCTGCGGAACAGGATTTCCCCCATCCAGATGAACAGCGGCAGGGCGGTCAGGGTCCAACTGGCCGAACCGCCCCAGATGGTGGTGGCCAGCACCTTGCCGACCGGGGCATTGGTGAACAGCATCATCGCCACCATACCGACGCCCATAAGGGACAGGGCAACCCAGATGCCCGCGCCGAGGAACAGAAACAACAGGCCGATCAGCAGGACGGCCATCGACGTGACATCCATGGCTATCTCCCGGCCTTGGTTGTGGCGTTGGTGGCGGTGGAGAGCGAATTGCCCAGCTTGTCGGCTTCCAGCGCGGCAACCTCGCTGACTTCATAGCTGGGGCGACCGTCGGTCAGCAGGCGCAGCAGGTCGTCGGCGAAGGCGATGGTCAGGATCGCCGCCCCCAGCACCATGCCCACTTGCGGGATCCACAGGGGAATCGGCACCAACCCCTGCGATTTGTCGCCGAATTCCAGCGATTCCAGCATCAGATCCAGCGAAAACCAGGTGAGATAGCCGGTCAGACCGATCCCGGCGATCAGGCACAGATATTCCATCGCCTGTTTGCCCCGGTCGGGCAGGAAGCCCAGAAACAGGCTAACCCGGATATGCCCCCCGGCGCGCAAGGTAGGGGCCAGCCCCAGAAAGGCCGATGCCGCCATACTGAACCCGGCGAAATCGTCGGCAGAGGGGATCTGGATCCCCACCTGCCGAAACACGATCTGCGCTGTGACCAGGGCCGCGATGGCGATCAGAAACACACCGGCCAGGATACCGGACACCCGGTACAGACCGTCCAGAACAGCACGCATCAACCCCTCCAGTCGGGTGGGTAGGGACAAAGACGACGGGGTGCGTTGAAAAAAGGCGGTGCTATTGCACCGCCTTCATGATCGCTTCGCCATCTGCGCCCGCGCGCTTCAGCCAATCGGCCTTCATCTGTTCGCCGATCTTGCGGAAATCGACCATCACGGCCTCTGGTGCGGCTTCGACCGACATGCCGCCGGCCACCAGCTTCGCCTCGGTTTCCGACACGATCTGACGGGAGGCATCCCAGCCGCGCTTTTCCGCTTCCTCGGCTACTGCCAGCACGGCTTTCTGCACATCCTCCGGCAGGCGGCGGAAGGCGCGTTCGTTCACCACCACCGCGTTGCGCGGGTGCCAGGCATTGGTCTTGTAGTAATGCTTGGTATATTCCCACGCCTTGGTATCGGCCCCGGTGGCCGAGGAGGTGATCATCATGTTGATGACGCCGGTGGCGAAGGCCTGCGGCACTTCCCCGGCCTGGACGGTCACGCCCTGCGCGCCGCTCAGTTCCGCGATCTTGGCCGTTGCCGCATTATAGGCGCGCATCTTGGCGCCCTTGATATCGGCAAAGCTGGTCACCGGGGTCTTGGTGAACAGGCCCTGGCCTGGCCAGGCGACCGAATAGAGCAGCCGGATACCCTGGGCCTGGAGCTTCTTTTCCAGAACCGGCTTCTGCGCCTGGTACAGTTTCCAGGCATTGTCATAGCCGACAGCGGTGAACGGCACGGCATCGGCCTCGAAGATCGGATCTTCATTGGCATAGGCCGACAACAGGAATTCGGCGATATTCACTTGTCCGCCCTGCACCGCGCGCTTCATTTCCGGCATCTTGAACAGGGACTGGTTGGTGTGCAGCTGGAAGTCCAGCTTGTTCCCGGTCCGCTTGGCCACTTCTTCGGCGAACCATTTGGCGGTCGCCGTGTGGAAGTTGCTGTCTTGGTACGAGGTTGGGAAATCCCATTTTTCCGCCGCGGCGCCGGTGGCGCCGGTGACCACCGCCATACCGGCGACAATCGCGATCAAACCGCTCTTGTAAGCACCCATTGTCCTCTCCCCCAAAATTGATGCAGCCTGTTGTCATTCGGTCAGGTGCCGGGTGGCCTGGACATGCCTTGTTCGCAAGACGGCGGCGCGCCAGTCCGGCTGCTGATCAGGTGAAGCGTCCCTCTATCGGCGCTTTTGCGCTCTTGGATGATTTTCTATCACAGATCGTTGGCATTTCGCCAACAAATTAATGACACAGTTTCACTGTCCGCGCGGCGCGCGACGGCGTTGGATCAGCATCCAGGATTTCCAGTGGTTCGGTGCTGCAATTTTTTCGTGATATTTCTAGACCTTATAGCCGTAAGACACTAAATTACGGTGGACCGCCGTAGAGTTTGGAGTGCCAGCGCCGCGCACTCATCTGTCTGTTCAGGCAGCGTTTCGGTGGCAGGAGCCCGCCCGTGCTGCACGATGCTCACCCGTTCCGTCGCATCCGGTCTTGCGCATTCCGACGCAGCCGGTGGGGGGAACGTGTGCGCCGGATCAGCTGGGTCGTCAGTGTGACGCTGGCCTTGGGGGCGGGTATCCCGGCGCAGGCGCAGACCGAGACGCAGCAGGTGTTCAGCCGCATTGCCGCCGGGCCGCTCGACGGCACTACCTATGATGTTGCGGTTGCCCTTGCCACCTTGCTGTCGGCCCCGTTGGGCGGGCGGCCCTGCGATCGTGGCGGCAGCTGCGGTGTGCCGGGGCTGCTGGCCGTTGCCCAGGGCGCCGAGGACGGGGTGGATGCAGTGCGGCAGGTTCTGACCGGCCAGGCGGACTTCGCCATCGCGGCGCTGGACAAGGCGCGCGATGCGCTGGCGAAGGCCGGCAAGGCCAGCGATGGGGTCACCAGCGTCGCCACCCTGTTCAGTCAGGATATGCATGTGATCGTCCGGCAGGACAGCCCCTATCAGCGGCTGGCGGATCTGCGCGGGCGCACCGTGACCATCGCGGTCGGGGGGGAACGCACCAGCCGTATCCCGCGCCTGTTGCTGGCCGAAAACAAGATCACCCCCCGGCGTCCCCTGCTGGCCCCGCTGGACATGGCATTGCAGGACCTGCGGGAAAGCCTGACCGAGGCGGTGCTGCTGCTGGCCACCCCGGGGCAGCCGGCGCTGATCGCCGCGGCTGGCCAGGCCCCGCTGCGCCTGCTGGCCCTGGGGCTGGAGGAAGCGCCGGCTGCCCTGCGACCGTCTTTTGTGGTGGAGCCGGTGCCGGGCGGCCTCTACCCCGGCATGGCACGGGTTGAGACGCTGGTGCTGCCGTTCCAGCTTTACGCAGCCGCCCGCCTGCCGGAGCCGCTGGTCCGCGATGTCACCGCCAGCCTGTGGCACCCGGCCCAGCTGCGCGCCTATGCCGAGGGTATCCCCGCCTTGCGGGATATCAGGCGCGAAACCGCCCTGTCGGGCCAGGTAATCCCGCTGCATCCCGGCGCGGCATCCTTTTACGGCGTACCGGCGATCCCGGCCGGGAATTAGGCGCCAGCTAGAACTCGTAAGCGGGGGAAATCCACGGCTCCCGTTCGGCCTCTGTAAACCATGTTTTCATCGCATCGTGCGCCAGCACCGCGCTGCAATAGTCCTGTGTGTCATTGTCCAGGGCGACTGAATAGGTTTGGAACCGGGTGACGACCGGCGCATACATCGCATCGGCAATGGTAAACCCGCCGAACAGGAACGGGCCACCGCCCGCCGTGCCAAACCGCTGGCGGCAATCGCGCCACAGGGCGGAAATGCGGGTGACATCGGCCTGCACCTCCGGCGTGATCTTCCAGTCGCGATAGACCCGGCGCACATTCATCGGCAGGGCCTTGCGCAGCTCGACAAAGCCCGAATGCATTTCCGCCGCAACCGACCGGGCCAGTGCCCGCGCTTCGGCATCCTGCGGCCACAGGCCGGCGTCGGGGAACAGCTCGTTCAGATATTCGGCAATCGCCAGGCTATCCCACACTGTGCGGCCGGCATGTTTCAGCACCGGCACCTTGCCCGATGGTGAATGGCGCAGGATGTCCTGCTTGGCATTGGGATCGTAAAGGTTGATCACCACTTCGTCGAATGCCACGCCCGTCTGCTTCAACAGCAGCCAGGGCCGCAGCGACCAGGATGAATAGGCCTTGTTGCCGATCACCAGGGTATAGTCAGCCATGCTTGCTCCCTTTCCGTGGCACCTTGCCACTCACCAAGACCTTTGCGCGTGTCCGCGCGGCGCGGCATTCTAGCCGTAACCGTGCCGGGGCGGCCACCCGCCTTGGCGCATAACACCAAGGATTTAGACTCATCATGCCGATTGCCCTGACTGAAACCGTCGATCATGCCCGCCCCCTGCATCTGGTGACCAAATCCGGCCTGGCCGAAGCGCTGGGGCGGTTTCCCGGCGATCTGTTCCCCGGCGCCGCCGCCTGGGCCGAAGCGCAAGGGTTCACCGGGGACAGTGGCGCCACTCTGGTTCTGCCGGGGACCGGCGGGGCTGCCGCCGTGCTGGTCGGCCTGGGCGATGGGGTCGGCCCCCATGGGCGGGAGGATCTGGAGACCTGGGCGCTGGGCCATCTGCCTGACAGCTTGCCCGCCGGCACCTACCGCCTGGCGGAGGAGCCGGATGCGGCGGCCGCCACCCGCCTGGCGCTCGGCTGGGCCTTGGGGGCTTATGCCTTCACCCGCTACAAGGCGCGGAAAAAGCCCCCGGCGCAGCTGGTCTGGCCGCAGGCGGCAGATCGGGACCGGGTGACGCTGATCGCTGATGCCATGGCGTTCGGCCGCGATCTGATCAACACCCCGGCCGGGGATCTCGGCCCCAAGGAACTGGCAGAGGAAGCGGCAGCCCTGGCCAAGAGTTTCGGCGCGCGCTGCGCCATCACCGTCGGCGACGATCTGCTGACCGAGAATTACCCGGCGATCCACGCGGTCGGCCGCGCCGCCGACAATAAACCCCGCCTGATCGATCTGCGCTGGGGGGGTAGCGGCCCGGCGGTCACGCTGGTCGGCAAGGGCGTGTGCTTCGACAGCGGCGGGCTGGATATCAAATCCTCCGGCAACATGCTGATGATGAAAAAGGATATGGGCGGCGGGGCAACCGTGCTGGCCGTGGCCCGCATGATCATGGCAGCGGGGCTGAAGGTGCGGCTGCGTGTGCTGGTTCCGGCGGTGGAAAACGCGATTTCCGGCAATGCCTTCCATCCGTGGGACATCCTTGCGACCCGCAAGGGCGTGACGGTCGAAGTGGGCAATACCGACGCCGAAGGGCGGCTGATCCTGTGCGACGCGCTGGCCGAGGCCGACCGGGAAAAGCCCGATCTGCTGATCGACTGCGCCACGCTGACCGGTGCGGCACGGGTGGCGTTGGGGCCGGAACTGCCGGTGATCTTCACCCGCCACGACGATCTGGCCGCCCGCTTGCAGGAAATTGGCCGGCGGGTTGCCGATCCGGTCTGGCGCCTGCCGCTCTGGCCCGGCTATCGACGCCTGTTGGACAGCAAGACCGCCGATTTGAGTTCCACCGGCGAAAGCAGCTTCAACGGCGCGATCACGGCGGCGCTCTATCTGGCGGAATTCGTCTCCCCGGATACCCGCTGGGTCCATGTGGACATGATGGCCTGGAACACCCGCACCCGGCCCGGTCGCCCGGAGGGGGGAGAGGTGCAGACTGCCCGCACGCTGTTCGCCCTGGTTGAATCGCTCGTCTCGTCACCGGCGGCGTAACACAGCGAAATCCATAGACAAGCCCCCCGCTTCCCCGCACATTGATTCGACCCCGGAACGAACGGCCACCGCAGATGGCAGGCGGGATCGGGGTTACAAATGGCGGGATGCGGATGGGGCGGTCATGGAGCTGAAAACCGGTAAAGCCCTGGAATTATGGCGGGTCGCGACGATTGAAAGCGTGCGGCGCGATTCGCCCGATCTTTCGGCCCGGCAAATGGCGCTGATGCTGCAGGTCTATCTGACCCCGCCGCCCCATACCGTGCGGGGGCTGGCGCAGACCCTGGCGATTTCCAAGCCAGCCATCACCCGCGCCCTCGACCGGCTGGGGCAGCTGGGCCTGACCAAGCGTAAGATCGACCCGACTGACCGGCGCAGCGTTCTGGTGCAGCGCACGGTCAAGGGATCGGTGTTTCTGACAGAGTTTGCCGAAGTGGTGGCCGACGCGGCGAAAAAGCTCTAACCGCCCATCGATTCGAAGAATTCTTTCACTTTCTGGAAGAATCCCTGGCTTTGGGGGCTGGAATTGGCGGCTTCCGCCTCGGCCTCGAACTCGCGCAGCAATTCCTGCTGGCGCGCGGTCAGGTTGACCGGGGTTTCGACCTGGGTTTCCACATACATATCGCCCCGCTGCGCCGACCGCAGGATCGACATACCCTTGCCGCGCAGCCGGAACTGGTGCCCGGTCTGGGTACCGGCGGGGATCGCGATCTTGGCCCGGCTGCCGTCGATGCAGGGCACTTCGATCGTGCCGCCCAGCGCCGCTGTGGTCATCGGCAGGGGCACGCGGCAGAAGATATTGGCGCCATCGCGCTGGAAGATCTTATGCGGCGCAATCGACAGGAAGATATAGAGATCGCCCGACGGCGCGCCGCGCAGCCCGGCTTCGCCCTCGCCGGACAGGCGGATGCGTGTGCCATCTTCCACCCCGGCCGGGATGGAAACCGACAGCGTCTTTTCCTTGCGGGTACGCCCGGTGCCGGCGCAGGCCGAACAGGCCTTCTCGATCACCTTGCCGGCCCCGTGGCAGGTGGGGCAGCCGCGTTCGATGGTGAAAAAGCCCTGCGTCGCCCGCACCTTGCCATAGCCGTTGCAGGTGGGGCAGGTGATCGGCTGGCTGCCATGTTCGGCCCCGGTGCCATCGCAGGATTCACACACGATGGAGCCGACCACCTGAATCTTGGCTGTGGTTCCAGCAAAGGCGTCTTCCAGGCTGATTTCCAGGTTATAGCGCATGTCGGCGCCGCGCCCGGCCCCGGTCCCGCCGCCCCGGCGTCCGCCCATGAACTCGCCGAACACCTCGTCGAAAATATCGGCGAAGCCGGATCCGAAATCGAAATTGAACCCGCCAGCCCCGCCACCGGGCCGCCCGCCCATGGCGCCGTCAAACGCGGCATGACCGAACCGGTCATAGGCGGCGCGCTTGTCGTCGTCCTTCAGAACCTCATAGGCTTCGCTGATATCCTTGAACTTCTGCTCCGCCGCCGCATCGCCGGGGTTGCGGTCGGGGTGATACTGCATGGCCAGCTTGCGATAGGCCTTTTTGATGTCATCGGCCGACGCCCCGCGCGCCACGCCGAGGGCCTCGTAATAATCCTGCTTTGCCATCGCGGTCAAACCACTGCCAGGTCAGGGATGCACCAGTCTTGCGAATAGGAACCGGGGCAGCCCGGATCGGCCGCCCCGGTCATGCCCTTGGATCAGGCGGATTGGTTCCGCTTGCGGTCGTCCACTTCCTCGAAATCGGCATCGACGACAGTGCTGTCGCGTGCCGCCCCTTCGGCCGGGTTGGCCCCGGCCGCCCCGGCAGAGGCACCTTCCGCCGCCGCCTGCTGGGCCTTGTACATGGCCTCGCCCAGCTTCATCGAGGATTTGGTCAAGGCTTCGGTCTTGGCCTTGATGGTTTCGGCATCGCCGCTGTCCAGCACATCCTTCAGCGCCTTGACATCGGCTTCGATGGCCGACCGATCGGCGGCATCGACCTTGTCGCCATATTCGCTCAGGCTCTTTTCCGTCGCGTGGATCAGCGA
>CAYRWZ010000071.1:12154-12394 GCA_964428065.1 uncultured Comamonadaceae bacterium | reverse complement strand
GATCCTGAACGATAACGACATGTCGATCGCCCCGCCGGTCGGCGCGATGAGCGCCTATCTGTCGCGGTTGCTCTCCTCCCGCTCCTATCGGCATTTGCGCCATCTGGCCAAGGATGTGGTCAAACATCTGGGCGGTCCGGCGATGCGCGCGGCGAAAAAGGCCGAAGAATATGCCCGCGGCATGGTGACCGGCGGCACCCTGTTCGAGGAGCTGGGCTTCTATTACGTCGGCCCGGTCGA
>CAYRWZ010000071.1:10969-12065 GCA_964428065.1 uncultured Comamonadaceae bacterium | reverse complement strand
CGCGGCTATAAGCCGGCCGAACAGGCGGCCGACAAGTATCACGGCGTCACCAAGTTCGATGTCGTGACCGGCACCCAGGTCAAGGCGATTGCCAACGCGCCCAGCTATACCAGCGTGTTCGCCAAGGCACTGCTGGCCGAGGCAGAAGCCGACGAGAAGATCGTGGCCATCACCGCCGCCATGCCGTCCGGCACCGGCCTGAACCTGTTTGGCGACCGGTTCCCGAAACGCTGCTTCGATGTCGGCATTGCCGAACAGCATGCCGTCACCTTCGCCGCCGGGCTGGCGGCGGACGGGATGAAGCCGTTTGCCGCGATCTATTCCACCTTCCTGCAACGCGGGTACGACCAGGTCGTGCATGACGTGGCGATCCAGTCGCTGCCGGTGCGCTTCGCCATCGACCGGGCCGGGCTGGTGGGGGCCGATGGCGCAACCCATGCGGGCAGCTTCGATATCGGTTTTCTGGCGGCGCTGCCGGGCTTTGTGGTCATGGCCGCGGCGGACGAGCTGGAGCTGATGCACATGGTCGCCACCGCCGCCGCAATCGACGACCGCCCGTCCTCCTTCCGCTATCCGCGCGGCGAAGGGGTCGGGATCGATCTGCCGCAGCGCGGCACGCCGCTGGAGATCGGCAAGGGCCGCATCCTGCGCGAAGGCACCAAGGTTGCCTTGCTCAGCTTCGGCACGCGGCTCCAGGAATGCCTGCTGGCGGCAGAGGATTTGACCAGCCGGGGCCTGGCGACCACGGTTGCCGATGCGCGCTTCTGCAAACCGCTGGACACCGATCTGGTCCGCCGCCTGGCGCGCGAGCATGAGGTGCTGATTACGGTAGAGGAAGGCGCGGTCGGCGGTTTCGGCGCCCATGTGCTGCATTTCCTGGCCCTGGACGGCGCGCTGGATGCCGGGCTGAAAATCCGCCCGATGGTGCTGCCCGATCTGTTCATCGATCATGATTCGCCGACCCGGCAATATGATCTGGCCGGGCTGAATGCCCCGCAGATCGTCGCCACGGCGCTTGCCGCCCTGGGCATGAGCGGCGGTGCCGCCGCCCGCGCCTAAGGGTTTGGTGGACGTCCGGGGCTTGCCGATGCGTCTG
>CAYRWZ010000071.1:5030-10932 GCA_964428065.1 uncultured Comamonadaceae bacterium | reverse complement strand
TGCCGCCTCCCGCGATCGGGCGCAAGCACTGATCAAGGCGGGGGCGGTGCTGGTCGATGGCGCGCCGGTCGGCAAACCCGCCCACCCGGTGACCGACGCCAGCACGATCACCCTGACCGCTGCCGATTTCCCCTGGGTGTCGCGCGGCGCACTGAAGCTGCTGGCGGCGCTGGATGCCTTCAACCTGTCGCCGGACGGCCGGGTGGCGCTGGACATCGGCGCATCGACCGGCGGCTTTACCGAGGTGCTGCTGACCCACGGCGCGCATCGCGTCTATGCCGTCGATGTCGGGCAGGGGCAGTTGGCGGCGAAGCTGGCGGGCGATCCGCGCGTGATCGTATTGGACAAAACCAATGCCCGCGACCTGACCCCGGCCCTGATCCCCGACCCGCCGGGCTGCATCGTGTGCGATGCCAGTTTCATCTCCCTCCGCCTGGTCTTGCCGGCCGCGCTTGCCCTGGCGCAACCGGGGGCATGGCTGGCCGCGCTGATCAAGCCGCAGTTCGAAGTTGGCAAGGGCCGCGTCGGCAAGGGCGGCGTGGTGCGCAACCCAGACCTGCATCAAGAGGTTTGCGAGACGATCCGCACCTGGCTGGAAACCCAGGACGGCTGGCGGGTGCAGGGGATCGTCGATAGCCCGGTTCTGGGACCAGACGGCAATCGGGAGTTTCTGATCGGAGCTTCCAAAGCGCTTTGAGATGTGATTGTCTCGGGGGATACCATCGCATTTGGGTATTCCCATGTTTCTGATCGCCCCCTCATCCCCGTCGGATCAAACGCGGCATGCCGCCAAACAGCATCGGGCAGAAATTCTGCGCCTCGGCTGGCCGGCCAGCCTGGAAATCGCGCTTCAGGCCCTGCTTGGGGCCATCGACCTGTTCTTCGTTGGCATGCTGGGGGAGGCTGCAACCGGCGCCGCCGGGCTGACCGGCACCATCATCGCCCTGCTGATCCTGACCCTGGGCACGATCGGGGCCGGCGGATCGGTGCTGATCGCCCAGCATTACGGCGCGGGCAACCATGACCATGTATCGCGCTATGCCGGGGTGATCCTCAGCACCGGCGTATTGCTGTCGCTGGGACTGGCGCTGGGGCTGGTGTCCGGCGGGCAGGGCTTTCTGGCGCTGATCGGCACGCCCGAGGCGGTCCGGGCGGCGGCGGTCGATTTTCTGCCGATCATCGCCCTGTCCTTTCCGCTGGCCATGGCATCGGTCCTGTCGGGGGAAATTCTGCGCGCGGTCGGCTTGTCGCGCATGCCGATGGTGGCAACCTTCGTTGCGGTTGGCATCAACACCGTGTTGACCCCGGCGCTGATGTTCGGCTGGCTCGGCCTGCCCGAACTGGGATTGGCGGGCGCAGCCTGGGCCACCCTGGTGGCACGCGGGGCTGGTGCGGCGCTGGTGGTGGCCTTCCTGCTGACCCGGCGGGTGCCGCTGCGCTTTCAGTTGGGCCATATCCTGCGCCCGCGCCTGTCGGCCCTGGCCGATGTGCTGCGCGTCGCCTGGCCGGTGATCATTGGCGAGGCAGTGTGGGCCAGCGGCGCCTTCGGCTATACTTGGATGTACACGCTGGTCGGCGCGGCGGCGTTGGCGGCCAGCAATATCGTCAACAGCCTGCATCATGTGTTCATCATGGTCGGCTTCGGCCTCAGCGTCGCCGGGCTGGCGGTGGTCGGGCGGCACCTGGGGGCGAACCGCCGGGACGATGCGTTGCTGGCCGCCGGGGAGGCGCTGCGGCTGGGCGTGCTGTTCGCGCTGCCGGGGGCTGCGGTGCTGATCCTGGCCCTGCCGCTGCTGCCGCTGATCTATGCCGATATGACCGAGGCCGCGCTGACCTTCAGCATCTGGGGCATTGCCGTGGGCGCGGCGTTGCTGCCGGTCAATATCCTCAACATGATCTGGGGCAACGGGATTTTCCGCGGCGGCGGCGATAACCGCACCGTCTTAATGACCGATGCCTTCTGCGTGCTGGCCATCGGCATGCCGCTGGCCTATGGCCTGGGGCTGGCCGCCGGATACGGGTTCTATGGCGTCCTGATCGGCCGGGTTGCAGAGGAAGTGGTGCGGTTTGCCATCCTGCTGACCCGCTATCGCGGCGCCAAATGGGCGCGGGTGCTGACCGGTTAGGGCGCGCGGGTCAGCGGCGCGGTCAACACCCCGCCGTTCGCCTGCATCTCCGCCTGGGCGGCCGCTTCCAGCAGCGGGCGCATCCAGGCCTCCAGCCGGGCCGATGTCTGCGCCGCCGCATCGATGGTGCGCATGGCCCGCATCACGGACAGCAGGGTGGTCAGATCGTCATCCGCCCGGGGGAAGTGGACCAGCGCCAGCTCGGCCTCCGGCGGCAGCGACAGCAGCCCGCGCAGCGCGGCCTGCGCCGTCTGCACATCGCCCAGCTCGTCCACCAGCCCGACCTGCTTGGCCTGACGACCGGTCCAGACCCGGCCGCGCGCCACTGCATCCACCTGATCCGGCGTCAGCTTGCGCCCGGCCGCCAGCTTGCCGGTGAAATCGGCATAGATGCGATCCAGCTGATCCTGGAACCGCGCCCATTCCGCCGGGGTGAAATCGCGGTTGAACGACTCGCGCCCCGCCCCTTCCGCCGATTCGATCTGCGCCCAGGTGATCCCCAGCTTCGACCAGAGTTCCGATAGCACAAACTTGCCCGAATAGACACCGATGGACCCGGTCAGGGTGCCTGGCAGGGCGATGATGCGATCTGCCCCCATGGCGGCGAAATAACCGCCCGATGCCGCCATCGACCCCATCAGCACCACCACCGGCTTGCCGGCATCGCGCGCCAGCTTGACCAGCCCGTGGATCGTGTCGGAGGCGATGTACGACCCGCCGGGGCTGTCGATCCGGAACAGGATGGCCTTCACCTTCCGGTCGGCAATCGCTTCACGGAAGGCACGGGTCAGCCGGTCGGACGTCATGGCCGGATCGGCGAACGGGCCTTCCTTGGCCGACCGGCGCAGAACCGGGCCAACACCGTCGATCATCGCGATATGGGCCGCCGGGGCTGCCGGGGCCTGACCGGCCACCATGTCGTCGTAGGAGAAGAAGGACACCACGCGGGTGGTCTTGGCCTTTTGCCCCAAAACAAATTCCGCTTCCCAGGCATAGCCAAGGCCATCGACCAGCTTGCCGGTCAGCGCGTCCTGGGCCGGCAGCGGCGACTGTTCGACCACGTCGCGCACTTCGCTGGGGTCCAGACTGCGGGCGGTTGCAATCTGCTCCACCGTCTGGGCCAGCAGATCATCAACCAGCGCCTGCAACTGGGCGCGGTATTCCGGGGTGATGTTGGACTGGGTGAACAGATCGACCCCGCCCTTGAACTGATGCCGCTGATCCATGCGCACGCCGACGCCGAGGGTTTTCAGCGCCTCTGCCACATAGGGCCGCTCCAGCGCCGGGCCCGACAGATCGAGGGTGCCGGACGGTTGCATCCAGATCTCGTTGGCGATCGTCGCCACCAGATAGCTGGCCAGATCGGTATCGCTTTCCCCGAAACTGTCGGTATAGGCGATGATCGGTTTGCCCCGGTCGGCAAAGCGGGCCAGCGCCAAGCGCAACTCCTGCGCCTGGGCCAGTGTCAGCCGCGCGCCGCGCAGTTCCAGCAGCAGCCCCTGCACCCGGCCGTCGCGCGCCGCCTTGTCCAGCGTGGTGGAGATTTCGTGCAGCGAGACCCCGTCGCGCAGGAAGCGCCGCAGCCCATCCGGGTCGCCGCTGCCGGCGCGCGGGCTGCCGCTCAGCGCAAGGGACAGGGTGAAATGGCCGGGCGCAGGTTCCTTCCGGCTAAACTGCGAAACCGCCCAGAAACCGGCGCCGACCAGCCCGGCCACCAACAGCACGGTCAGCAGCCCGATGACGGCCAGACAGCCGACCAGAAAGCGCCGCTTGCCGCCGCGTGCTGCCTCTCGCCGCCAGGTCTCTGCCATCGTGTCCCATCCTTGCTATTAAGTGCGCGCCAGATCGTGATACTCGGGATTGGGGATCATATCCACCCCATGCGCAACCCGGTTGGTCATATTGAAGAAGCCCGCTACTTCGCACAGGTCGAAAATATCGGCCTCGCTGAAGCCATGCTCGGCCAGGCGCTGGCGATCTTCCGCCGTGATCAGATGGGGCGATTCGGTCAGCTTTACGGCGAAATCCAGCATGGCGCGCTGGCGCGGCGGCAATTCGGCCACGCGGTAACTCATCACCATCATTTCGCCCAGCTGCGGATCGCCCGACAGCTTGCGCACCGCCGCGCCATGGGCGACCAGACAATAATAGCAGCGATTGACCGCCGAGACGGCAACCGCAATCATTTCCCGTTCCAGCTTAGACAAGCCGGACGGGCCCAGCATCAGATCGTCATAGGTACGGATGAAGTTGCGCAGCCGGTCGGGCCGGATCAGCCAGGCACGCAGCACATTGGGCACAAAGCCCAGCTTGTCCCGGCATTTCTGGAAATAGGGCCGCAGATCCTCCGGCAGGGTTGCCTCGTCGGGCAGGGCAAGGTCCATCACTTTATCGGGTTGCGGCATTGGTCGACTCCCTCCAGATGCGAGATACCGCCCCAAAATACCCCCGGTCAGGACGAGCCGCCAACCGGGCCGCCAACCAGGCCGCGATGGCGCAGCATATGATCGGCCAGCACGCAGGCCAGCATCGCCTCCCCCACCGGCACGGCGCGGATGCCAACGCACGGATCGTGGCGGCCCTTGGTCAGCAGATCGGTTTCCTCGCCTGCGCTGGTGATGGTGCGGCGCGGCGTCAGGATAGAGCTGGTCGGCTTGACCGCAAAACGCACGACGATATCCTGGCCCGACGAAATGCCTCCCAGAATCCCCCCGGCATGGTTGCTGAGGAAATGGGGCTTGCCGTCAACCATGCGGATTTCGTCGGCATTGTCTTCCCCGCGCAGCGCGGCAGAGGCGAAACCGTCGCCGATTTCCACGCCCTTTACGGCATTGATCGTCATCATCGCGCGGGCGATATCGCCGTCCAGCTTGTCGTAGAGCGGCTCCCCCCACCCGGCGGGGACGCCGCTGGCCACCACTTCGATCACCGCGCCGACCGACGATCCCGCCTTACGGATGGCATCCAGTTCGGCTTCCCACGCGGCGGCAGCGACCGGATCGGGGCAGAAGAAGGGATTGCGCTCCACCTCCGCCCAGTCCCAGCGCGCACGGTCCACGCCATGCGCGCCCATCTGGATCATGGCGCCGCGAACCGTGATGCCCGGCCCCAGAACCTTGCGCGCCAGCGCGCCCGCCGCCACCCGGCACGCGGTTTCCCGGGCAGAGGACCGCCCGCCGCCGCGATAATCCCGGATGCCGTATTTGGCGTCATAGGTGAAATCGGCATGGCCGGGCCGATAGGCGGCGGCAATTTCCGAATAGTCTTTCGACCGCTGATCGACATTGTCGATATGCAGGGCGATCGGGGTGCCGGTGGTCAGCCCGTCGAACACGCCGGACAGGATTTTCACCTGATCCGGTTCCCGCCGCTGGGTGGTGAAGCGCGACTGGCCGGGCCGCCGCTTGTCCAGAAAGCCCTGGATATCCGCCTCGCTCAACGGGATGCGCGGCGGCATTCCATCGACCACCACACCAATGGCCGGGCCGTGGCTTTCGCCCCAGGTGGTGAAGCGGAAGGCGGTTCCGAAGCTGTTCCCGGCCATGATGCGATGTTTACTCCGACTTGGCGACCGTGATATCCGGCGCGTCCACCGCCTTCATGCCGACAACGTGATAGCCGCTATCGACATGGTGGGTTTCGCCGGTTACGCCCGAGGACAGGTCGGACAACAGATACAGCCCGGCGCGGCCCACATCCTCCAGCGACACATTGCGCTTGAGGGGGGAGTTATATTCGTTCCACTTCAGGATATAGCGGAAATCGCCGATGCCGCT
>CAYRWZ010000071.1:0-4973 GCA_964428065.1 uncultured Comamonadaceae bacterium | reverse complement strand
TATTGTCGCGGCCCAGGTCCACCGCCAGATAGCGGACGGAGGCTTCCAGCGCCGCCTTGGCCACGCCCATGACGTTGTAATGGGGCATCACCCGTTCCGCACCGTAATAGGTGAGCGTGACCAGAGAGCCGCCATTGGTCATCAGCGGGGCGGCGCGCTTGGCGACCGCCGTGAAGGAATAGCAAGAGATATCCAGGCTGCGCAGGAAGTTATCGCGGCTGGTATCGACATAGCGGCCCTTCAGCTCTTCCTTGTCGGAAAAGGCGATGGCGTGCAGCACGAAATCCAGCCCGCCCCACTCCGCCTGGATCCGGTCGAACACCGCATCGACCGAGGCCATATCGGTGACATCGCATTCCATCACCATGGAGCTGCCGACCGACTGGGCCAGGGGGCGCACCCGCTTTTCCAGCGCTTCGCCCTGATAGGTGAAGGCCAGTTGCGCGCCCTGGGCGGCCACGGCCTGGGAAATGCCCCAGGCGATCGACCGGTCATTGGCCACGCCCATGATCAGGCCGCGCTTATTGGCCATCAGCGGTGCAACGCTTGTCATTCGAAATGCCCCTTATTGTCTGTCACGTTTTCGGTCGCCGGCGGGTCAGGCTGACCGGACCGGCCCCAAATTTGCCCGCATCCTAGCGGCGGCAAGCGGCAGAGGGAAGCCGCCTGCACCAATTTTCCGTCATTTTTGCGCTTAGCGGTTAAACTTGCCCCGCACTTCGTAGGGGTGCTTGGGCGCCCATTTTTCGATGAACCCGGCCAGATCGTCATCGATCTTCTCCGGCAGGGTGACAACCAGGCGCACATACTGGTCGCCCCGGTCGCCCTTGGCATTGGCGATCCCCTTGCCCTTGAGGCGTAGGGTGGAGCCGGTATTGGACCCCTTGGGCACCTTGACCGCCACCCGCCCGTCGATGGTGGGCACGGTCACGCTGGCCCCCAGCACGGCTTCCTGCAGGGTGATCGGCACATCCAGGTGAATATCCTGGCCCTTGGTGGTGAAGAAGGGGTGCGGTTCGACATGCACCTCGATAAAGGCATCGCCCGGCACGCCGCCGCCCACCGGGGTCTGCCCCTGGCCTTTCAGGCGCAGCTTGGTGCCGTCAGCCGTACCCGGCGGGATATTGACATCCAGGGTACGGCCATCGGGCATGGTCAACCGGCGTTTGGTGCCAAGCGCGGCAGCGGCGAAATCGACCGACAGGGAATAATTAACATCGGGGCCGCGCCGCGCTTCGCCCCCGCGGCCGCGCTGCTTGTCCCGCCCCTGGCTGAAAATATCGAAGATATCGTCGGCATCGAAGTTGAAGCCGCCAAAGCCGCCGCCGAACCCCCCGCCAGATCCGCCTCCAGGACCACCGGACGAGGACCGCCCGCCACCGAAGCCGCCGCCAAATCCACCCCCACCGCGCCCGCGAAAGCCGCGCTCATTGCCTTCGGCGTCGATTTCGCCCCGGTCATAGCGGCTTTTCTTTTTCGGATCGGACAGCAGATCATAGGCGGCGGATATCTCCTTGAAGCGGGATTCGATATCCTTGCGCCCGGGATTCAGGTCGGGATGATACTGCTTGGCCAGCTTGCGATAGGCCCCCTTGATCGCATCGGCATCGGCCGTGCGCGGCAGGCCCAGCACATCGTAAGGATCACGCATATCGGTCCATCAACCCCTTCAATAGGCGGCGCGGACCAGGATTGCCGCCCCCGTTCCAATCCGGCAGCCAACCCCGTTCCAGTCGGTCTTGCAAACGCTTCGGGCAGGCTAAAGCCCGACAGAGTCTCACATATACTCGCGCCGGGTTATGATCAAGGTCAAGCATTCGCCCGGAGGGTGCTGAACTATCGGGCGGGGCGGCCATGCGCTTTTGGACTTTGCCGCCGGGCAAGGCTGCGCCAATACTCTGCCCCATCCCAACCCGTCAGGATGGACACCCGCGATGATTGAGCCGACCGAAACCCCCTTTACCCTGTTCGGCGCCTGGCTGGCCGAAGCGGAAACCCGCGAAGTGAACGATGCCAATGCGATGACCCTGGCCACCGCAACGGCGGACGGTTTTCCATCGGCGCGGATTGTGCTGTTGAAGGGGTATGACGATCGGGGCTTCGTGTTTTACACCAATTTCGACAGCCGCAAGGGGGCCGAACTGCTGGCCAATCCCAAAAGCGCGCTGTTGTTCCACTGGAAAACCCTGCGCCGCCAGATCCGCATCGAAGGGCTGGCAGAGCCGGTGAGCGCCGCCGAGGCCGATGAGTATTTCCACAGCCGCCCGCGCGGCAGCCGCCTGGGCGCCTGGGCGTCGGACCAGTCGCGTCCCCTGCCTGAGCGGGGGGAGCTGGAGCGCCGGGTGCAGGAGGCAACCGCCCGCTATGAGGGGGGGGAAGTGCCGCGCCCGGCCCACTGGTCCGGTTTCCGCGTGGTGCCGCGCCGGTTCGAATTCTGGCAGGATATGCCCTATCGCCTGCATGACCGGCTGGTCTATGAGCGTGCCGCAAGCGGTGGCTGGACGACCGGGCGGCTGTTCCCGTAGAAGGTAAGCCATGACGCCGCTATCGCCCGACGCCGCCAAACGCCTGACCCGCCGCGCCACCGAGGCTGCGGTGGCCGTCGCCGTGCTGCTGATCGCGGGTAAGCTCTATGCCTATCTGGCGACCGATTCGGTCAGCGTGCTGTCCACCCTGGTCGATAGCACGCTGGATGCCTTTGCCTCGCTGATCAACCTGATCGCCGTGCGCCACGCGCAAACCCCGGCGGATCAGGAACATCGCTGGGGCCACGGCAAGGCCGAACCGCTGGCCGGGCTGGGGCAGGCGGCCTTCATCGCCGGGTCGGCGGCCTTCCTGCTGATCGAATCGAGCCACCGGATCGCCGATCCGGTGCAGATCGAACAGGCGCCACTGGGCATTACCATCGTGGTCGGGTCGATCATCGCAACGCTGGCGCTGGTGCTGTTTCAGGGCTATGTCACCCGGCGCACCGGGTCGGTCGCGGTGTCGGCGGATTCGCTGCACTATAAGGGCGACGTGCTGCTCAACGGATCGGTCATTGCGTCCCTGGTGGTCGGGCAATATTTCGACTGGCCCTATCTGGACCCGCTGGTCGGGTTCGGCATCGGCCTGTATGTGCTGTGGAGCGCGGCGCAGATCGGCATCGGCAGCTATCACATGCTGATGGACCGCGAACTGCCCGAGGTGGACCGCCAGCGGATCGAAGATATCTGCCGCGCCCACCCGGACGTGCTGGGCATCCACGACCTGCGCACCCGTGCCGCCGGCACCGATGCCTTCATCCAGCTGCATCTGGAACTGGAAGGCAGCATGACCCTGCTGCGCGCGCACAAGATCGCCGACGATGTGGAAGGCCACCTGCGCAGCGCATTCCCGAATGCCGAGGTCATCATCCACCAGGATCCACGCGAAGTGGTGGAAGCCGCCCGCCGCGGGTAATGAGCGACAGGACTATCCGGCAACGGGGTTAGCTCGTAACCGGCCGCTTATCCTCGATCACCTTGCCGTCATTGGGCAGGCTGCCAGGCGGCACCAGTGTGACGGTGCCTTTCAGCTTGGTCAGGGCGCTGAGGGTTTCGGCAATTGCACCCGTATTAGCCCCAGTATCGGTGCCACTTTCCGGCGATTCGCATAGCAGGGTCATGGCATCGCTGTCGCCCTGCTTGTCCACCACCAGCCGGGCGCGGCCCAGGCCGGGGTGGCGGCGCAGGATTTCGGCAATCTGTGCCGGGTGGACGAACATGCCCTTGATCTTGGTGGTCTGGTCGGCCCGCCCCATCCAGCCCTTGATGCGCCGGTTGGTGCGGCCGCACGGGCTGATCCCCGGCAGGAAGGCCGACAGATCGCCAGTGGCGAAGCGGATCAGCGGATAGTCCCGGTTGAAGGTGGTGACCAGCACTTCGCCCACTTCCCCCTCCGGCACCGGGTCGCCGGTACCGGGGCGGACGATTTCCACCAGCACCCCTTCGTCGAGGATCAACCCCTCCATCGCCTCCGATTCATAGGCGATCAGGCCCAGATCGGCTGTGGCATAGCATTGCCGCACCGCCACCCCGCGCGCCGCGAACTCTGCCCGCAGCGCGGGGGGCAGCGCCTCCCCCGATACCAGCGCCTTGGTCAACGAGGCGGTGGACAGGCCAAGCTCCGCCGCCTTGTCCAGAATGATCTTGAGGAAGGATGGCGTGCCGCCATAGCCCGCCGGTTTCAGATCGTGGATGGCGCGCGCCTGCAGATCGGTCTGCCCGACCCCGCCGGGAAACACGGCGCAGCCCAGCGCATGGGCGCCAGTTTCGACCATCATCCCCGCCGGGGTGAAGTGATAGCTGAAGCAGTTATGCACCAGATCGCCGCGCCGGAACCCTGCTGCGTGCAGCGCGCGGGCAAAACGCCACCAATCGCGCCCGCCGCCTTCGGGATCGTAGATCGGCCCGGGGGAGGCAAAGACGCGCAGCAGCCCGCCCAGCGGCACGGCGGCCAGCCCGGCGAAGGGCGGTTCCTCCGCCTGGGCGGCGATCAGATCGGATTTGCGGATCACCGGCAGGCGGGCCAGCGCTGCCCGGTCGCGGATGGCGGCGGCGTCGATCCCCGCCAGCAAACGCCCGATGCGCGGCGCCCGCGCCTTGGCATGGGCCACCAATTCGGGCAGCGCCGCCAGCAGCGCACGCTCGCGCAGGTCAGGGGCACGGGTTTCCAGGGCGTCGTAAGTGTCGGCCATCGGCATCAGATCCAGCGTTTGCGGCGCTTGAAGGATTTCAGGTTCTTGAAGGATTTGCGGTCGTCCGTCCCGCCGCCCAGATAGAATTCCTTGACGTCTTCATTGGATTTCAGCGCCTCCGCCGTGCCGTCCAGCACCACTTTGCCGCCTTCCATGATATAGCCATAGCTGGCAACCGACAGCGCCATGCGGGCATTCTGTTCCACCAGCAGGATGGTGACGCCCAAATCCTGGTTGATCTGGCGGATGATGCCGA
>CAYRWZ010000070.1:9755-12664 GCA_964428065.1 uncultured Comamonadaceae bacterium | reverse complement strand
CATTTTGGGGTCGATCATGATCAGGCGGCACTGTTCCGGGGTGAAGCGGTACAGCAGCGACAGGATCATGGCGTTGATGCCGACCGACTTGCCCGACCCGGTGGTGCCGGCGATCAGCAGATGCGGCATCCGCGCCAGATCGGCCACCACGGGACTGCCGCCGATATCCTTGCCCAGCACCAGCGGCAGCTTGCCCGCCGTCTGCTCGAAATCGGCGCAGGTCAGCATATCGCGCAACAGAACGGTCTGCCGCTTGGGGTTGGGCAGTTCGATCCCGATCACGGTGCGGCCCGGCACCACGGCGATGCGGACCGCCAGGGCCGACATGGAGCGCGCGATATCGTCGGCCAAGCCGATCACGCGGGCCGATTTGGTGCCCGGGGCCGGGTCCAGCTCGTACAGGGTGACGACCGGGCCGGGACGGGCATTGATGATCTGCCCGCGCACGCCGAAATCCTGCAAGACGGTTTCCAGCAGCCGCGCCTGTTGCTCCAGGGTCGCCGGATCGACCGCAGGAGCCACGGTGCCGTCGCCGGTCGACAGCAGCGCAACCGGCGGCAAGCGGGCGGTGGCCGGATCGAGTGTCAGCTCCAACGTCCCCGATGCCGTACTGCGCGCGGCGGTCCGGCGGGCAGCAGACGCGGCCGCAGGTAACGCGGGCCGGGCCGTATCGGGGCGGGCCGTATTGGGGCGGGCAACGGTGGGCAGATCCAGCGGCAGGGGCTGAAGTTGCGGCACGGGCTGCCCGAAGCCGGCAGACGGGATACCAGAGAACGGGACATCAGGGGATGCCGTCGGCCCGAGCGAGGGTTCCGCCCGCCGTTCCGTCATCCGCTCTGCCATCCGCTCTGCCATCCGGTCTGGCCCGAAGCCCGGCTCGCGGCTCCAGGGATCGTCCTCCCAGCCATCTCCTTCATGCGATGGTCCCGACGGCGGCGGCAGATAGGGATTGTCCGGGCGCTTGCGCAGCGACGGCACCAGCGCCTTCAGGCCCGCAACCTTGCGCAGAAAGGCGGCGGAAAGGCCGCCGCGCGCGCCCCGATCGTCCAGATCGGCGGCAGTGGTGGTGGCAGTGGTGGTGGCAGTGGCGGCCGCCTGGGCGGCGCGGTCGGCCTTGCGGCGGCGACGCTCCACCCCCTGGCGGTGCAGGCTGTCCAGCCGCTGGCGGACGGCAACCGGGCTGAACCCCAGGGTGAAAATGGTCATGATCACGGCGGCCCCGGCGGCGATCAGGCCGATGGTCCCGCTACCGATGCCGCCCAGCATCGGCCCCAGACGGGTCAGCGGGCGCAGCACCAGTTCGCCGATCACCCCGCCCGGGCCGGACGGGCCGCTGCCGCCCAGAATGTCGGGCAGGGCCCCGGCCGCCAGCGCGCCCAGGATCACAGTCGGCGGCAGCAGGGTGACGCGCAGCCACGCGGTCGGCAGGCCCTGATGCGAAAACAGCCGCCAGCCCCAGCCGCCCAGAATCCCGATGAACAGCAGATAGGCCAGCCCCAGGGTTTGCAGGCCGATATCGGCGCTGGTCGCCCCGAAACCGCCCAGAATATTGCGCACCGGGCCGGGACTGGCCTTCAACGGCGACGGATCGCCGGGGAAATAGCTGAGATAGCCGAGGAACAGCGCCGCCGCCAATACCAGCAGGCCCAGGCCGATGGATTCCTCGATCCGCCGGCGGATGAAGGCTTCCGCCCCCACCGGCAGAACCGTGCGCGGACGGCCAGGCGCCTTAGCCCCCATCGCCTTTGCGCCCATCGCCTTTGTACCGGCGGCCCCCTGCACGCCAGCCGGGCCAAGCCGGCCATCGCCCCTTTGATCCAGATTGATCTGCGTCACGGTATCCTCTTGGCGTTCGGTCTGCGGGTTGGCGTCCTGAAGTTCGGCGGTCCGGAGTGTGGCAGGCTGACGGTCACTGGGTGGCGTAGATGCACTCGCGCAGTTTCTTCCGGTCGTTCGGATAGCGGCGCTCGCAGCCCAGCGTCATGGCGCCGCGCCAGCCATCGGTGGCCTGATTGATGCAGGCGCGGACCTTTTTCGAATTGCCGGCATATTTGACCCGGCAGCCATCCTCCAGCGCCGATTGCTGGCCGCGGCTCAAGGGTTCGACGGCGCCGCCGCCCCAATCCCCATCATCCCAGCCACCGCCACCGGCGGGGGTGACGCAGCCGGTCAACGACAGCAGCAGCAGGACGGCAACAATGGCCAGTCGGGTCATTCCGCCGCCTCCCGCATGCCATCCAGAACCGCCACCAGATCGGTCAGCGCCGGTTCGATCACCGCGGGCGGATGCACCAGCGCCACGCGCAGAAACCGGGCGCCCGGATTGGTGCGGCCATCGGCCGGGTCACGCGCCAGATAGCGGCCCGGCAGGGTGCGCAGCCCGGCCTGTTGCCACAGGGCCTTGGCCGCTGCCTCGCCATCGCCGACATCCAGCCACAGGAAGAACCCGCCGGGTGGACGGCGATAGCCGAACCGCTGGCCGATCAGCCGGTCAGCCAGATCGAAATTGGCGCGATAGACGGCGCGGGTTTCCTCTACATGCGCCTCGTCCGACCATAGCGCTGCGGCCGCCGCCTGAACCGGCAACGGCATCCCCGCGCCGCCGTAGTCCATCACCTTCAGCATGGCGGCGATGATGCGCGGATCGCCCGCGACGAAGCCGGACCGCAACCCAGGGCAGGAGGAGCGCTTGGACAGGGAATGAAAGATGACGAGATTGTCGAGCGCCCCGCCCTCGGCCATTGCGGCATCCAGGGCGCCGGCCGGGGGCGTCTCGCTATAGAGTTCGGCATAGCATTCGTCCATCGCCAGCACGAAGCCATGCTCGCGCGCCAGCCGCAGCAGGCGGCAGATATAGTCCTTCCGCCAGATGCACGCCAGCGGCGCCCACTTGCGCCGCCAGCCGCCAG
>CAYRWZ010000070.1:590-9745 GCA_964428065.1 uncultured Comamonadaceae bacterium | reverse complement strand
ATAGAAAATGGCGCAGCGCCGCCACAAAGCGGGCGGCACCGCATCCAGATCCGGCAGGAAGCCGGTTTCGGGCGAGGCATCGAGCAACACCGGCTCGGCCCGGCCGAACACCGCCGCTGCCGCATAGACCTGATAGAACGGGTTGGGCATCAGCACCGCCGGCTGATGACCGCCGCGGGTGGCCGGAATCGCCGCCAACCCCAATTGAAACAGCGCCTCCCGCGTGCCGGGGGCAGGAATGACCGATGTTTCCGGGTCAATCTTCCCCGGCGGCAGGCGATAGCGCCGGGTCAGCCAGCCGACGACGGCCTGACGGAAGTCCGGCGTGCCCATAGCGGGCGGATATTTGTTGTACAGCGCGGCATTGGCCGCCAGGGCCTCCCGCGCCAGGGCGGGCACAGGCAGTTGCGGCTCGCCGATTTGCAGCAGGCGCGGTGCGCGGTCCGCCGGCGGTTCGATCCCCGACAGCAGCGTGGCCAGGCGCCGGAACGGATACTCCCCCAGCAATCCCAACCGGTCGTTCAACTGGTATCCCTGCCCCGCCATCGCCGCCCCACGCCCGGTTCTGTCCTACGCCGTATGACATAGTTATGCGGCAGTTAATGCAGCTTATCAAGATCGCTGTTGAATGATTGTGGATAACCCCTTGGGGAATCTTGATTCGGCAAACGAAAAAGGGGGAAGGCTGTGCCCTTCCCCCTTTAGGATCGGCTGGAGCAACGCCCCCGCCAGTGCCCCGGTTCCGCTTAGTGGACCGATTCCCCGTGCAGGCGCAGATCCAGCCCTTCGCGTTCGGTTTCCGGATCGACGCGCAGGCCGACGATCAGATCGATGATCTTCAGCAGCACGAAGGTCACGATGGCGGTGTAAACGATGGTCACGCCGACGCCATAGACCTGCAGGATGACCTGCTGGAAATTGCCGTCGATCCAGCCGCCGATCGGGGTGCCGTCCGCCGTCGTCCCGGCCACCTGGGTGGTGGCGAAGACGCCGGTCAGGATCGCGCCGACGATACCGCCGACACCATGCACGCCGAAGGCATCCAGGCTGTCGTCATAGCCGAGGGCGTTTTTCAGCGTGGTCGCGCCCCAGAAGCAGACGATGCCGGAGATCAGACCGATGATGATGGCCGAACCAGGGGTGACGAAGCCCGAGGCTGGGGTGATCGCCACCAGACCGCCCACCGCGCCCGAAATGATGCCCAGGACCGACGGTTTGCCGCGCAGCGCCCATTCGGCGAACATCCAGGCGAGCGCCGCCGAAGCAGAGGCGACCTGGGTAACCAGCAGGGCCATGCCCGCACGGCCATCGGCCGCCACGGCCGACCCGGCATTGAAGCCGAACCAACCCACCCACAGCAGGGCCGCGCCGATTACGCTGAGCACCAGATTGTGCGGCAGGAACATTTCCGTGCCATAGCCCCGGCGCTTGCCGATCACCAGCGCCGCCACCAGGCCGGCGATACCGGCATTGATGTGCACCACGGTGCCGCCGGCATAATCCAGCACACCCGCGCCGCCCAGGAAGCCACCGCCCCACACCCACTTGGCGACCGGGACATAGACCAGCAGCAGCCAGAAGGCGGTGAACAGCAACAGGGCGGAAAACTTCATCCGGTCCGCCACCGCGCCGGTGATCAGCGCGCAGGTGATGATGGCAAACGTCATCTGGAAGGTCAGATAGACCGATTCCGGAATGGTCGGCGCCAGGCTGTGGGTGCTTTCGACCGTCACGCCGGTCAACAGCACCTGCGACAGCCCACCGATGAAATCATTGCCTTCGGTGAAGGCCAGCGAATAGCCGATCAGCACCCACAGGACGCTGACCAGGCAGCAGATGGCGAAACTCTGCATCACCGTCGACAGCACGTTCATCTTGCGGACCATGCCGCCATAGAACAGCGCGACGCCCGGGATGGTCATCATCAGCACGAAGGCGGTGGCGACGATCAGCCACGCGGTGTTGCCGGTATCCAGCGTCGGCTTGGCCGCTTCCTGGGCCAGGGCGGGCAGCGAGAGCATCAGGGCGGACCCGAACCCCGCCAGCGCCGCCCCCGTCTTGGCAAGACCGATCTTGCTTGCAATGCGCATTGTGTCTTCCTCAATTGAAGTGCGTGAAAGGCAGACGGGGCTGTTACAGCGCGTCGCCGTTGGTTTCGCCGGTGCGGATCCGAACCGCCTTGGAAATATCCAGCACGAAGATCTTTCCATCGCCGATCCGGCCGGTATGCGCGGCTTTCTGGATCGCTTCCACGACGGGATCTTCCAGATCGTCGGATACGACGACCTCAATCTTCACTTTGGGCAGGAAGCTGACCGCATATTCCGCACCGCGGTAGATCTCGGTCTGTCCCTTCTGCCGGCCGAAGCCCTTGACCTCGGACGCCGTCAACCCCTGGACGCCCAGTGCGGTCAAGGCTTCCCGCACATCATCCAGTTTGAACGGCTTGATAATCGCCATAATCAGTTTCATTTCGCGCCACTCTCCCTGCTGTCGATCGTCGTGTATCGAGGCACTCGCAGAGGAATGGATTTCAAGAAGCGTACCACTTGAGCGTTTTCAGGCATTTGTGCCGAATTTACCCCGGACTCAGGGGGATTCGGGGGCGATTCGGGGGCCACAGTCTTGCCGCAATGCAGCACAGATGCACAAAATATCATCGCCGCCCAAATAATAGGCATTTGTGCGACCGCTGGGCGCAGTCCGCCCGACTATACCGCCGCGGGCTGGACAGCGCCCGGCCGGGACAGCATGTTATGCAGCAATTCATACAGCGATCCGGCGGGGGCCGGAACAGTGGGAAAGGCAGGCCATGCGCTATGATGCAGTGATTGTCGGCGGCGGGCTGGTCGGCGCGGCCACCGCGCTGGCGCTGGCCCAGGCCGGAATGCAGATTGCCGTGATCGACCGCGATGCGCCGGTCACCCAGGTGGCACCGGAATTCGACGGGCGCGGCTCTGCCGTGGCGCTTGGCTCCAAGCGGTTTCTGGACCGGCTGGGCGTTTGGGCGGTAATGGAACCCCATGCCGGGGCAATTCTGGACATCCGCATTTCCGACGGCCCGTCGCGCCTGTTCCTGCATTTCGACCACAGCGCCGTGGGCGATGAGCCAATGGGCTGGATCGTCGAAAACCGCTATACCCGCCTGGCCTTCCACGCCGCGCTGGCGGCGGAACGCCGGATCGATTGGCGCGCCCCGGCGAGGGTGAGCGACCTGGCCCGCGATGCCGATGGCGTCACCGTCACCCTGGCCGATGGCAGCGTGCTGCGCGGCGATCTGCTGATCGGCACCGACGGGCGGGCCAGTCAGGTGCGCGACCATGCGCGGATCCCGGTGCGCAAGATCGATTATCGGCAAACCGCAATCGTCTGCGGTATCGAACACGAACGCCCCCATGACGGGGTGGCCCATGAACGGTTCCTGCCGCCGGGGCCGCTGGCGCTGTTGCCGCTGGCCGACCCGCACCGCTCTTCGGTCGTGTGGACCGAAACGCCGGACATGGCCGCTGCCCTGCTGGCGTTGGACGACGCCGCCCTGTCCGAAGAAATGACCGCCCGCTTCGGCCCGTGGCTGGGTGCGCTGCGCATCAATACCCGCCGCTGGTCCTATCCGTTGAGCGCCCAGATCGCGCCGCGCTTCCACGATCACCGGCTGGTGCTGGTGGGCGACAGTGCGCACGGCATCCACCCGATTGCCGGACAGGGCGTCAATCTGGGCTGGCGCGATGTCGAAACGCTGGTGGAGGAACTGGTGGCGGCGCGCCGCCTTGGCCTCAGCGCCGGACATGCAGACGCCCTGGCACGCTACACCGCCCGCCGCCGCCCCGATGTGCTGTCGATGCTGGCGGCGACCGATGCGCTGAACCGGCTATTCGCCACCGATTTCGCCCCGGTCCGGCTGGCGCGCGACCTTGGCCTGGCCGCAGTGCAGCGCCTGCCGGGCCTGAAACATGCCTTCATGCGGCAGGCGATGGGCGTCAGACGCTAACGAGAAGCCGAAAACCGAAGCGTCAGCGGCGCGGCTCCCGGCCCGGCTCCCGACTGAGGCCCTTGGCGGCCAGATCGGCCAGGTATTTGCTCCACAATTCCTCCTGCTTGACACCCAGTTCATAAAGGTACTGCCAGGAGAAAATGCCGGTATCGTGCAGATCGTCGAACCGGATGCGGATGGCGTAATTCCCCACCGGCTCCAGCGCCAGAATGCCGACATGGCGGCGACCGGCAACCGTCTGCTTTTGGCCGGGGCCATGGCCTTGCACTTCGGCGGACGGGCTTTCGACCCGCAGGAACTCCGCCGGATAGCGGAAGGTTTCGCCCGTGTCGAAATCGACCTCCAGGGCCTTTTCTTCCTTCAGCAGGCGAATCTCGGTCGGCCAATGCTGGGTGGAAAATGTACCGGTGTTGCCGGACAGCGCGTTGGACATGATGCTTACTGATCCAGGCGGCGGGCTTCATCCACCAGCATGATCGGAATGCCGTCGCGGATCGGATAGGCCAGGCCAGCCGCCTCGCTCACCAGCTCCGCCCGTTCCAGATCCAGGCGCAAAGCGGTCTTGGTCACCGGGCAGACCAGAAATTCCAGCAGCTTGGGATCGATGCCCAGCCGGGCGGCGGCAGAAAGGCCGGTGTCAGTAAGACCGGTATCAGTCATGCCGGACTCCTTGGAAAAAAGTTACGGGCGGGTGGACAGATCGAAGGCCGAGGGCGGGCCGCGCCCATCATGCTCCGCCACCGCCATTTCGATCAACGCTGTCATGGTCGAGGCGCGGTCATCGCTATTGGCCGCTTCCAGCAGCGCCTGCTTTTCCCCCGGCGCGAAGGGGCAGACCATGGCAAGGCTGATCAACAGACGCTCGTCATCGCTGTCTTCGATCGATTGCCAATCGGCGGAGATTTCCTGCTGCTCCAGATAGGTGCGCAGGGCCGTCAGCAACCGCCCGCGATCGAACCGGCTGGGCGGATCGGCATGCAGATCCTTGGCGAATTCGTCCCAGCGCACCTGCATCCGGCGATAGCCAGACAGCAATTCCAGTTCCGCCACGCAGGAAAAGCGCGACGCGCCGGTCAGCGTGATCAGCGACCGGCCATCGGCCAGTTCCTCATAGCTGGTGATCCGCCCGGCGCAGCCGATACGGTACAGTTCCGGCTCCCGGCTGCGATCTTCGGGATCGAGCGGCTGGATCATGCCGATCAGCCGATGATCGGTCTTCAGCGCATCGGCCACCATCGCGCGATAGCGCGGCTCAAAAATATGCAGTGGCAGACGCCCGCGCGGCAGCAACAGCACGCCGGTCAACGGAAAGACCGGTATGGTTTCGGGCAAGGGCAGCGGCAGGATCATTGCTCGACTCAAAACTGGGACGCGAAAGGAAACCGATACCGCCCCGGGTGGCCCCGTCGGCTCCAGGGGCATCAGTTCACCGGCGGTATCAGCTCTAATGTGGCGCGGCCTAGCGGAACAACAAGCTGGACAGCTTCTTGCGGCCCGCCACCGCCAGCGGATCGTTGAAGCCCAGCGCCTCAAAAAACTTCACCAGCTGCTTGCGGGCGCCATCGTCGTTCCAGGTCCGGTCGCGCTTGACGATCTCCAGCAGATGGTCGATCGCCTCCTCCCGGCGGTTATGGGCAAACAGCGCCATGGCGGCGTCGAAACGCACCTGATGATCGTCGGGATGCAGCGCCAGCTTGGCCATCAATTCACCCAAGGGACCGAGATCGGCGGTCTGCGCCGCCAGGTCGATCCCGCTTTTCAGCGCCACCACATCGGCGTGGCCCGCCTTGTCGGCCGGGATTTCGGCCAGCACCTGCTTTGCCTTGTCCACATCGCCGCTGGTCAGGAAGCACCGGCCCAGCCCAGCCAGCGCTTCCACATTCTCTGGATCGGCCTGCAGGATCTGGGCGAAAATCGCGGCGGCGGTCTGGGCATCGCCCGCCGTCAGCGCAGCCTTTGCCTGGTTCACCGCTTCGGCCAGCATTTCGCCGCCCGCCGGGCCGCCGACCATCCCGGCCAGCTTCTTGACGAACGCCTTGACCTGGCTGTCCGGCAGCGCGCCGACAAAACCATCGACCGGCCGGCCATCCAGAAACGCATAGACCGCCGGGATCGACTGGATGCGCATTTGCGCCGCCAGCTGTTGATTCTCGTCAACATTGATTTTGACCATGCGGACCGCGCCCTTGGTCTCAGCCACTGCCTTTTCCAGCAAGGGGCCGAGCGTCTTGCACGGGCCGCACCAGGGGGCCCAGAAATCCACCACGATCACCGCCTCGCGCGAGGCTTCGATCACGTCCTTCATAAAGGTGGCGGTGGTGACATCCTTCACCGGGGCCGCCTTAGGGGATGCACTCAGAGACGCACCTGGAGACGCAGTGGGGGACGAACCGAAAGGCTGGGCCGTGGCGCTGATGATCGGTTGCATGGACAGACTCTCTTGACGCTACGATGGGCAGTATTGCCTGCATATGTGGCAGGCGGGGCGGGGAATGGCAAGGCAGATGCGGCATGGCAGCCCGTCCTGCTGTTCCGTATGCGGCGGCGGCCCGAATCCAGGCCCCGATGACAGTTTTGCAAAAAAGTGCTTGCAGCCGCCGCGCGGATCGCTATAGTCCGGCCCCGTTCACACGGTTCGCCGTGAGGGCGCGGGAGTAGCTCAGTGGTAGAGCATCACGTTGCCAACGTGAGGGTCGCGGGTTCAAGTCCCGTCTCCCGCTCCATCTTCTGAACGCTGGAAGATGGGGCCGTATCAAGGTCGGGTCCACCCGGCCTTTTTTATTGCCCATAGTGTTGCCCCCCGATTTCGGCATGACTGCCCTGCTTTGTCCCGCCAAACCGCTTTGGCCGGACCCTCGAACACTTGCAACAGAAAGCAGGCAGGAGTATCCCTCGCGCAACGGCGGGGCGCGTCTGTTTGTCGCGTCCGCCAACAAGACGGACCGGGAAAACACAAGCCGGTCCGCGATTGGGGGGAGACCAGAATCGTGGCGCAGCAGGCCGAAAAACGAAAAGCCGAGATCATTGACGCCGTCGCACAGGCCGTGCCGGGTGAACTTGCCGAGTTCGCCCGTGTTTTTTATGCGGGACTGGCGCCGAACGATCTGGTGACGCACGGGCTGGATGGGCTGGTGGCCGGGGTGAAGTCGATCTGGGACTTCGCCGCCACCCGGACGCCCGGCACCGCGAAGCTGCGGGTGTTCCGCCCCGGTGCAGGCACCAAGGCTTTCGGCAGCGCAACCGCAATCGCCGAAATCGTCAACGACGATATGCCCTTCCTGGTCGATTCGGTCAGCGCCGCCCTGTCGCGCCATGATTTGACCGCCGAATTGATCATTCACCCGGTGCTGCGCGTTGCGCGCAACGGATCGGGCGCGCTGACCGGCCTTGGCAGCGGCGAGGCCGAATCGATCATGCAGCTGTGGCTGACCGGCACGGTGGACGATGCCGATCTGGCCGCTGCGGAAGCCAGTCTGACCGCCGCGCTGAACGATGTGCGCAGCGCCGTGCAGGATTGGCGCGCCATGCTGCACCGCCTGTCGCTGGTGACGGCGGAACTGGACGATCCGGCCCTGGCCAAATCGCCGGTCCCGGCAGAGGAAGTGGCCGAAGCCAAAGCCTTCCTGCACTGGCTTGGCGACAACCGCTTCACCTTCCTCGGCTATCGCGAATATCTGTTCGAGACCAAGGGCAAACAGTCGGTCATGCGGGTGCCGGAGGATAGCGGCCTTGGCATCCTGCGCGATCCGGCCGTGTCGATCTTCGACGGCGTGCGCGACCTGGCCGCCCTGCCGCCCGATGTGCGCGCCTTTCTGGAATCGCCCACCCTGCTGATGGCGACCAAGGCCAATCAGCGCGCCACGGTGCATCGCCCGGTGCATATGGACGTGATCGGCGTCAAGAAGCTGGACGCATCCGGCAAGGTGGTGGCGGAACGGCGCTTCGTCGGCCTCTTCACCTCCAGCGCCTATAACCAGAGCGCGACCGAAATCCCGGTTCTGCGGCGCAAGCTAGCCAGCGTGATCCGCCGCGCGGGGCTGAGCCCGACCAGCCATGACGGCAAGGCGCTGATCCAGATTCTGGAAACCTTCCCGCGCGACGAGCTGTTCCAGATCGGCGAGGACGAGCTGTTCGAGACCGCGATGGGCATCCTGCAACTGCAGGATCGCAAGCGGATCGCCCTGTTCCTGCGCCGCGACCCGTTCGAACGCTTTGTCAGCCTGCTCATCTATATCCCGCGCGAACGCTATGACCAGGCCCTGCGCGAAAAGTTCCACGCGCTGATTTCCGAAGCGCTGGGCGGCCGGATTTCGGCCTCCTACATCCAGCTGTCCGAAGCGCCGCTGGCGCGGCTGCACATCATTGTCAAAACCCAGCCCGGTGCGATGCCCGATGTGGATGTCGCCGCGCTGGAAGCCCGCCTGATCGAAGCCGGGCGCGGCTGGCCGGAACAGTTCCACGCCGCCCTGATGCGGGCCGAGGCTGCGGGCCGCCCGACCGCCAGCGGCAACGCCTATCGCCGCTTCCAGTCGGCCTTCCCGATCGCCTATCGCGAACGGTTCAGCGCCGACGATGCGGTTGAGGATATGCCGCGGATCGAACGCGCGCTGGCTGGGGAAACCGTGTTCTGGCTCTACCGCAAACCAGGCGGGGCAGAGGGCGACGCCGGGACCGATCTTGCCTTCCGGATTTTCCAGAAAGGCCAGCCGGTTGCCCTGTCCGATGTGCTGCCCATGCTGGAAAACCGGGGCCTGCGCGTGATCAGCGAGGTGCCGTTCAAACTGAACGTCGCCGACAGCGATGGCCCGGTCTGGCTGCATGATTTCGATCTGTCGCTGCCCGCCAGCATGACGGGCGATGCCATCACCGCCGCGCGCGAACGGTTCCACGATGCCTTCCGTGCCACCTGGACCGGCGCGGCCGAGGATGACGGCTTCAACCGGCTGGTGCTGGCGGCGGGGCTGGACTGGCGCGAAATCGCCGTGCTGCGCGCCTATGCCAAGTATCTGAAGCAGGCGGGCTTCACCTATTCGCAAAGCCTGATCGAACAGACGCTGGCGAAACATGCAGGGATTGCCGCCACCCTGATCGCGCTGTTCCATGCCCGCTTCAACCCGGATCGGGCCGACAGCACCAAGGCGCGCGGCCTGGCCGTGGAGATTGA
>CAYRWZ010000070.1:282-570 GCA_964428065.1 uncultured Comamonadaceae bacterium | reverse complement strand
TGGACGCCGTGACTGTGCTGGACGAAGACCGCATCCTGCGCCGCTATGTCAACCTGATCCTGGCGACGCTGCGCACCAACGTCTTCCAGCCCGACGCGGCAGGCAATCCGAAGCCCTATATGAGTTTCAAGCTGGAAAGCGGCCGGATCGACGATCTGCCCAAGCCGCGCCCGCATTATGAAGTGTGGGTCTATTCCCCCGATGTGGAGGCGATCCACCTGCGCGGTGGCAAGGTTGCCCGCGGCGGCATCCGCTGGTCCGACCGGCGGGAGGATTTCCGCACCGAAA
>CAYRWZ010000070.1:0-262 GCA_964428065.1 uncultured Comamonadaceae bacterium | reverse complement strand
GCTGAAGGCGCAGACGGTGAAACACGCGGTCATCGTCCCGGTCGGCTCCAAGGGCGGCTTCGTGGTCAAGCGCCCGCCGACCCCCGATGCGGGGCGGGCCGCGCTGCAGGCCCAGGTGGTGGCCTGCTACAGCACCATGATGAACGGCCTGCTGGATATCACCGATAACCGCAAGGGCAGCGATATCGTCCCGCCCACCCGCGTGGTGCGGCACGATCCCGACGATCCCTATCTGGTGGTCGCGGCCGACAAGGGCACCGCC
>CAYRWZ010000069.1:0-12765 GCA_964428065.1 uncultured Comamonadaceae bacterium | reverse complement strand
GTTGGCACCATCAGCAGCAAGCGGCGCAGGATATAGGACAGCATTCCGCCGCAGCGCGCCTAGGGCCGGGCCGGGGTAGCGGAGGACGCGGGAGAGGGGGCCTTGCCGCCCAGCGCCGCCTGCTTGGCCGGATCGATCCACCACAGATCCAGCAGGAAGCCGTACTTGTTCGGCACTTCCGGCCAGCCGAAGCGGTCCCAATGGGCAACCCGCGTCACATCGTTATGCCATTGCGGCACCACATAATGGTTCCACAGCAGCACCCGATCCAGGGCGCGGGTGGCGGCGATCAGATCGTCCCGCGATTTGGCGCGGATCACCGCTTCGATCAGGGTATCGACCGCCGGATTGGCGATGCCCATCAGATTGCGGCTGCCTTCGATGCGGGCGGCGGCAGAACCGAAGAAATCGCGCTGTTCATTGCCCGGCGATTCCGACTGGCCGAATACGGCATTGGTCATATCAAAGTCGAAACTGTCCATCCGCCGCTGGTTCTGCGCCGGGTCCAGAATGCGGAACTTCACGGTGATGCCCATCTGTTCCAGATTCTTGATGAACGGCAGCACGATCCGTTCGAACGCCGGATTATCGTCGATAAACTCCAGCTCCACCGGCTTGCCGTCCCGGCCGGTCAGCTTGCCGTTCTTCACCTCGTACCCGGCTTCGCGCAGCAGGCGCAGCGCCTCGCGCAGGCCAGCGCGGATCGACCCGGACCCGTCGGTCATCGGCGGGGCATAGGTCTTGGTGAACACCTCGGGCGGGATCTGCGCGCGCAGCGGCTCCAGCAGGGCCAGTTCGGCCGGGCTGGGCAGGCCGGTCGCCGCCAGTTCCGACCCCATGAAATAGCTGGTGGTGCGCTTATAGGCGCCGAAGAACAGCGTCTTGTTCGACCATTCGAAATCGAAGGCATAGGCCATGGCCTGCCGCACCCGCGCATCCTGGAAGAACGGGCGGCGCATGTTCATGACAAAGGCCTGCATCCCGCGCGGCAGGCTGGTCTTGAATTCGCTTTTGCGGATCGCGCCGGATTTGGCCGCCGGGGTTTCATAGGCGGTCGCCCAGCGCAGGGCGACGCTTTCCACCCGCAGATCGGTCTGCCCGGCCAGAAACGCCTCCAGCGCGGCGGCATCGTCGCGGAAATATTCATAGCGCAGCTGGGCGAAATTGTGCCGCCCGCGCTTCACCGGCAGATCCTTGGCCCAATAGTTGGGATCGCGCTCCAGCACGATTGTGCGACCGGCATCGACCCGCTGGACCTTGTAGGGGCCGGAGCCGAGCGGCGGCGTCAGGCTGGTTTGATCGAACGGCGTTGCGCTGTAGAACGCCTTGGACAGAACCGGCAGCTCGCTGACGATCAGCGGCAATTCGGCATTGGTGCCGTCGCGGAAGCGGAAAGTGACGGTGCGCGGGTCCACCACCTCGGCCTTCAGCACATCGTGGTAATAGGCGCGAAACTGCGGATGGCCCTTGGTCATCAGCAGATCGAAGGTGAAGGCCACATCCTCCGCCGTTACCGGGGTGCCATCGTGAAAGCGGGCCTGGGGCCGCAGGCGGAAGGTGATCGACGCCTTGTCGGCCGCCACCTCCATCGATTCCGCGATCAGCCCGTAGCGGCTGAACGGTTCATCGGCCGAGGCCTCGGTCAGCGTGTCGAACAGCAGGCTGACGCCGGCTGCGGGCGTGCCCTTGAGGATATAGGGGTTCAGGCTATCGAAACTGCCGATCGCCGCCAGACGCAAGTCCCCGCCCTTCGGCGCATCGGGGTTGACATAGGCGAAGCGATCGAAGCCGGGCGGATATTTCGGCGCGCCGTGCATGGCCAGCGCGTGGACCGGGCCGGATGCCTGGGCCTGAGTTTGGGCCTGCGCCGGGGCCGTGACCAGAACCAAGCCAGAGACAAGGCCAGAGACAAGGCCAGAGATAACGCCAATGATCAGCGCCAGGGCCGCCCATCCCTGTCGACGCCCAGGCCTCGCGAGTGTCTGTCCAGATGTCATGGGCGTCCTCCCGGAACCGTCATTATCGCTCGTTATGGATCAAGCCGCGCAGCAGGGTCTCGACCAGCCCGGAGACCAGCCGTTCGCGTCCGCATTCCATGCGGTCGCCGCACACGATCAGCAGGGAGGTAACGCCATGCACCGCGCTCCACAGCATTTCGGCGGCCAGATCAGCGTCGGTGCTGCGCGGCAGCAGGCCAGCTTCGATGCAGCGCTGCACCCGCTGGGTCAGGCGGTCATAGGCCAGATGGGCAACATCGCGGCAATTCGCGGCGCTGCCGCAGGGGGTGCCGCCGCCGCTGGGCACCGCATCGGGCGCGCTCTTCTGCGAAAAACCACCGGGCGGCGGCGTCATGAACACCACCCGGTAATGATCGGGATGATCCAGGCCGAAACGGACATAGGTGACGAGGCTGGTGCGCAGGCTGTCCAGCGGATCGTCGCTGCGGGCGACCGCATCCTGCTGGTCCAGCAGGCGCTGGAACGTCTCTGCCACGATGTGGAACAGCAGGTCTTCCTTGTTCCGGTAGTAGAGATAGAGCGTGGTCGGGGTGACGCACAGGCGCGCCGCAATATTGCGCATCGAGGTGCGCTCGAACCCTTCGGTCAGGAACAGCTCCCGCGCAACGGCAAGAATTTCTGCCCGGCGATCTTGCCCCCTATCCTGGCCCCGATCCTGGCCCCGATCCTGGCCCCGCTCGGCATCACGGACAATGCGGCCCTCGCGGATCGGCGATTCCCCAAGGTCGGGGGACAGGCTGCTGGTTGCGGGGCGGATCGGGCGTGCCGTCATTGCGGGTCCTACCGGGCTCCCATCGGGGTGAATGTCAGGGTGTACCGTTAATCGTTATATAGGGACCGGCCGGATCGGCGCTAGCCCTTCGCGGTCAGCAGACCCAGGGTTTCTTCGACCAGGGCCGGGGTTGCCCCACACACCACGCGCCCATCGGACCGCAGCGTCAGGGGCCGGCCCGACCAATCGCATGCCACCCCGCCCGCGCCCTCGATCACCGCTGCCGGTGCGCAGAAATCATAGGGCTGAAGCGATGCTTCCACCACCAGATGGGCGTGCCCTGCGGCGGTAACCGCATAGCCATAGCAATCGGCCCCGAACAGGGGATAGCGGCTGGCGGCGGCCACCCGCTCGAACCCCTCGCGGTCCGGGCCTTTGAACATATAGGGAGAGGTGGCATAGAGCAGCGCTTCGCCCACCCCGCGACAGGCGCGCACCCGGATGGGGCGGCCGTTGAAAAACGCGCCCAGCCCCGGCCCGCCCCAATAGGTTTCCCCCAAAGCGGGCATTTCGATCACGCCCAGCACGGGACGCCCCTGGTGGCACAGGGCGATCAGACAGCCGAACAGCGGCTTACCGGTGATGAAGGATTTGGTGCCGTCGATCGGGTCGATCACCCAGACCCAGCCGCCGTCGATCCGGTCGGACCCGTGTTCCTCGCCCAGAATACCGTGGCCCGGCACCCGTGCGGCCAGAACGTCGCGGATGCGCGCTTCGATCTCCCGGTCGGCAATCGTCACCGGGCTGGCATCGCCCTTGGCCTCGAACGCCTCAAGCTGGCGGTAGTATTGAAGCGAAATTGGCCGCGCAAGCGCGGCCAATTCCAAGGCTAGATCGATGTAGGACTGCGTAACCTGCACGGTCATGCCGGGCGATTACGGCAGCGGCTTCGGCGCATCAGACAGGGAGCGCAGGTAAACGATCATGGCCGCCCGCTCCTCCGGCTTGCGGATGCCGGCGAAGGACATCTTGGTGCCTGGTGCATAGGCCTTCGGATTGGCAAGGAACTGGTTCATTTCCTCATAAGTCCAGTCCTTGGCGGCCATGCCGGTCAGGGCGGCAGAATACTGATAGCCCTGCATATGGGCATGCTTGGCGCCGATAATGTCCCACAGATTGGGGCCAACCTTGTTGGCGCCGCCCTTTTCGAAGCTGTGGCAGGCGGTGCAGCGCTTGGCGACATTGGCGCCATCGGCCACGGTGGCGGCGGCCAGCAGCGGGGCAATTGGCTCGATCTGGGCGGAACTGGTATCCGTGCTGGCGGCTGCGGTCTGGGTCTGGCCAACGCCTTCGACCACATAGGCATTCTTTTCCAGCGGCTTGGGAGCGACCAGCATATTGCCAACCTTACCGACCACCATGGCGGTGATGCCCGCAACCAGCACGGCGGCGGCGATCTTGTTCAGCTCCAAACTCGACATGGCACTTCATCCCTGCAAGGCTACGGCGGCTGCCTTCAAGCCGCGATCACGAACGCGACGCGCAAAATAGTGCGATTCATCGCCGATGTCCAATGTGCGGTTATGCCTTTGTCGCATATCGGGTGCGGGTGCGAATTCCGTTTGTCTGGCGGCGCGGGCAGGATAGAGTTGCACACATACCCGGACCGGGCGCCTTATAGCGGCAATCTGCCGCGTTTTGTGCCCTGTTTGTCGCTTTCCCTGGTGTCTCCTTCCTGTCTCACTGCTTGTTATGAATCCGCTGATTGTCATTCCGTCGCGCCTGCGCGCCACCCGCCTGCCCGATAAGCCCCTGGCCCTGATCCACGGCGATCCGATGATCATTCATGTCTGGCGCCGGGCCGTGGCCGCCGGGGTGGGGCCGGTGCTGGTGGCCTGCGGCGACCGGGAGATTTTCGACGTCGTCACCCGTGCCGGCGGCAGTGCAGTGATGACCGATCCGGGCCTGCCCTCTGGCTCCGACCGGGTGTGGGCGGCGGCGGAAACGGTTGACCCGGATCGGGACTTCGATGTGGTGGTCAACCTGCAGGGCGATCTGCCGACGCTGGAGCCGCATATCCTGAAAACCGTTCTGGCCCCGCTGGCCGACCCCGCCGTGGATATCGGCACCCTGGCGGCGGAAATCACGGACGAGGAAGAAACCCACAACCCCAATGTGGTGAAAATCGCCCTGGCGCGCCGCAAGCCGATCGACATGACCGGCCGGGCCTTGTATTTCAGCCGTGCCGCAATCCCGACGGGGGAGAATATCCCCCATTACCACCATATCGGCATCTATGCCTATCGGCGGGAAGCGCTGCGCCGCTTCGTCGGCCTGCCGCCGGCGGAACTGGAAGTGGCGGAGCGTCTGGAACAGTTACGCGCCCTGGCTGATGGCATGCGGATCGATGTCGGCATCGTCCATACCATTCCACTGGGTGTTGATACCCCCGCCGATCTGGAACGGGCACGCAGCCTGATCGGCAAGGCAAATTGATGCGTTTCACAGGGTCATGGGAACAGCGATGAGCGATCTGGTACGTCTGGTTTCGTTTCAGGGGGCCCATGGGGCCTATTCCGACCTGGCGTGCCGGGCGGTGTTTCCGGGGATCACCACCCTGCCCTGCGCCACCTTCGACGATGCGATTGCCGCCGTGCGCGACGGCGATGCCGACCGCGCCCTGATCCCGATTGAAAATTCGCTGGCCGGGCGGGTGGCGGATGTCCACTACCTGATGCCGAAATCGGGCCTGCACATCATCGGCGAGCATTTTCAGCGCGTGAACCACATGCTGCTGGCGCCCAAGGGGGCCAGCCTGTCCAGCATCAAGCGCGTCTATAGCCATGTCCAGGCGTTGAGCCAGTGCCGCAAGGTGATTAAGTCCCTGGGGCTGGAGGCGATTGTGGCAGAGGATACGGCAGGATCCGCCAAGATGATCGCCGAACGCGGCAACCCGGAAGAAGCGGCGATTGCCTCCTCCCTCGCCGGGGAGATCTATGGCCTGCAGGTATTGAAAGCGGATATCGAGGATGCGCCCCACAACACCACCCGCTTTCTGGTGCTGGCCCGGGTGCCGGAAGTGCCGGACCCGGCGGAAGGCAAGGCGATCACCAGTTTCGTCTTCCGCGTCCGTTCGGTCCCGGCGTCGCTGTACAAGGCCCTGGGCGGTTTTGCCACCAACGGCATCAACCTGACCAAGCTGGAAAGCTATATGGTCGGCGGCACCTTCGTGGCGGCCCAATTCTATGCCGATGCCGAAGGCCACCCGGATCAACGGCCGATGCGCCTGGCGCTGGAAGAACTGAAATTCTTCAGCCGGGAGGTCAAAATCCTCGGCGTCTATCCGGCCCACCCCTACCGCGACAGCGGGATCGTGGACGAGGGGGATTAACCCCCCCTTTCAATACTCACGATCTGCTATCCGCTATCCAATCGCGCCGATCTGATAGCTGACCGCCACGCTGATCCGCCGGATCAGGTCATGATAGGCCTTCATCGGCTCGAACAGCTGTTCATGCTCCCGCTCATAGGTCTGCCCGGCCGCACTGCGATAGGTGGACGGTTCGGCAAAATCCAGCGCCGCCGGGTCAGCCGCATCGCGCGCCGGGAAGATTTCCGACAGAAGATCGACCACATCCTCCACATCCAGATGGATGATGCGGGCAAAGATATCCTCCAGCGTCGTGCCGTGCTGCGGGCTGAAATCGGGGATATGGGTCGCCAGCAGGAAAATTCGGTGCATCAGGGCGATGCGCAGCGTATGCAGCAGCACCAGCCGCTCCCGATCCTCCCCCGCCAGGGCCAGAACGCCGTTGCGGGTGCTATCGGCGGCGGGATCCTCGATCGGGCCGATATCGTCCAGAATGGTCTTGAGGCTCAACAGATCGCCCTGCAGCTTGCGGAACACCTTGATCAGCTTCTGGTGCAGGTCCACCTGTTCCAGCCGGTCGGCGACGATGCGCAGTTCCTCCCGCCGGGTCGGGCTGCGGGTCTTGGCGGACCGGTTCAGCCACATGCCGGGGTTGAGGGTGGCGACATAGGCGCTGAGGCATTCCAGATCGGATGCGGCCAGCGCGTGCTGCACCATGCGCAGGGCGCGCCGGAATCGGGGCGACGCACGCAGCATCGCCGCCGCCGTATCGGGATCGCGCGCCATCGCTGCGCCCAGCCCTGAAATCGTATTGGCCAAAAGGCCAAGCTGCTGCAGCACGGCATTGTTGGGAATCGCCCGCAACTGCGACGGATGGGACAGTTCCGCCGGGCGGCCCAGCCCTTCATGCTGGCGCTTCACCGGCCGCGATCCCATGCGGTACAGCATGTTGGTGCCATAGACGCCCAGCAGGGCGGCATAGTGCGGATCGTCAACCAGATCGCAGAAGAACTGTTTGACCGCCGCAAAGAATTCGGTGGCGAAATCGGCCTCGCCATAGATCGGATCGGGTGCCGGGGCGGATCTGGGGGCGCGGCGATCGCCATCGGGCAGGGCGAATTCCACCACGCGGGTCAGCGCGGCGAAGGCCAGATCGGGGGTCAGGAACGGCAGATAGCCGTCGCCGCCCTGGAAACTGCTTTCTTCCCGCGCAAACAGGCCGTGGCGGGTGAATTCGCGGCGGCTTGCCTCCGGCGCCAGATAGTGCAGCCGGTCGGACAGCGAGGCCGGATGCCCGCCGCGCCCAATCGATTCGCCATGGGTGTTGAACAGAATGACCTCGATCCCCGCCAGATCGTGGCGCGCCAGCAACCCGGCCAGCCGCAGCCGCAACCGTTCGATCCAGAAGGTTGCCGCCATCTGGCCGATATAGCGCCCGGAATCGGAATAGCCGAACTGCACAGCGATCCGGCCCTGTTTGCGGATATAGGCGCGGTAATGCGGGCTGCGCAGCGCTTCCTCGATCACCGCCTCGCCGCGTTCCAGCGCCTCCACAGTTTCGAACAGGGGGGAGATTTCGACCCGCTCCTCCACCCCGAACAGCCGCGCCAGATACAGCGCCGTCAGCAGGGTGAAGCCGGTTTCGGTTTCGGCAATCAGGAAACGGATCGGGGTTTCGCTGTCAACATGCTTCAGGATCGTCGCGATCAGCATGAACATGCGCTTGGCCGAGGCCGGTTCGGCGATCAGCGCGCCCAGATTGACCTGGACCGGTTGGGTCCGGTCCAGCCGTTCGTTCAAGGCGTTGAAATAGCTGCGCCGCCGCACGGGGTCGCTGGGCGCGGTTTCCATATCGATCTCGCGCCGGATCGCATTGTGCAGCTGGGTGGCATTGAGCCGGAAATGGCAGCGGGCGTTCGACAGGCCATGGGCGGCGAGGGACGCCCGAACCACCGCGATATCCAGCGCCAGATCATGTGCGGCTTCGTGTGCGGCGTCGGTTCCCGTGGCAGGTTCGGCGCGCGCCAAATCGACCAGGGCCAAATCGACCAGGGCCCGATCCAGCAAGGCGGTCAGCCGGGTGGTATCGGTCAGTGCGGCATCGCGTCCGCTGACCAGGCTTTCGGCCAGCGCCTGCGCGCGGTCGATCCGGTCACCCGCCTGTTCGGCCAGGGCCAGTTGTTCCGCCGTCTGCTTGGCCGCCAGGGTTAGCACCGACACTGCCAGTTCCAGCGTGGTGGCAAGGCCGGGCGATACCGCCGCGCTTTCGCCCAGCAGCCGCGCCAGGGTGCCGCGATGCCGTTCCAGCTGCGCCAGCTTGACCTTCAGGCGCTTGACCAACGTATCGGCCCAGCCGATATCGGCCCGGCCATCCAGGTCATAGCCGACCCAGGACGCCGCCACCACCAGCCGGGGCGACAGGCGGTGCCACTGGCCGGGAAAGTGGCTGCGCGCCACATCCAGCACGGTGCGGCGCATCCGGTCCAGCGCAGTTTCCAGATTGGCGATCGCTTCCCCGGCGAACTGGTGTTCGGCCGACAGGGTCAACACTTTCGGCGGGCGGTGATCGGCCCGCAGCGCCCGCGCCAGCTGCGCCGCATCCGCCGTGCCATCGGCCAGATGGGCCAGCACCCGCGACAGGTCCAGGCTGGTGGAAAAGGTCGGGTGCGCGGTAAAGACGATGCCGTAATGCACCCGTTCGACCAGTGCGGCATAGGCGTCGAAATCGGCCCCGGTATCGGCAATCCACGCCTCCAGCCGTTGGCGCAGCCCGGCGGCATTGACCAGCGGATCCCGTTCGCCCAGATAACGCGCCAGCCGGTCGGCACGGGCCAGGAACGCATGGCCGGTCAGCCGCTGGATCAACTGTTCCAGGGCCGAGGGGGTGATCTCCGCCCGGTCGACCATGCGGGTGATTTCCAGCGCCAGCATCAGGATCGGGTTGCTGAACGGATCGATTTCCGACTGGGTGCGCAAGTCCTGCAAACGGGCCAGCAGGTGGCGCATCAGCGCATCGGGGTCGGCGGCAGGATCGGCGGCGAAGCGGGCCGCGCCATCGGGCAGGCAGGGAGTTGGAAAAGGCAGCGATGCCGCGCGTTCCGCCGCAACAGCGTTGGAAATCTGCCCGCTGGACTCCTGTGCCGTCTTTGCCCGTGCCATGATCTGCGATCCCGCCCCTGAAGCCTTGTCCCGCAAAACCATGAAACAGGCTTAGGTGCGATGCAATGTAATTTTGCTACTTTTGTTGCGGTTGCAACAATCGGCGTCCCAGCCGCTCCAGCGCCGCCTGTAGCCGTTGATCGCGGATCGGCGCCAGATCCTGCTGCAACTGCTGTTCCTGCTGGGGCGGCAGGGCGGGCGGCTCCACCTGGCGTGCCCGTTTCCGCTGGCTCTCCGGACGGATGATCGGGCGCTGCAGAATCTGTAGTTTTGTTACGGCTGCAAAGCCGAAATAGCTGTTGATCCGGTCGATCACCAGCCGTTCATAATAAACCAGATGCGGCGCCATGCCGGGGCTGACATGCAGGACCAGCGTCGCCTCTGCCTGTGACGGATCGCTCCGGGTATCGCGGCGGATGCATTCGGGCAGGGTGTGGGGCGCAAGGTCGGGGCCAATGATCGATTGCCATTCGGCCAGGATGCGCGCCGCCGCCAGCCCCCGGCGCATCAGCGTGGTCTTGGTGACATCGGGCAGGGTGGCGGCGATGGCGCGCGGCCCGCGGAAATAGCGGCGGACCGCCTCCGGCCGTTCGTCTGCGGCGCTCTCCTCCCGGCTATGCGATGATCTCTGGCGGGCGGGGTCAGGGTCGGCTACATCCTTGTCCGATTGGGATGCACCGATCCTGGCAGCCGGGGGCTTCCGGGACGGAGTGCGGGACGATTTCGGTTTGGGATCAGCAGGGGTCGCCATGGTCGGCAGAGTATCGCGCCACCGCGAGAAATTCGATGTGGAACTGATGGGGACGGAACAGGTGATGGCGGATGGGGCACATGCGGCCGCCATGCTGGCCTGGTACGACCGCAACCGCCGCCGCCTGCCCTGGCGTGCCGAACCGGGCGAACTGGCCGACCCCTATCGCGTCTGGCTGTCGGAAATCATGCTGCAGCAAACCACGGTTCAGGCCGTCGCGGGCTATTACAGCGCGTTTCTGGCGCGCTGGCCCACGGTGGGCGATCTGGCGCGCAGCGATCTGGACGATGTGCTGAAAGCCTGGGCCGGGCTTGGCTATTACGCCCGGGCGCGCAACCTGCACAAATGTGCGCAGGTGGTGGTGGCGCGGCACCGGGGCCGCTTTCCCGATCAACAGGATGATCTGCTGGCGCTGCCCGGCATTGGCGATTACACCGCCGCCGCGATTGCCGCCATCGCCTTCGACCGCCCGGCGGCGGTGATGGACGGCAATGTGGAACGGGTGGTATCGCGCCTGTATGCCGTGGAAACCCCGCTGCCCGCCGCCAAACCCGCGCTGAAATCCCTGGTGACGCAGCTAACGCCGCAACAGCGGCCGGGCGATTATGCCCAGGCGATGATGGACCTTGGGGCGACGCTGTGCACCCCGCGCAATCCCGCCTGTGGCCTGTGCCCGGTGATGGAGCGTTGCGCCGCGCGCCGTCAGGGCAACCCGGAACGCTATCCCCTGAAGCAGGCCAAGCCGGAAAAGCCCATCCGGCACGGGCTGGTCTATTGGCTGATGCGCAAGGACGGGTCGGTCTTGGTGCGCCGGCGGCCGGAGAAGGGACTGCTGGGCGGCATGACGGAATTTCCTGGCAGTGATTGGCGAGATCAGCCGCCCGCACTGACGGCGGCGCAGGGCAGTGCGGACTCCCCGGATGGCGCGCCCTGCCGGGCCGAATGGCGCCGCCTGCCGGGCCAGGTGCGTCACACCTTCACCCATTTCCATCTGGAACTGACCGTGCTGGCCGCCGCTGTCTCCCTGGGCGATTCGCGCCTCGGGCGCTGGGTGCCGCTGGATCAGCTGGGGGGTGAGGCGTTGCCGACCCTCTATCGCAAAGTGATGCGCCACGCCCTAAGGGAGGGTAGCTATGCCCGCTGATCCGCCGCCCCTTCTGCCCAAGACTCCCCAGCCTGCCACGCGGGCCGCGCGCCGCCCGCAGTCGGACCGGACCCATACCGATCGGATCCAGAGCAGCGCCTTCAAGATGCCGCGCGCCTGGGTGCGCCTGCCCTCGGGCCGCCGCCTGAACCTGCTGGAGCCGACGCCGTTCGATTTCGAATTGCGCGATCTGGCCCTGGGCGCCGGGCGCACCTTCCGCTGGGGCGGTCATTCGGTCTGGGATTGGCCGCTGTCGGTGGCGCAGCATTCGTTGGCCGTGCTGGCGATCGGTCTCAACCGCCACCGCGCTACCTCCCGTGCGCCCATGCCGGTGCGCGATCAGCTGGCCTATCTGCTGCACGATGCGTCGGAATGCCTGGGCGTCTGTTTCGATCCGATCTCTCCGCTGAAGCCGTTTCTGGGCGAAGGCTATGCCCGGCTGGACAGCGCGTTGCAGGCGGCGGTGCATACGCGGTTCGGCCTGCCGACCCAAGTGCCCGCCGCCTTGAAAAAGCAGATCAAGGAAGCCGACCGGATTGCCGCTGCGGCCGAAGCCGTGCATGTTGCCGGCTGGACGCTGGCGGAATGTCGGGAAACCCTCGGCATCCGCCACGATCCGCTGGACCGTGACCCGCTGGGCGGTTACGGCGATCCGCCCTGGCAGCCGTGGAGTGCGGCCATCGCCACCGACCGGTTCGAGGCGGCGCTGCTGGCGCTGTTGGCCGCCGAAACGCCGGATTCGCCTGCCCTGTCTGTTCCCTTGCCTTTCTAGAATGATGCGCGTGTCCCCACCCCGCCAAACCCCCGATATCCCGGCGCGCAGCCCCCTGATGCGCAGCCCCCTGACGCGCGGCCCCCTGATTCATGCGCTGGGCTGGTTCCAGGGCCGCACGGGCTATAACGTCCACACCCGCAATTTCTTTGAGCGCCTGTCGGAACGGCGGCCGGTTCTGGCCTGTTTCCTGGGCCATCTGTTCGATGAGGACCCGGACGCGGCGCGGGCGGCGATCCGCGCCACCTGGCCCGATCATCCGCTGATCACCATCGCCATTCTGCACCCCGAAGTGATGGTCCCGGCGATTGCCGGTGCGCCCGGCCCGCGCATCGGCTTCGTCGTGTTCGAAAGCACCCGCCTGCCCGACAGTTTCATCGATCCGCTGCGCGATCTGGATGCGGTGTGGGTGCCGTCGCGCTGGGGGCGGCGCATCCTGATCCAGCACGGGATTCCGGCTGCCCGTATTTCCGTGATCCCTGAAGGCGTCGATCCGGACCTGTTCCATCCGGGCATCCCGCCCGCGCCTGAATTCACCGCGCGGCCCGCCTTCAAGTTCCTGTCGGTCGGCAAGTGGGAGCAGCGCAAGGGGCTGGACCTGCTGCTGCGCGCCTTCGATGCAGAATTCCATGCCGATGAGGCGGTGGAGCTGCACCTGTTCTCCGACAATCCGTTCCGGCGGGTCGATGTCGGCCAGGAAATCGCCAAGCTGGGCCTCGCCCACCCACGGCGGGTGAAATATTACGCGCCGCTGCAATCCCATTGGCGCATGGCCTCGGTCATGACTGCCTGCGATGCCTTCGTGCTGCCCACCCGGGGGGAAGGCTGGGGCCTGCCGA
>CAYRWZ010000068.1:0-12874 GCA_964428065.1 uncultured Comamonadaceae bacterium | reverse complement strand
TGGTGCCGCGCTCTTCCTTGACCACCTGCACCAGCATGATCTGGCGGCGGGCGATCACATCCTGAATCTTGTAGTGGCGCAGCAGCTTCTGACGGCGGGCGGCCAGCTCCTCCGCCTCCTCGCTCGACTGGTCGTCGTCGTCGCTGAACTCGCCATCGTCGTTGCGGGTGCCGCCCATGGCCAGCAACGCTTCACGGTCGGCAACCGGGATGCGGTAATAATCCGGGTGAATTTCGCTGAACGCCAGAAAGCCGTGGCGATTGCCGCCGTATTCGACAAAGGCAGCCTGGAGCGACGGCTCCACCCGCGTCACTTTCGCCAGATAGATATTGCCCTTGATCTGTTTTTTAGTCGAGGTCTCGTAATCGAATTCTTCGAGCCGATTGCCATCCAGCACGACCACGCGGGTTTCTTCCGCGTGGGTCGTGTCGATCAACATGCGCTTGACCATGCCGTGAACTCTCCGCCCGGCGCGACCTGAGTCCGTCGCCCCTGCCGGTCAAGGCAAGGGGGCGGGCGGCGGCGCGGCCAGACATAATGGACGGTTTCCCAAAACGGGAATGACCGATCTGTTGTGTGATTGTTCGCCAGGTTGCTGCCGGTCCATGACACGCCGCCCCATGACGCACCTGCAACGGCGCATCAGCGCCGCGCGGATCGCAGAGGGGGGGACGAAAATGCGTCACCGGCGAAACAGGCTCCCAAGGTTGCGGGTTCCCGATCCGCCCGACGATCCGGAACCAGCGGTCTTGCAGGCGCGGCCCATCGAAAAACCCGCCCCGGCGCAGATGCGCGCGTGCGGCGGAAGCCGATGGGTGCTGCCAAGCAAGCCATACTCCGGTGCCGATGCAAAGCCTGTCAGCGGAAAACACCGCTGTCGAATACCAGTGCATCGGCCCGCCAGGCAGGCAGACAGAACCATCGCCACCATAAGGGCAGGCGGCTGTTCCCACAACTGTTTCGTTTCACCGCGCGCGAAAAAGTCTTGACTGTTGCATCGACCGGGCGGGCATCCCCCCTATCACAAGGCCCGCAACGGGCTTGCAACGGGCTTGCAACGGGCTTGCATCTGGGGGCAAGGCGCGGCATGGTGTCGCTATGGCATTGATCCGCAATAAGAATCCGATCGCGCAGTCGCGGGCATTGGCAACCGGTCGCCCGTTATCCGCCCTGCTGTTCGCCGCGCTCGCCTTCGGCAGTGTCAGCCCTGCACTGGCCGATGCCACCGCCACGGCCTGGCGCGTCGGCACCAATGACGGCACCACGCGGCTGGTGGTGGATCTGTCGGAACGGGCCAATTTCAAACTGCGCACCGAAGGCCGGTCCGACCGGGTGGTGATCGATCTGATCGGCGCGGTCTGGGCCGCGCCCGCGAGCCCGCTGAAAGGCGGTGTGATCGCCCGGGCCGAGATTGTGCCGACCGGCCCGTTCGGCCCGCAGCTGACCATCACCGGCACCCGCCCGTTCAAAGTGCAAGGGGCGTTCCTGATCCAGCCGCAGGATGGGTATCGCCATCGATTGGTGATCGATCTTGCGCCGGACGCCGATACGGCCCCGGTAACAGCCGCTGCCCCGGCCACGGATGCGGAACCCAAGGCCCCCAGTGCAGAGACCCAACCTGACACCCGTCCTGACAGCCGGACGCCGCCACCGGAGCGTAAGCCCGAGCCGAAGGCGGAAGTGAAACCGCCCGAGCCGAAGGCGGAGGCAAAGCAACCGGAACCAAAGGTGGAGCGGCCTGCGCCGTCAACGCCAGCGCCTTCAGCCCCAGCCCCTTCAGCCCCAGCCCCTTCAGCCCCCGTGGCATTGACGCCGAAATCGGTGGCAGCGGCCCGGCCCCCGGCTGCACCACCACCAGTCACGGCACCCGCGCCGGAACCGAAGCCATCCGTCGCGGCCGCCCCATCTCCGGTTGCCCCATCTCCGGTTGCCCCATCTCCGGTTGCCCAGTCCCCGGTTGCGCTATCCCCCCTGCTGGCGGGATCGGCCGGCACGCCGGCAGCGCCGCAAGCAGCCATGCCGCAAGCCGGGCCGGCGTCATCGGATAGTCCCCTGCCTGCCGCGACCGAGGTTACCGCAGCCCCCACCCCACAAACCCCGGCCCCGCAAACCCCGGCCCTGCAATCGCCGCCGGCGCCGAAGGCCGCGCCCCGCCCCCGGGTTCAGGCAGAGGAGCTGGAGCCGCCCGCCGCCCCCGACCCGGCGGCAGAACCGAATTCCGGCCCGCCCGCCCTGTTCGCCGCGCCCAAACCGCCGGCAACGGCCCCGTTAACCGAAGCGACCATCATCCGCGACCCCGGCCAGCCGGTTCGCGCCATTATGCGGATCCAGTAGGGCCATCCTGCGTTGCAAATGTTTGCACAGGGCCGGTGGAAGCAGGTATGACACCGGTACGCGTCGGCCCCCGCCTTGCCGCACTGTTGCCCCTTTGTCTGGCATAGTGGTGGCTGGCCTTGGGCCAGACGAGATCGGCTTCGACGGGGTGGAAGGATAGATCAATGCTGCGCAAACTGTTTTTCGCCGCGCTGGCCTTGGCCTTGCTGGCCGTTCTGGGCGGTGCGGGCGGCATTGGCTTTCTGTTCTGGCATTATGGCAAGGACCTGCCGGATTACAGCCAGCTGGCGGAATATCAGCCGCCGATGGTGACGCGCGTGCATGCGGGCGATGGCCGGCTGATGGCCGAATTCGCCACCGAAAAGCGCGTGTTCGTGCCCTATGACAGCATCCCGCCGCGGGTGGTTCAGGCCTTTATCGCGGCCGAGGACCAGAATTTCTTCACCCATCCGGGCGTCGATTTCATCGGCCTGGTGCGGGCGATGATCCAGAACGTGCAGAACGTGGCGGAAAACCGCCGCCTGATCGGCGCGTCCACCATCACCCAGCAGGTGGCGCGCAATTTCCTTCTGACCAACCAGCGCAGCATCGACCGCAAGGCGCGGGAAATTCTGCTGGCCTTCCGCATCGAGAAGGCGCTGTCGAAGGAAAAGATCCTGGAGCTGTACCTGAACGACATCTATCTGGGGTCGGTTGGCGGTTCCGGGGCCTATGGCGTCGCTGCGGCGGCGCTGACCTATTTCAACAAGGCGCTGGACGAGCTGACGATCGAGGAAGCGGCCTATCTTGCCGCCCTGCCGAAAGCGCCGTCGAACTATAACCCCTTCACCCAGGCGGAACGGGCCAAGGGGCGGCGCGATTACGTCATCCAGCGGATGCAGGAAGAACGCTTCATCACCGAGGCCGAGGCGAAGCAGGCAATCGATGCGCCGTTGACCGTGCGCCGCCGCCAGGCCGAGGAAGTGGTGCGCGCCGATTTCTTTGCCGAGGAAGTGCGCCGCGAACTGGTGGAGCGGTTCGGCGAGGAACAGGCCTATCGCGGCGGGTTGATCGTCCGCGCCTCGGTCGATCCGAAATTGCAGGCGATTGCCGACCGGGTGTTCAAGGCCGGTCTGGTTGCCTATGACCGGCGGCACGGTTATCGCGGGCCGCTGGCCAAGGGCGTGCCGGTGGCGGCCAATGCGTGGGCTGCGGCGCTGGATAAGACACCGCTGCCGCCGGGGACCAACAGCGCCGGAATCGCCTGGACGCTGGCCGTGGTGCTGAAGCTGGAGGAGCGGGAGGCGGAAATCGGCGTCAAAGGCGGCGCGACCGGGCGGATTCCCCTGGCGGAACTGACCTGGGCGCGCGAGCCGCAGCCCGATCAGAAGGTTGGCCCCGCGCCGAAGAAGCCCGCCGATGTGCTGGCGGTCGGCGATGTGATCCTGGTCGAACCCGTGGCCGCCAGCGCCGATGGCAAGACCCGCTATCCCCAGGGCACCTATGCCCTGCGTCAGGTGCCGGAAGTGTCGGGCGGCCTGATCGCGATGGACCCGCATACCGGACGCATTCTGGCACTGACCGGCGGCTGGAGCTTCGATCAAAGCCAGTTCAACCGCGCCACCCAGGCCAAGCGGCAGCCGGGATCGTCCTTCAAGCCATTCGTCTATCTGGCCGGGCTGGAAAACGGGTTCACCCCATCCTCCCTGCTGCTGGACGCGCCGTTCGTCATGGATGACGGATCGGGCCGGAAATGGCGGCCGGACAATTTCACCGAAAAATTCTATGGCCCGACCACCATGCGCAACGGGCTGGAACAATCGCGCAATCTGATGACCGTCCGGCTGGCCGAAACCATCGGCATGGACCGGGTGGCGGAAATGGCCGAACGGTTCGGCGTGACCCAAAATCTGCCGCGCTATCTGGCCATGTCGCTGGGCGCGGGCGATACCACCCTGCTGCACATGGCGGTCGGCTATGCCATGATCGCCAATGGCGGCAAGCAGATCGCGCCGTCGGTGATTGACCGGGTGCAGGATCGCAACGGCCGCACCATCTTCCGCCACGACACCCGCCCCTGCCCCGGCTGCAATCCGGGCGCAAGTCTGGCTGGCGGTTTTTCCGGCGGCACCATGCCGGAGATTCCCGACAGCCGGGCGCAGATCATCGATCCGATCAGCGCCTATCAGATGGTATCGATGCTGCAAGGCGTAGTGCAGCGCGGCACCGGCGCATCGATCGGCGCTGCGATCAAGGCGCCGCTGGCGGGCAAGACCGGTACCACCAACGATTTCACCGATGCCTGGTTCGTCGGCTTTTCCGCCGATCTGGTGGTCGGCCTGTATTTCGGCTTCGACCAGCCGAAAACCCTGGGCAATCAGGAAACCGGCGGGCGTAATTCCGCCCCGGTGTTCCGCGATTTCATGCAGGAAGCGCTGGCCGTGCGCCCGGCCCTGCCGTTCCGCGCGCCGCCCGGCGTGGTGATGGTGCGCGTCAACAAGGATACCGGCAAACTGGCCGCAGCGGGCGACAAGGCAGCGATTCTGGAGCCGTTCAAGCCGGGTAGCGAGCCAACGCTTGCATCGGAGGACGAGTCTGACGAATATCCCAGCCCCGCAATCGGCGTTTCCTCAGGGGAAGGCGATGGTAGCGGGGAGGCCGCGCCGTCGGCAACCGCGCCTGCTGGCAGCGGGGCGCCAGGCGGGGCACCCCGCCAGGCCCCGTCGGCCGTCGGCGTCGGCGGAATTTATTGAGACGAAAGAGGATTGAAGGCGATGCGAGCCGAAATTGAAGCAGCGGTGACTGCCATCGAGCAGTCGCTGGCCCTGCTGAGGAGGCATCTTTGACTGGGATCGGTCGGTTGCCCGTTTGAATGAACTGGTCGAGGCCGCGAACGACCCCGATTTGTGGAACGATCAGGCCCGCGCCCAGAAGCTGCTGAAAGAAAAAACCGCGCTGGAGCGCAGCATCGGCGGCTATCGCGCCATCGAAACCCAGTTGAAAGACGGGATCGAGCTGCTGGAACTGGCAGAGCTGGAAAGCGATCAGACCATGATCGCCGATGCCGAACAGTCGATTTTGTCGCTGCAGGGCATTGCCGCCAAGCGGGAACTGGAAAGCCTGCTGTCGGGCGAGGCCGATGCCAACGACGCCTATCTGGAAGTCCATGCCGGGGCCGGCGGGACCGAGGCGCAGGACTGGGCCAACATGCTGCTGCGCATGTATATGCGCTGGGCGGAACGGCGCGGCTATAAGGTGGAACTGCTGGAAGAAAGCCCGGGTGAAGAAGCCGGGATCAAGTCGGCCACCATCCAGATCACCGGCCTCAACGCCTATGGCTGGCTGAAAACCGAAAGCGGCGTGCACCGGCTGGTGCGCATTTCGCCCTATGACAGCCAGGCGCGCCGCCATACCAGCTTCAGCTCGGTCTGGGTCTATCCGGTGGTTGACGACAATATCGAAGTGGAAATCCTGGAAAAGGATTTGCGCGTCGATACCTTCCGTGCCTCCGGTGCGGGCGGGCAGCATGTCAACAAGACCGAATCGGCGATCCGCATCACCCACATGCCGACCGGGATCGTGGTGGCCTGCCAATCCGACCGTTCCCAGCATCGCAACCGCGCCACCGCCATGCAGATGCTGAAAGCCCGGCTGTACGAAGCCGAGCTGAAAAAGCGGGAAGAAGCGGCCAATGCCGCCAATTCGGTGAAAACCGATATCGGCTGGGGCCACCAGATTCGCTCTTACGTGTTGCAGCCCTATCAGATGGTGAAGGACCTGCGCACATCGGTCGAAAGCGGCAATACCGGCGCTGTGCTGGATGGCGATATCGATGCGTTCCTGGAAGCCGCGCTGGCGCAGAAGGTGGGCGTCGGCCAAGGTCGTAGCGAGTAATGGGTCGTAGCGAGTAACGGGTCGTAGCGAGTAAGGGCCGCAGCGAATAGGCGAAGCGCCGTCTTTAGGATAAGGCGGCACCGGAAGATATCTGCCGGTGCCGCCATTTGCCCGCCCCGATCCCACACAATCGGGCCCCATCCTGGGAAATGCGGGCGATGGGTTGGGCGGTTCCGGTCAGGCGCCGATCAATCCCGCCATCATCATGGGCGACAGCCCTTCTTTCTTCTGCTTCCGCGCCTCGACCAGCTGCTCCTGGATCAGCCGGGACAGTTCCTCGGTCACCGCCTTTTCGATCGCGGCCTTGCTGCTGGCATCCAGGGCGCCGAACGATTCCTCGGTCAAGCCGTTGGCCGCCAGGATCCGGTTGCGGATTTCCTCCTTCAAACGGCGCAGCGTTTCTTCCTTGATCCAGGACAGGAAGCCTTCCTCCGCCAGCTGGGTGGTCAGGTCCTTCTCAGCCTCGCCCGGCGCCTGCGCAGGCGCCGCCAGGGCGGAACCGGATGACGTGAACAGCGGCATCCAGGCTTCATCGCTGGCAAGCGCGTCGCCGCGGGTCGCCAGGAAATAGGATTGCGGCACCGATCCGGACAACAGCATTTCCCGCAGGGTCTGGGTTCCCAGCCGCCCGCCGGCCTCCAGCTGCAGCGCGCTCAGCGGCTTACTTTTCGCGCGGCGATGGCCCGCGCCATCCTTCTGCGCCGATGGCGCAAGATCATCGCCGCCCGCCCCACCTGATGCCCGTACTTGTGTCTGTGCTTGGGCCTGGTCCTGTGCTTGGGCCTGGTCCTGTGCTTGGGCTTGGGCCGCCGCGCCAGGCTGCTGGTCCTGCTGGGCTTCGGCGTCCTTTTTCTTTTTTAGCTTGATCTGCTGCTCCGCCCATTTGGCGAAGCCTTTTTCCTCATACTCGGCCTTCAGCCGGTCGGGGCGGTTCGGATCGGCAGCCACCCCCAGCGCCTGGCGGGCGTCCTGCCCGGTCGCCTGTCCTTTCGCTTTCCGTTTTGCCTGAATGACTTTTGAAAAATCCAGCAGGTCAGATAAGGCAAAAAAATCGAAACTGACAGTCATTCGTCTCTCCATCCACTGGGCGGGCAGAGAGAATTGGAGAGCAAAGCGCATGCCATTTACGGCATGGCTGTAGAGCAGGGAATTTCCCGCAAGAGTTGCTGCCATGACAGCCGATCCGGGGGAAAATTATTCCCCCCGCGCAATCGGCATCCGTCCGTCACGGTCAATTATTCACGATCTGCCAGCGGCCATCGGGGCGACGGCAGGCGCGGCCGACGCCGGTTTCCAGCACGCCATCGACCCGGATCGTCTGTTCATATTCGCGGCATTCGGCGCCGGTCGTATCGGTGCCGGTGCGGGTTGGGGTGAAGCTGCCCGAGGCATTGCCCTGGCTCCAGTTGATCGATTGGCCAAGCTGGGCATTGTTCAGCGCCTGATTGCGGGCGGCATAGGCGCTTTCGCACTGGCCGCGATCGATCGACCGGCCGGCCAGGAATCCGGCCAGCCCGCCCAGCAGGGCCCCGGCAGCGGTTGCCGCCGTTTGCGTGCCCCGCCCCGCGCCCGACCAGCGAGAGCCGACATAGGCGCCGCCAGCCGCGCCCGCCAAGGTGCCGCCGATCTTGCCCCAGCCGAGATCGCCGCAGGCATCGCCCAGCTGGCCCGATCCGCCGGGATTGGCAGCACAGCCAGCCACCAGGGCGCCGCATAGACCCAGGATTGCCAGTTTGGGGGCGATCCGCATGCTCGACATTCGATCCTCCGAAAAAGCCGCTTGCGCGTTGGGCGATATTCCACTCCAGTACCGCCACCGACGCAAATTAAGGTTCGGTTAGGCGCCGGTAAGGAAGCCGGCCCACCACAGATATGGGGTACAGGATGCTGCGCTATTATGGCTATTTCCGGTCATCGGCGGCGTACCGGGTGCGGATCGCCTTTGCGCTGAAAGGGCTGGAGCCGGAGCTGGTGACCCGCCATCTGCGCAAGGGGGAACAGCATGATCCGGCCTACCTTGCGCGCAACCCCCAAGGGCTGATCCCGGCGCTGGAACTGGAGGACGGCACCATCATCCCGCAATCGCTGGCGATCATCGAATATCTGGACGAGGTTTATCCGGCCCCGGCGCTACTGCCGGCCGATCCCAAGGGCCGGGCGCGGGTGCGGGCGCTGGCGCAGGTGGTGGCGTGCGATATCCATCCGGTCGATAATCTGCGGGTGCTGAATTATCTGAAGCAGCCGCTGGGCCACAGCCAGGCCGAGGTGGAAACCTGGTACAATCACTGGATCGCCGAAGGGTTCGCCGCGCTGGAAACGCTGTTGGCGAACAGCCCGGATACCGGCCGGTTCTGCCATGGCGACACCCCCGGCCTGGCCGATATCTGCCTGGTGCCGCAGGTGGCCAACAGCTTCCGCCACGCGCTGGACCTGACGCCCTATCCGACCATCCGGCGGATCTACGAAGCCTGCATGGCCTTGCCCGCCTTCGACCGCGCGCGCCCGGAAAACCAGCCCGATTTCGAGGGCTAACCCCAGCCAGCGCTAGGCATGACGGGCGCGGATGAAGCGGAAGGGGGACGGAACGCCGCTGCGCACCACCTGCCAGCTGGTGCCCAAAAGCGCTTCTAGATTGGCGAAGGCGCTGGGCAGGCGCGCTGCGCGCAGGACGTCCGGGCCGTCCATCAGATCGAAGCGCAAATGGGGCACGCGGGCCGCGCCGCTGCACCCGATGCGGCCGATCACCTCGCCCAGGGCCACCTCGTCCCCCAGCGCGACCGGGGCACCATCCGATTCCGTGCTGGGCGCGAGATGGGCGTAGAGGGCGAAGCCTTCCGCCCCCTCGATCACAACGAAATTGCCGAAGGCGCGGCGGGCTTCCTCCGGATTGGCGGGGGGTGTGCGCTGGCCGATCCCGCCGGCCAGGCGCCGGTCCGGCATACCGTCGGCCCGCGCCACCACCCGCCCGGCAAAGGCGGCATGCACCGGGCGATGCCAGGCAAGGCAGCTTTCCGCCGGGACCGGCACGGCCAGCAGGGTCCAATCCGGGCGCCGGGCAAGCCAGCCGGTTTTCCGGTCGCGCAACAGAAACCGATGCGCGTGCAAATTGGATTCAGAAAACCAATTTTTGTATAAACCAGATACAAGTCCAGTATCGACCGGGGAAATTTCACCCCTCAACGGCAAACTGACAAAGGTTTTTTCTACTTTCAATTTCATGGTCTCAAGTTTTTCTAGGGCATGTCTTGGTTATGCCAAGAACCGCGGTAGAGCGGGAGTCCTTTCTTGCCTCGGCCCGGCAGAGCCGCTATCCCGTGGGTATGACGCAGAGCGAACCGTTGAAAGACCTTGCCTGTACGATCCTGGGCACTGCCGATCCGGCAGAAAAGGCCCGGCTGTCGCGCATGGCCGCCGCCGCCTGGCGTGCGTCGGCGGACCATCCGGTTGCGGGCGATGGGCCGATTATGGGCGATGGCCAGGTGGTATCGCCCCCCAACCGCCCGGCCCGCCCGGCCCGGCCCGAACTGCGCCCGCCCCAGTCCATGCCCCACCGCAAGATCACCAGCGGGACCAAGGCGCGGGGGCGGCTGCTGCATGCGCTGGCGCATATCGAATTGAACGCCATCGACCTGGCGTGGGACATGATCGCCCGCTTCGCTGCGTGTGATCTGCCGCGCCCGTTCTTCGACGATTGGGTGCGCGTGGCCGATGAGGAAGCGCTGCACTTCACCCTGCTGGCGGATCGGTTGCAGCAGCTTGGCTGCGGCTATGGCGATTTTCCCGCCCATGACGGGCTGTGGCAGGCCGCCGCCGATACCGCCCATGATCTGCTGGCCCGGCTGGCCGTGGTGCCGATGGTGCTGGAAGCGCGCGGCCTGGATGTCACCCCGCAGATGATCGACCGGCTGATGGCGGTCGGCGATGCCGACAGCGCCGCAATCCTTCAACGGATCCATGACGATGAAATCGGCCATGTTGCCATCGGGCACCGCTGGTTCCATTGGGAAGCGGCGCGGCGCGGGCTGGTGCCGCTGACCACATGGCAGGCGCTGGTGCGGCGGCATTTCCGCGGGCCGCTGAAACCGCCGTTCAACAGTGCCTCTCGCGCCCGGGCCGGGTTTGCGGCAAACTATTACGAACCGTTAGCCGACTCCGGACTCCGTTTTTCGGATGACGCCACCGGGCAAAACGCTACTGGGCAGGAGGCCGCCCATGCATGACGATCTTGACTATCTGGGTCCGGGGGAGCGCACGCGCTTTGCCGTGCTGCCGGATTTTGGCGGGACCGAGGTGCTGGAGGCGCGGTTCGTCCGCCATCGCTTCGCCCCCCATTATCACGATCATCTGGTGTTCGGGGTGATCTCCGGCGGGGTGGAGGCGTTCCGCTATCGCGGCGTCACCCATCGCGGTACGGCCGGGCAGTTCGCCACCGTCAACCCGGACGAGGTGCATGACGGTTATCCCGGTGCCGATGGCGGCTGGTGCTATCACATGCTGTACCTGCCCACCGCCTTCGCGCAGACCCTGGCGGCAGAACTGCTGGAGACCGACCGGGCCATCGGCACCCCCGGTTTCAAGACGGCCATCTTTCGCGACGATGCGCTGTATGGGCCAACCCTGGCCGCGTTCCGCCGCCTGCGCACGGCCGACGGGCTGGAACGGCAGGAAATCCTGACCGAGCTGACCGCCGCCGTATTCCGCCGCCATGTGGTGGCCCTGGATCGCCCCCGGACCCCCGCCCCCGCCAATACCTCCTCCGCCACTGCCAGACCGGCACCGGTTGATCGGGTGCGCGAGCTTCTGGCCGACGATCCGGCCCATGGCTGGCGGCTGGAGGATCTGTCCGCGCTGGCCGGGCTGTCGCGGTTTCAACTGCTGCGCCAGTTCCGCACCCGCTTCGGGCTGACACCCCATGCCTATCAGACCGTACAGCGCCTGCACCGGGCGGAAAGCCTGTTGCGCCAGGGCGATGCGATTGCCGAGGTTGCGGTCGCCACCGGCTTTGCCGATCAGGCGCATCTGACCCGCAGTTTCAAGCGGATGCGCGGGGTTGCCCCCGGCACGTTCAGAAGCCGGGTGCTGGTGCCGTCCGCATAAGCTCCCCCCCTCACCGATAAGCACCCGATAAGGGCGCGCCCGCTGCAATATCCTTCAAGACCCGATGGCAGGCCTTGGCCTAGCCTGCCGCTATGATGACCGATACCCTCTCCCCCACCACCCGCAGCCGGGCCGATTTTGCTGCGGCCTTTCGCGCTGGGTTCATCGCCTGTTTGCCGATTTCGGCCAGCGTTGCCGTGTTCGGCCTGGTCTATGGCTTCCTGGCCCAGCAAAAGGGCCTGAGCGCGCTGGAAGCGACCTTGATGAGCCTGCTGGTCTTTGCCGGGGCCAGCCAGATGCTGGCGCTGGAACTGTGGACCAGCCCGCCCGCGATTGCCGGGCTGGCCCTGGCCGTGTTCATCATCAATCTGCGTTATGTGATGCAGACGGCGGCCCTGTATCCGCTGCTGCGCCCCCACGGCCTGCCCGTCACCCTGGCGGCAATCTTCTTCAATGCCGATGAAAACTGGGCCGTCACCATCGGCGCAATGCGCGATGGCGAAACCCGGATCGGCTTCTATTGGGGAACCGCGTTCAACCTGTATGTCTTCTGGGCGCTGGCGACCATTGCCGGTGCCGTGATCGGTCGCGCTGCGGGTAGCATGGAAATTTCGCCCCAGGCGCTGGGCCTGCATATCGTCGGGGCGGCGGTATTCACCGCGCTGCTGGTCGGCCTTGCCCGGCAGGGCGGCGGGCAAGATAGCCGGCTGGCCCGCTGTCTGTTGCCGTGGGCGACGGCCGGGATCACGGCGGCGATTGCTGCCCAGATCCTGCCCGGCACCTGGTTCATTCTGATCGGCGGCCTGTCCGGCAGCCTGGTGGGGGCGGTCTATGACACACGGCGCTGATCTATTTGGCCTGTCGCTCTTCGGTCTGTCCGTTCCGGTCCTGCTGGCGATTCTGGCGATGGGTGCGGCCAGTTACGGCACCCGCGTGCTGGGCATCGTGCTGGTACGCAGCCTGAAGCCCAGCCCGTTTCTGGATGCCTGGCTGCACCATGTGCCGGGGGCCATGTTCATGGCCCTGGTGGCGGCGGCGGCGGTGAAAGGCGGCATGGTCGATACGCTGGCGCTGATCGGCGCAGCGGCGGCTATGTACGCCACCCGCACTCTGGTGGCGGCCATCGCAGCCGCCGTCGCCATCGCCGCGCTGCTGCCCCTGGTTCTGGGTTAGGCCAGCGACCGTCTAGGCAGGATCGCGGTCAGTCCACCTTCTCCACCTGGTCTTCCTCCTCCTCCCGCGCCCGGCGGCCGGGGGCGGATTGGACCAGGAAGACCAGCGCATCGTCCTTCACATCGACATGGACGGTGCCGCCATGGACCAGCTTGCCGAACAGCAATTCTTCGGCCAGCGGGCGCTTGACGTGATCCTGGATCACCCGGCCCAGCGGGCGGGCACCATAGAGCGGATCATAGCCCTTTTTCGACAGCCAGGCGCGGGCGGCGTCGGTCAGCTCGATCGACACATGCCGTTCGCCCAGTTGCGCTTCCAGCTGGGCGACGAACTTGTCGACCACCTTGTCCATCACCTCCGGCGTCAGGTTGGCGAAGGGGATGACCGCATCCAGCCG
>CAYRWZ010000067.1:254-13250 GCA_964428065.1 uncultured Comamonadaceae bacterium | reverse complement strand
ATCGCGAGCGCGCGCAGATCGCTTATGAGACTGGCCGCCGCGCGGTCGAGATCGTGCACGAGGATCTGAAGCCGTCCGACATTCTATCGCGCCAGGGCCTGGAAAACGCGCTGATCGTGATGGCGGCCATGGCCGGATCGACCAACGCGGTCATTCATCTGACCGCAATCGCCAAGCGCGCGCGGCTGCCGATTTCGCTGGAAGATTTCCACCAGGCGGCGGCCAGCACCCCCTTGCTGGCCAATATCCGCCCGTCCGGCCTGTATCTGATGGAGGATTTCTATTACGCCGGCGGCCTGCTGGGGCTGATGCACCGTCTGCGCGACCGGCTGCATCTGGATGTGCGCACGGTATCCGGCGGCACGCTGGGCCAGGCGCTGGACGGCGCGCGCGTGTTCAACGACGATGTTATCCGCCCGCTGGACAATCCGGTATCGGATCAGCCGTCGCTGGCAGTCCTGCACGGCAATATCTCTCCGCCCGGCTGCATCATCAAGCCGACCGCCGCCTCTCCCAACCTGCTGGTGCATACCGGCAAGGCGGTGGTGTTCGAAAACTATCCCGATATGGTCAAGCGGCTGGACGATCCGTCGCTGCCGGTCGATGCCAACAGCGTGCTGGTGCTGAAAAGCGCCGGGCCGATCGGCGGGCCGGGCATGCCCGAATGGGGCATGTTGCCGGTGCCGAAACGCCTGTTGCAGCAGGGGGTGCGCGATATGGTGCGTCTGTCCGATGCCCGCATGTCCGGCACCTCCTATGGCACCTGCGTGCTGCATATCACCCCGGAATCCGCTGTCGGCGGGCCACTGGCCCTGATTCAAACCGGCGATGTGATCGAGCTGAACGTGCCGGAGCGCCGCCTGTGGCTGCATGTGGACGAGGCTGAACTGGCCCGCCGCCGCGCCGCCTGGACGCCGCCCTGGCCCAAATACGAACGCAGCTATGGCGCCCTGTTCTCGCAGCATGTCACCCAGGCGGATGAAGGCTGCGATTTCGACTTCCTGCAAACCACGGATCGCCCCGTGCCCGAACCGGAGATTTTCTGATGGCCGACCTGCCCCTCAATCGCTTCAAGCGCGCAATCTACAGCGGCCAGACCCAGTATGGCGCCTGGCTGATGCTGGCCAGTCCGATTGCGTCGGAAGCGCTGGCCTATGCCGGGTTCGATTTCCTGGTGCTGGACATGGAACACGCGCCCGCCGATATCCCCAACGCCCTGTCCCAGTTGCAGGCGATTGAAGGCGGCGGCACCCAGGTGGTGGTGCGTCTGGCCTGGAACGATCAGGTGCTGATCAAGCGGGCGCTGGATATCGGCGCGCAAACCATCATGCTGCCCTTCGTCCAGACGCGGGAGGAGGCGGAGGCCGCCGTGCGCGCCGCCCGCTATCCGCTGGCCGGACGGCGCGGGGTGGCGGCATCACACCGCGCGTCGCGCTATGGGCTGGTGAAGGATTATCTGAAGCGCGCCGACGGAGAAATCGCCGTCATCGTCCAGATCGAAACCCCGGAAGCGCTGGACCGCCTGCCCGACATCGCCTCGGTAGATGGCGTGGATGCTGTATTCATCGGCCCGGCGGATTTGTCGGCCTCGATGGGGCATCTGGGCAATATCGGCCATCCCGATGTCATGGCCGCCCTGGCGCGCGGCGTGGCCGCCTGCAAGGCGGCGGGCAAGCCGGTCGGCATCATCGGCCCGACAGAGGAACTGAGCCGAACCTTCGCCGAAATGGGCTTCGCCTATGTCGCGCTGGGGTCCGATATTGGCTTCCTGGTCTCCGCCGCCACTGCGCGCCTGGCCAAATTCAAGCAGGCCGAAACGGTCAAATCGGGCTATTGAGCGTGCGTTACTCAACGGCAAGATAAATATCCGGAATTTGATGGTTATTATTCGGATTCCGGCGGGCGTGCGGGGCCAGATCTTCGGTCCTGCACGTCTTGCATTCCGGCCGCGCTTGCTTCAAAACTGACCGGGACGGCCCGCCGGTGCGGGTTGCCGACCGGAGTTTGCGCTCAGCATGTTTGTCTTTTGCCCCGGAATGGCGCGCAGTGGCTCGACCTGGAGCTTCAATGCAGTGCGCCGTCTGATTTCCCGGCGCAGCAATAGTATCCGGTCGCATTACTTGGAAAATCAGCTGGATCTGATCGAAAAGCCGGCTGATTTCGCCGAGCACGGCATCTTCAAAATGCATCAAATGGATGCGTTCGGCCTGCTGCTGATCCGCAATAGCCTCGTTCGATCGGTTTATACCTATCGCGAGCCGCTCAATGCCATGGCCTCGCTGATGGAGCAGTTTCACACGCCATTCGAGGATGCGTGTGGGCTGTCTTTCAAGTCGTTGCAGTATCTGATGCTGCAAAAAGATACCGGCACCGGACATTACATCTGGTTCGACGATATCGAAACCAATCAGGAATTGCGGGTTTTCGGTATCGCCAAGTATCTGGATATGGGGTTCGAGTGGCAGGAAATTGCCTATGTTTCCTCGCTCTTGACCAAGGATAACGTCAAAAAGGTTATCAAGAGCCAGGCAAAATCCGATGGCGGCGCGATCAAGATGACGCGCGACAGGGTGTCGGATACCGGCACCTTGTTCTGGTCCCATCATATCCGGGACTATGTGAAACCTATCGAAGAAGTTTTCACCGAAGAACAGAAAGAGTATATCAAGGAGGCGCTGCCCGGTTTTCTGGATGACGATTGCCGCCTCAAGCCCGACTTCGTGACTATGGGCAAGCTGCCGGCCGAGGTGGTGGAGGAGTATGAGGAGTGCAAGCGGCGCCTGCCATCGGAGGCTGCCGCCAAGGAGGCAGAGCAGTTTTTGCAGGTTGACCGCCCGGTATCGGTCGATCTGGGGCGGCGTCTGCTGCAGGGGAACAAGGCGAAGGTCGACGATGTCCTGGCCGATGCGGCCCTGGTGGTTACGGCGTCACTGCTGAAGCCCAAGGAAGAGCCTTGGGATGCGCCTCCGGTGCTGGCCAAGGCAGCCACGGCCGATCTGCCGCCACCACAACGCAAGGCGGAACGGAATGCTCCGCCGGCCCAGCTTCCAGAAGCCCCAAAGCCGGCATCTCCACCTGCGACACCGGCCCCGGCAGAGGCCGCCAATCCCCAAGACAGTGCCGATTCGGCACAGCAGGCTGACCCGCGCGCCCCCGAGGCATCAGCGGACGCGGCATCAGCGGACACGGCATCGGTGGACGCCGTGCCGGCACCAGCACAGACACAGCCTAGTCCGGCCACCCAAGAGATTGGACAGGATGCGACGGCAGCGGCGCAACCCGCAGCCAAATCGCCACCGGCGCAGAAGCGAGCCCGGCCGAAAGCCGCCTTCATTCTGCCCAGTGTCGATGTTTTGATCCCGACCGATGGTTTTTCCTACCGCTATCGGTCGCGCACGGCCTGGTCGCGCTCCTTTGACCTTAACGATGATCCCGATATCGTCGCATCCCGGCGCGAATTGGCGCTGGGCTTGATCGAAACCCTCAAAACCGGGCCCAGGGCACTGCGGGTCAAAAGCGATTTTCTGCGTCCTGGGGATACGCCCGAGGCAAAATCGACGCGCCTGAAGCTGGCCCTGGAATTGAAGGCCGTGCTGTTGACCACCGCCCGTCTGGAAGCGACGGCCGGCCCATCTGTCGGCCGGGGGGCAGACAGGTCCGCCGGGCGCGCGCCTGTCCCGGCGCCTTACCGTCCAAAGCCCCAAACCCTGGTCGAACCCGATTGGGCCAAGCCGCCGGAAGAACGCCTGGATGGTAGTGGGGGCGGCACCGTGCCGGCCGGCCCACCGGTCAAGGCAAAGCAGAAAGGGCTTGGCGCCATCGTCGCCCGCCTCCGGTCCGGCAAGCAGCCTAAGGTGGAGCCGATCGGCCCGGAGACTTCCGATGATCCTACGCGGACCTGATCGTCGATGTTCGAACCCTATCGCCTGAAAATCCTGTGCAGCGGCCTGCCCCGCAGTGGCACCCGCTGGGTTTATAATGCGGCCCGGAAGATTTGCGCGCTGCAGGAAGAAAAGGTCCTGTGTGCGTCCCATACCGTGACCCACGAAGTTTTCGCGATGGATTGCCCGCACGCGCCGATCATGATTCACGATCAGCAGGAACCGGACTTGCTGGCCCTGCTGATCATGCGGAACGGGCTGACCCGCGTGCTGTTCTCGCTCAGGGAACCGCGGGAATCGATCACCTCGCTGATGCAGGCGCGCGGTATGCCGTTCGAGGATGCCGTCTCCCGCATCGGGGCGGCGCTGGGCGTGCTGGCGATGACGATCGAAGGCGGCCGCGCCCATCTGATCGCTTACGAGGATATTGTCGATATCCCAAACCAGACGATCAGCGCGATGGCCGACTATCTGGATCTGCCGGTCACAGAGCAGGAGGCAGCCGATATCGCCCGCATGCTGGACCGGAAGGTGATGGCGGCGGCCTATCGGCCCGGCCAGGTGCCGCCAAAAACCTTCGTCGACTCCGGCATGGGCGAACTGGACGAGCGGGCGGCGATCCCCGCCGATTTGGTGCGGATCGCGCCCAAGACCTCGGCCGAGGTGCTGACCGACGACAATCTGGCCCATATCATCAAACTTTGGCCCGACTGGCTGGACGAGGATGGCTGGCTCAAGGAAAGCATCCGGGAACTGGCCCTGCTGCCCGATCCCGAACCCGCCGAATAACCCCTGTATTGAGTTTCGGGCCCATGGATAACCAGACGAAGCGCCACCTCGAATCCGCCAATCAGCGGGCGATCGCCCTGCGCAAGGCCGGGCAGGTGGCGGAATCGACCCGGATCTATGAGGATCTGTGTCGGCGTTTTCCCACCATCCCGCAGCTGCACAACAATTTGGCGACCAACCATCAGCTGCTGGGGCGGAAGGATCTGGCCGAGGGCTGCTATCGCCAGGCCATCGCCCTGTCGACCGGCTATGACAGCCCCTGGTTGGGCCTGGGCCGCCTGCTGGCTGATAGCGGTCGGCTGGCAGAGGCAGTCGATCACTATCAGGCGGCGCTGGTGCAGTTTCCCGGCGATACGCGCTTTCACCTTAACCTTGGTCTGGTGCTGAACCGGATGAAGCGGGGGCAGGAGGCGATTCCGCATCTGGCCCGCGCGGCAGAGGCCGGGAACGAGCAGGCCGCGCATATTCTGGCGACCATTCAGGGGCGGGCCACGCCGCGCGCGCCGAAATCCTATGTCCGCGAGCTGTTCGATGGCTATGCCCCCCGGTTTGAAAGCCACCTGGTCGAGGGGCTTCAGTATCGCACCCCCTGGCTGCTGGCCGAGCGGATCAAGGCCCTGCTGCCGGACGCATCGCTGGGGGATATGCTGGATCTTGGCTGCGGCACCGGTCTGGGCGCGCAGGCGCTGGCCGGGCTATATACCCAGGCAACCGGGGTGGATCTGTCGCCCAAGATGCTGGCCGAAGCGGCGAAAAAGGGCCTCTATGCCCGGCTGATCGAAGGCGATTTGCTAGACACCCTGGGCGATTGGCCTGCGGCCTCGGTCGATACCGTGATCGCCGCCGATGTGTTCGTCTATCTGGGCGATCTGGCGCCGATTTTCGCCGCCGTGCAGCGGGTCCTGCGGCCTGGCGGCCTGTTCTGCTTCACGGTCGAGCAGGCCGAGGCGGGGGAGCCCGCCCCCTATTGCCTGCGCGGCACCAGCCGTTATGCCCATCATGCCGACTATATCCAGACGCTGGCAGAAACCGGGTTTCAGCCGCTCGCGGTTGAATCCGGGTTCTTGCGCCGCGATACCGATGGCGACATTGTCGGGATCTTGGGAGTGGTGCGGCGGCGTTAGGTCCGCGCATGTTGAGAAGGGGATAGGGCAGTGGCAGTGCGAACCGTGGCAACCTTCTGGCCCAAGTCTGGCTATGATCTTCTGATCCCGGAACGCCGGGACGGCAGCCCGCATGGACGCCGGGTGCTGGTGCCGACGCCCGAATTCCTGCGTGCCTATCTGTTCCGTCCCGAAATCGCCCCGGTGGAGGAAAGCTGCGCTGCGGAACGGGCGCTGCATGCCCGCATGATGGCCGACCCGGTGGCCCCGGTGCCGCAGGCCGCCATCGATGCGATTGCCGACCCGGACGCGCGGGAAAACTATACCGTCCTGGCCGGGTTCTTCGATCGGCTGGCCGAAGCGCCGACCGTGGAGGATGCCTATCTGGGCCTGTTCACAGCCGGATCAGTGACCGTGCCGCGCCTGTTCATCGACCAGTTGGCGCAGGTCATCATTCAGGATTGCCTAATCGACATGGCCGGGCCATCCGGCCGGCCGGATGGCATGACCGCCCGCGCGGCGGAACTGTTCTTCCGCCAGCAGCAGGTTGCGATCGAAAATGGCGCGATCCTGCTGGCCGACAGCGAAACGGTGGATATCCAGGCCAAGACCGGTGGGTTCGGCGATCTGGGCCGTCTGGTGGCGGAAGCGCAGACGCCCTTGCGCGGGGTCGAGCTGGATGTGCTGCGCTCGGGCACGGCAGAGGAATATTGGACCCGCGACGAAAAGCACGATCTGGTGCTGGACCTGACCCATGGCCGCCCCGGCCTCGATGCCCTGTCGCGCCTGATGGAACGCTGGATCGACCGGTTTCTGGGGCTGGAGGTGCGGGTCTATCCGGTACAATCGATCCGCGACGATAAATGGGTCTGGCATATCGGGCTGGACCCCGAAGCGTCTGCCATCATGAACGCGCTGTACCGGGGGGAGGAGGTGGAGGAAGACCGCCTGGTGCATATCCTGTCCCTGTTCCGGCTGGAAATCCGCGATACCAGCCTGGTCATGCCGTCGGTTGCCGGGCGCCCGGTCTATCTGGGGCTGGCGATGGACGAGGGCGGGCAGGTGCGTTTCAAGCCGCAAAACCTGCTGGTCAATCTGCCGCTACAAGCCCAGGGATAAGGTCAGCCCTTTCTGTCTGGGCCATTGTTTTGCCCGGTTCTGCGCCATAGGTTATTGGGCATGAACAGTCCCCCCGCTGCCCTGCCTTTGCCGGAACCGGCCCAGCCGCGCGCGGCCGCCACGGCCCAGCGCCGCGCCGTTGCCCGGTTGCGGGTTCAGGGCGCGATTGCGGCGATCAATCCAGCCGACTGGGATGCCTGCGCGGGTGACGATAACCCCTTTGTCAGCCACAGGTTTCTGGCCTGTCTGGAGGATAGCGGTTCTGTCTCTCCGCAAACCGGGTGGATCGCGCAGCATCTGGTGGCAGAGGATGCCGCTGGCCGGCTGGTCGGCTGTGTGCCGCTGTATGCCAAGACCCATTCCTATGGCGAATATGTCTTCGACCATGCCTGGGCCGATGCCCTGCACCGGGCCGGCGGGCGCTATTACCCCAAACTGCAGGCGGCGATCCCCTTCACTCCGGTGCCGGGGCCGCGGCTGCTGGTGGCGCCCGATGCCGCCCCCGATGTTGCCCCGGCGCTGGCGCGCGGCCTGATCGCCGCCACGCGGGAACGGGGATTTTCTTCCGTCCATGTCACCTTCGCCGAAGATGCCGACATGGCGGTTTTGACCCAGGCCGGGTTCCTGGAACGGCACGGCTATCAGTTCCACTGGCACAACCGGGGCTATGCCGATTTCGACGATTTCCTGGCCACCCTGTCCAGCCGCAAGCGCAAGGCGGTGAAGAAGGAACGGCGGGAGGCCGCTGCGTCTGGCCTTACCTTCCGCGCCCTGACCGGGGATGACCTGACGCCCCAGGCATGGGAAGCCTTCTATCACTTCTATCTGGCGACGGTGGACCGCAAATGGGGCATGGCCTATCTGACCCGGCGGTTTTTCGATCTGCTGGGCGAACGGATGGGCGACCGGGTGCTGCTGATGCTGGCCGAGGATGCGTCGGGTACGCCGGTCGCGGGGGCGCTGAACCTGATCGGGCGCGATGCCATTTTCGGGCGCAACTGGGGTTGCATCGACCCGCGCCCCTTCCTGCATTTCGAGCTGTGCTACTACCGCGCCATCGACTGGGCGATTGCCCACAGGATCGGCCGGGTGGAAGCCGGGGCGCAGGGCGAACACAAGTTGCAGCGCGGCTATCTGCCCAGCCTGACACGCAGCGCCCATTGGCTGGCCGACCCCGGGTTTGCCCGCGCGGTGGACCAGTTCCTGCAGCGGGAACGCGCCATGGTGGCCGAGGCCATGGCCGACCTGACCGCGCAATCCCCCTTCCGCCATGAGGATGGGGAGTAGTCGGGTCGCCCGTGCCATCGCGGTTGTGCTGGACGTAAAGGCGGACGGGTGCCATAGTCCGCGCGATTGTCCCGATGAAACCCGCCCCGGACGGGCCGGCGGGCTGGATGGTCGAAAAAAGGTTTTGGCTGGAAGGGTTTGGACGGCAATGAGCCTGGGAACGAAGCTGTTTACCTGGTGGAAGGGCGAACTGGTCGGCACCGATGCGTTCGGCAATCGCTATTATCGGGAAAAGGGCATCGCCAACCCGCGCGAAGCGCGGCGCTGGGTCGTCTATAAGGGCGAGCCGGAAGCGTCCAAGGTGCCGCCCCACTGGCACCGCTGGCTGCATAAGAGCACCGACGAGGTGCCGAACGAGGCGGCGATGACCGCGCGCCCCTGGTTCAAGCCCCACGTGCCGAACCTGACCGGGACCGATCTTGCCTATCGCCCGCCGGGCCACGCCCTGGCCGGGGGCAAGCGCGATCGCGCCACCGGCGATTACGAGCCGTGGACGCCTGCTTGATCGCGGATCTTTCCGGCAGCGGAGCCCCATCATGCAACGCAATGTGATCGAAACGCTGGTTGGCGGGCTGGTTCTGCTGATCGCCATCGGCTTTGGCTATTTCGCCTACAGCGTCACCAGTGTCGGCGGGCGCGACGGCTATACCCTGTCGGCCCGGTTCGATCGGGTCGATGGCCTGTCGGTCGGCAGCGATGTGCGCGTCTCGGGTGTCAAGGTCGGCGTGGTGACGGATCTTCGTCTCGATCCCAAAACCTATCTGGCGACCCTGACCTTCGAAATCGGCAACGGGGTCAAGGTGCCGGCCGATTCGGTGGCGCAGATCGCCAGCGAAGGGTTACTGGGCGGCAATTTCCTGAACATTGTCCCCGGATCGGCCGATGAAACCCTGCCCAGCGGCGGCACGATCCGCTTCACCCAGGCGCCGGTCAACTTCATGGACATGCTGGGCCGCTTCATTTTCTCCACCGCCGAACAGCAGGGCAAGGCCGGCGGGGCTGCGCCGGCACCGGCCCAGCCCGTCCGCCCCTAAGGCTGCGGCCATGCGTCGTTACCTGCACAGTTCCTGTTCCCTGCTCGGCCTCGGCATCGCTCTGGCGGCCGCCCCGTTGCCCGCGCTGGCGGCAGAGGCCGTGTTGCAGGGCCTGGACAAGGTGACGGCGCGGGTTTCGACCCTGACCGTGCCGGTGGGCAAAACGGTGCAGTTCGGCCGGCTGGAAATTGCGGTCGATGCTTGCGTCAAGCGCCCGCCGGAACAGGTGCCGGAATCCTCCGCCTTTCTCCGTATTCAGGACAATCGCCCCGGCCAGCCGCCGCAACAGGTGTTCGCCGGGTGGATGTTCGCCTCCTCCCCCGCCCTGCATCCGCTGGAACACGCGATTTACGACATCATCCTGCTCGACTGCCGATAAACGGTTGCGGCATCTGATTTCCAGCTATTTTGCCGTGACCAGCGGCCCGGTATAGAGCACCGGCCCGGTCGGCTGCCCGGTGGGGGATCCGCCGCGCGGCTCCACACTCACCGCCAGCGTTGCGCCAACCGGGATCGGGGCCAGGGGTCTGGCCAGCCGGTCGGTGCCCTGGCGGGGCAGCAGGCCCAGGGATTGCGGCGCTTGGCCGGGGGCGGTGATCGCCCAGAGTTCCAGCGCGCGATCCTCTGCCGGGGCTTCCGCCGTCAGCACCGTGGCCCGTGCCCGGCCCAGAATCGGTTTCACCACCACCAGCGCAGCGCTGCGATCTTCGCTCACCAGCACGGCCAGCTTGGGCTGCGGCACCTGTATCCAGGGGGGCAGGTCCGGGCTGGTCTGAATCTGGCCGGTGACCAGCAGCAGAAAGCCAATCGATGCCGCCGCCGCCAGGCTGGCGACCGTCCCGACCCATTGCCAGCGCCGGCGGCTGGCGCGCAGCCTGATAATTTTGCGCTGCTCTGCCGGGTCTTCGGGTGTATCCGCGGGAGTGTTTGCCAAGGTCGCGGGGGTGCCAGCGCCACTGGTGACTGATCTGATCGGCCCAAGGCCAAGCGTTGCCCGCTCGATCCTCTCCCATAAATGGGGGGGCGGGGTGATGGCCGGCGCGCCGTGGATCAAGGGGGCCAACGCCCGTTCCCACGCGGCAACCATGTCGGCGACGGTATCGTCGGCATCGCACAGGGCTTCGAACTGGTCCCGCGCCGGGCCGTGCAGCAGCCCCAGCGCATATTCCCCGGCCAGAACGAACAGGGCGTCGCGTGCGTCAGCCATTGGCACCCCCATAGTCCGAAAGATCCAGACCCAGGCAGGTTTTCAGCTTCAGCAGGGCGCGCCGGATCCAGCTTTTCACGGTGCCCAGCGGGGCCTGCATCCCGGCCGCCACGGCATCGTGGGTGTTGCCGTCATAAAAGGCCGACAGGATGGCGCGGCGCTGATCGTCCGGCAGCCCGTCCAGGCAGGCGGCAAGGCGCGCCGCCTCGCGCCGGGTGGCCAGGCGGGCAAAGGCCGATGGTTCCTGATCGATCAGCTTGTCCGCCAGATCGTCGGGCAGGGCGTCGGTGCGCCCGTGGGCGGCAACGATATCCAGCGCCCGGTTGCGGACAATCGTGCCCATCCACGCCATCGGCAGGCCGCGCGCGGTATCGTATCGGCTCGCATTCTTCCAGATGGCGACAAAGGCATCCTGCACCACATCCTCCGCCTGTGCGGGGTTTCGGGTGATACGGAGCGCCAGCCCATATAGATGCGGGGCGGTTTGCCGATACAGGGTGGCAAAGGACGAACGATCCCCCCCACCGACACGGATCAGAAGCGATGCCAGGAATTCCGCTTCAGTACCTGACATGGGGCCTGTCGGGAGACCAGACATGGGGTTCAGGCCCGGCCTGCTGGGGGAAGACGCTCAAAGTCCGACATGGGCGATCATCTCGTCCTGTGATACCGCTTTTGGAAACTCTGCCTTGATCGGCAGGGCCGCGTCCAGCCTTTGCCGATACTCCTTGCGGGGAATTTCGATTGCGCCGAAGCGTTGCAGATGGTCGGTGACGAACTGGGTATCCAGCAGGACGAAGCCGCCCATCTTCAATCCGGCCACCAGATAGGCCAGCGCCACCTTGCTGGCGTCGGTGACGCGGCTGAACATGCTTTCGCCGAAAAACGCGCCGCCCAGCGACACGCCGTACAGCCCGCCGACCAACCGCCCATCCTGCCAGCTTTCCACCGAATGGGCGTGCCCCAGGTCGAACAGAAGGCCATACAGGCGGCGGATTTCCGGGTTGATCCAGGTTTCGTCGCGCCCTGCGCCCGGTTCGGCGCATCCGGCCAGTACCTGGCGAAAGGCAGTGTCGATCCGCACTTCGAACCGGCCCTGGCGCAGGGTGCGGCGCAGGCGTTTGGGGATGTGGACTCTATCGAGCGGCAGGATGCCGCGGTCATCGGGGTCGATCCAGAACAGTTCCGGATCGTCGCGGCTTTCCGCCATGGGAAACAGACCCGCCGCATAGGCCCGCAACAGAATATCGGGGGTCAGCTTCATCGCCGCCCCCGATTATCCGATGCGATGGGCATCAGCCCTTGGCGCCGTATTCCCGGTCAATGAACCGTTCCAGCCAGTGGATGGTGTAATCGCCGGTGATGAAATCGGTATCGGCGATGATCTTTTGCGCCAGCGGGATAGTGGTGTCGATCCCGGTGATCACATATTCCTCCAGCGCGCGGCGCAGGCGCATCAGGCATTCGTTGCGCGTCTTGCCGTGCACGATCAGCTTGGACACCAGGCTGTCATAGTGCGGTGGCACGCGATAGCCGCTGTAAAGGTGCGAATCGACCCGCACCCCCGGCCCGCCGGGCGCATGATATTCGGTGATCTTGCCGGGCGACGGGGCGAAGGTCTGCGGATGTTCGGCGTTGACGCGCACTTCGATGGCGTGGCCGTTGAAGCGGACGTCTTCCTGCTTGATCGTCAGCTTGCCGCCAGCGGCGATGCGGATCTGTTCCCGCACCAGATCGATGCCGGTGATGAATTCCGAAACCGGATGTTCCACCTGCAGGCGGGTGTTCATTTCGATGAAATAGAAGCGCCCATCCTCGTACAGGAATTCCAGCGTCCCGGCCGAGGCATAGTTCAGCTTTTCCATCGCCCGGATCGCAAGCTGGCCGATTTCCTCCCGCTCCTGCGAATTGAGCGCGGGGGAGGGGGCTTCTTCCACCAGCTTCTGGTGGCGGCGTTGCAGCGAACAGTCGCGCTCGCCCAGATGGATCACGTTGCCCTGACCGTCGCCCAGAATCTGCAATTCGATATGGCGCGGGCGTTCCAGATATTTTTCCAGGAACACGGCATCGTTGTTGAAGAAATTCTTGGCTTCCGACCGGGCGATGGGCAGCAGCGTGACCAGATCGTCATCGTTGCGGGCAACCTTCATGCCCTTGCCGCCGCCGCCCGCCGCTGCCTTGATCAGCACCGGATAGCCGATCGACCGGGCGATCGTCAGCGCTTCCTCGTCATTGGTTACCGGGCCGGGCGATCCGGGGACAGTGGGCAGCCCCAGTTCGGTCACGGCCGCCTTGGCGGTGATCTTGTCGCCCATGATGCGCAGATGTTCGGGGTCGGGCCCGATGAACACCAGCCCGTGATCGCGCACCATCTGGGCGAAATCGGCGTTTTCGGCCAGGAAGCCGACGCCCGGGTGGATCGCTTCGGCGCCGGTGATGATGGCGGCCGAAATGATCGCGTGCATGTTCAGATAGCTGAGGCGCGGCGCCGGCGGGCCGATGCAGACGCTTTCATCCGCTAGGCGCACATGCATGGCATCGGCATCGGCGGTGGAATGCACCGCCACGGTGCGGAT
>CAYRWZ010000067.1:0-243 GCA_964428065.1 uncultured Comamonadaceae bacterium | reverse complement strand
AGTTCCCGGCAGGCGCGGTGGATGCGCAGGGCGATTTCGCCGCGATTGGCGATCAGAATTTTCTCGAACATGGCGACGGCGGTTCCCGGTGCAGGCTTATTCGATGATCAGCAGGACTTCGCCGTACTCGACCGGCTGTCCATCGCGGATCAGAATGTCCTTCACGGTCCCGGCACGGGGCGAGGCCAGCGGATTCATCACCTTCATCGCCTCGATGATCAGCAGGGTCTGCCCTTCGCGCAC
>CAYRWZ010000066.1:12229-13398 GCA_964428065.1 uncultured Comamonadaceae bacterium | reverse complement strand
GAGAGGGAGACCATGGCCGACGCCTATCAAATGGATCGTGTCGCTCTCCAGCAGGTCGCGGCGGCAGCGGGCGGCCTGGGGGTGGAAATCACCGATATCACGGCCTCGGTTGAGGAAGTGGCCAGCCGGGTGACCCGGCAGGCCGAGATTTGCGAAACCCTGAAACGCGCCGCCGATGGCCTGACCGAACGGAATTGCGCGGTCAAACAGGCAACCGATTCCGTCGTCGGCACCATTCGCTCCGCCCGTGCGCGGGTCGATGGCTCGCGCCAGCAGATCGATACCTCGCTGACCGATATCCGCAGCCTGGTCGAAGCGGTCGGCAGTATCGAAACGCAGTTGTCCGGCCTCAAGGCCGCGCTGGACCGCATTGCCCGCGTGGCCGCCGGCATCAATGCGATCGCCCGGCAGACCAACCTTCTGGCGCTGAATGCGACGATCGAGGCAGCGCGCGCCGGGGCCGCCGGCAAGGGCTTCGCCGTTGTCGCTGGGGAAGTGAAGGCGCTGGCCAAACAGACTGCCGATGCGACGGCGGAAATCGATGCCACCCTGGCCGACCTGTCGGCCCAGGCGGAACGATTGATCGGCCACAGCACGGTCAGTGTCGGCACCGCCGCGCGGGTGCGCGTCGGGACAGAGGATATCGCCGGCATGGTGCAGACCGTACAGCAGGCGATGACCGATGTGCACAGCTCTGCCGAAATCGTCTCAACCGCGGCCAACGCGATTGACAGCCATTGCGGGGCGCTGGCCAATGGCATGGCGGATCTGACCGGCGGGGTTCATGAATCGGCCGAGGCGCTGACCGCCGCCGAACATCGGCTGGTCAGCCTGATGACAACGGCGGAAACCCTGATCCAGCTGACCTCGCAAACCGGCATCGAAACGGTTGACACCCCCTTCATCACGCAGGTGCAGGCAGCGGCGGCGGCCATGGGGGCGGCGCTGGATGCGGCCGTGCAATCGGGGCAGGCCAGCCTGGGCGATCTGTTCGACGATGCCTATCAGCCGGTTCCGGGCACCAACCCACAGCAGCATCTGACGCGCTTCACCCTGCTGACCGACCGGCTGTTCACCGACATTCAGGAAGCGGCGCTGGGCGCCGATCCATCCATCGTGTTCTGCGCGGCGGTGGACCGGAACGGCTATCTGCCGACCCATAACAAGAA
>CAYRWZ010000066.1:2874-12204 GCA_964428065.1 uncultured Comamonadaceae bacterium | reverse complement strand
CCCCAGGGCGAGGATGTGGCGTGGAACACCGCCCATTGCCGCAACCGGCGCATTTTCAACGATCGGGTTGGGCTGGCGGCCGGGCGGAACACCAAACCCTTCCTGATCCAGACCTATCGGCGGGATCTGGGCGGCGGGCAGTTCGCGCTGATGAAGGATGTTTCCGCGCCGATTTACGTGCGTGGGCGGCATTGGGGCGGGCTGCGCCTGGCCTATCGGGTGGACCGGTAGCGGGCCACCCCCTCCCCCGCGCTCAGTCGAACTGCGCGCCGTCCAGCAGCGCCTGATCGAAATTCGCCCCGGCCAGCCGGGCGCCGCGCAGGTCGGCATCGCGCAGATCGGCGCCGAAGAAATTGACGCGCCGGCAATCGGCGCCTACCAGACGGGCCGACCGCAGATCGGCACCGGAAAAATCGGCATCCATCAGCTTGGCCTGCTGCAAATCGGCCACCCAGTTTTCCCCCTGATGATCGGCCAGCGCCACCGGCCCCAGGCGTGCCTGCGGCGCCGTGACCCCGGTCAGGATGGCCCGCCGCAAATTCGCCCCGCGCAGATCGGCATGGGACAGATCGGCGGCAGAGAAATTGGCATAGGTCAGATTGGCTATGACCAGCAGCGCATGGGCCAGATCGGCGCGGGAGAAGGAACAATATTCCAGCTGCGCCGCCGCCAGCGACTTGCCCCGGAACGAGCCGCCGGACAGATCGTAATCGGTCAGGCGCAGCTGCGCGCCATCGACGCCGTTGCTTTCAATCCATTGCTGATGGGACAGCAGGATATTCTGTAGCGAGGCGCTGTCGGCCGCCAAACGCGGCGGCGGGCGCAGCGCCGTCAGTTCCGGCAGGCCAAAGGCATCCGGATCGACCACGGCGCCTTTCAGGTCAACCCCGGTCAACTGCGCCCCTTCCCACAGCACGCCGGACAACACCGCGCCCTGGAACACCGTGCCGGTCAGGTTGCACCCGCGCAGATCCGCGCCGCTCAGATCGGCACCGATCAGAATGGCATGGCGCAGATCGGCCCCCTGCAGATCCGCACGGGCCAGATTGGCGTCCGACAGATCGGTCTGCACCATGAAGGCGTTGGACAGTTTGGCCGCCTCCATGGAGGCGCGCTTGGCGCTGGTGCAGACCAGATCGGTCGGCTGGCGGCGGCGGTCCAGCGTTTCCATATCGACCGCGCCGGGGAAGGCGAATATGCCGTCGCGCAGGTCCGCCTCGGTCAGGGTCGCATCATCCAGATTGGCCCCGCGCAGGCAGGCCCCGCGCAGATCGGCGCGCGATAAATCGGCCCCCGACAGATCGGCCAGGCGCAGATCGGCACAATACAGGATGGCGTTGCGCAGGCTGGAGGCGCGCATGACGGCATTGTCCAGCCGCACCCCGGTCAATTCGATCTCATCCAGGATGCGGGCCGACAGATCCAGATCCATCAGGTCATGGAAGCGCAGAATCGCCCGTGCCCCGCCCCGCCGCTCCACAAACCGGCGATGCTGGTCAAGATAGGCTGTCAGTTCCGCCTGATTCAGGCGGCGACGGCCAGTCTCTTCCGAAACGATCACTGCACTGCCTTCCTTTCGATCAGAAACTTGGGCCGGCGGGTCCGACCTTGCCCAACCCTGTCGAGGGTAAGGCCGTGTCGGTTAACCAAGGGCTAATTTGCAGCAAATCGCGTAAACACGTAAAAGTTGCCGCGCTGCGCCTGAATCGTAAACAAGAGATGATCTGCGCAACCAAATGAACAGATCGCAATACGCGCGGCACAATCGCAAAGTCTTTGCCAGTCAAATGGCTTGATACTCGACCTTGAAATGGCGACTCATCAACCGGCACAATATTAGGTTGAAAATACCTGCCCCACAGAAAATATCCACAATTTCGTCATACAAATTGAAATACACTCTGACGGTGCATCGTAATACGGGGCTAGGCAGCTTTATTACGTTTATAGACCGCAACAATTCCATCGCGATACGCGCATTCGCCCTGCGCCACATACCCCACCGCACGGGCCAGGCGGTGCGATGCCGCATGGGCCGGATCGATGATGCAGGCGGTTTGTTCGGCGGGCAGGTGCTGGTCCGCCCAGGCCAGAATGGCGGAAACGGCCTCCCGCGCGAAGCCCCGGCCCTGGGCGGCGGAGGCCAGCACCCATCCGGCTTCCGGCATCCCGTTCAGCGGCGGGGTCATGACCCGGCGGAAATCGGCCAGGCCAGCTTCCCCCAGGAATGCGCCGCTGTCTTTATCCGCAATCACCCAATAGCCAAAGCCCAGCAACGGCCACATCCCGGCATAGCGCAGCAGGCGCTGCCAGCTTTCCTCCGGCGTCGAGGGGCGGCCGGAGATATAGCGCACCACTGCCGGGTCGGCCCATAAGGCGGCAGAATCCTCAAAATCCATCCGGCGATGCGCCCGCAATATCAGCCGGTCGGTGCATAATTCCGGTGCGTGCGCAAGACCCGTTGACATAATCCGCTTCCCTTCGCTTTGACTGCGCGTAACCATCTTTGGAAACGTTAGCGCACTCCGCACGGAAAGACCCCGACGATCATGACCCAGACCGCCACCACCCTTCGCCCGAATTCCCTGGCTGCCCGCGATGTGGCCGCCGTGCTGCACCCCTACACCAATTTGCACGCCCATCTGACCGATGGGCCGATGGTGATCGCCGGGGGCGAAGGGGTCTATGTGTTCGACGATAACGGCAAGCGCTATCTGGAGGGGCTGGCGGGCCTGTGGTGCGCGGGCCTCGGCTTCAGCGAGCCGCGTTTGGCGGAAGCCGCGATGCGGCAGTTCCAAACCCTGCCCTTCTATCATTCCTTTGCATCCAAAAGCCACGAACCCGGCATCCAACTGGCGGAGGAACTGCTGAAGCTGGCACCGGTGCCGATGTCGAAGGTGTTTTTCGCCAATTCGGGGTCGGAGGCGAACGATACTGCCGTCAAGATCGCCTGGTACTACAACAATGCCCTGGGCCGCCCGCAGAAAAAGAAGATCATCAGCCGGGTCAAGGCCTATCACGGCGTCACCATCGTGGCCGCCAGCCTGACCGGCCTGCCCAACAATCACCGCGATTTCGACCTGCCGGTGGACCGGATCCTGCACACCGATTGCCCGCACCATTACCGGTTCGGCCTGCCGGGAGAGGATGAGGAGGCATTCGCCACCCGCATGGCCGCGCAGCTTGAAGCCCTGATCGAGCGCGAGGGGCCGGACACCATCGCCGCCATGTTCGCCGAGCCAATCCAGGGCGCGGGCGGGGTGATCCTGCCCCCGGCCAGCTATTTCGCCAAAATCCAGCCCATCCTGAAAAAGCACGATATCCTGCTGATCGCGGACGAGGTGATCTGCGGCTTCGGCCGGACCGGCAAGATGTTCGGCAGCGAAACCTTCGGCCTTGCGCCCGATATCCTGACCTGCGCCAAACAGCTGTCGTCCGGCTATCTGCCGATTTCGGCGCTGATGGTGAACGAAAAAGTGTTCCGCGCACTGGTCGATCAATCGGCCAAGATCGGTGTGTTCGGCCATGGCTTCACCTATTCCGCCCATCCGGTGGCGGCGGCGGTGGCGCTGGAAACCCTGAAAATCTATGAGGAACGCCAGCTGCTGGATCATGTCCAGGCCATCGCGCCGCGCTTGCAACAAGGATTGCGCCGCTTTGCCGATCATCCGCTGGTGGGCGAAGTGCGCGGCACCGGCCTGATCGCCGGGGTGGAACTGGTGAAGCACAAGGACAGCCACGAAAGTTTCGACCCCAAGGCGATGGTCGGCGCGCGGCTGACGCGCTTTGCCGCCGAACGCGGGCTGCTGGTGCGCGCCATGGTCGATACCATCGGTTTCTGCCCGCCGCTGATCATCACCGAGGCGGAAATCGACTCGCTGCTGGCCATATTCGGCGCCGCCCTCGACGAAACGCATAGCTGGGCCAAGCAAGAAGGGCTGGTTGACTAGGGGCCGTCTGACCTAGATCAAGGCGTAAGAGTGTTCGCTGGTGATAGGCATGATCCCATGCCATCATCGGAGGACAAAAAAATGACGGAAGGGCGTCGGCGGATCGAAGGGGCGGGCCTGCCATGCAGTGCGCATCGTCTGCGCGCACACTGGCAGGACGGTCCTTCGGGTTTCGACCGGCGAAAGCAGATGGATTACAACGGATTCTTCACCGACACGATCGCCGCCCTGAAGCGCGAGGGGCGCTATCGCGTGTTTGCCGATCTGGAACGGCAGGCCGGCCGCTACCCCTATGCCTGGCATTACGGCAAAGATGGAGCCGGGTTTGAACGGCGCGAGGTGATCGTCTGGTGCTCCAACGATTATCTGGCCATGGGGCAGAACGGCACCGTCCGCGCCGCCATGCAGGATGTGATCGACCGGATCGGCACCGGGGCCGGCGGCACCCGCAACATCGCCGGCACGACCCACGAACATGTGCTGCTGGAGCGCACGCTGGCCCGTCTGCACGGCAAGGAATCGGCGCTGGTCTTCACCTCCGGCTATGTCGCCAACCAGACCACGCTGCAAACCCTGGGCCGTCTGATTCCTAATGTGGTCATCCTGTCCGACGCGCTGAACCACAATTCGATGATCGAAGGCATCCGCCAGTCGGGCGCCGACAAGATGGTGTTCCGCCACAATGACCTGACCGATCTGGAAGCCAAGTTGAAGGCGCTGGACCCGGAACGGCCCAAGATCGTCGCCTTCGAAAGCGTCTATTCGATGGATGGCGATATTTCCGACATCGCCGCCACCTGCGCGCTGGCGCAGCGCTATGGCGCGCTGACCTATCTGGACGAGGTGCATGCGGTCGGCATGTACGGCCCGCGCGGCGGCGGCGTCGCCCAGCGCGACGGGGTGGAGGATCAGGTCGATATCATCCAGGGCACGCTGGGCAAGGCCTATGGCATGATCGGCGGCTATATCGCCGGGTCGGCCGCGATGGTCGATTTCATCCGCAGCCACGCGCCGGGTTTCATTTTCACCACCGCCTTGCCGCCGGTGGTCTGCGCCGGGGCGCGGGCCAGTATTGAACATCTGATGGCGTCGGAGGCCGAACGGGCCGGCCAGCGCGACCGGGTCGCCACGGTCAAACAGCGGCTGGCCGAAGCGGGGATTCCCGTCCTGCCCAATCCCAGCCATATCGTGCCGGTGATGGTGGGCGATGCGGTGATGGTGAAGCAGATCGCCGACGAATTGCTGGATCAGCACGGCATCTATGTCCAGCCGATCAACTATCCCACCGTGGCGCGCGGCACCGAACGGCTGCGCATCACCCCCGGGCCGCTGCACACCGATGCGATGATCGACCAGCTGGTTGCCGCCTTGAGCGATATCTGGGCGCGCTTCCACCTGAAACGCGCCGCCTAGAATCGTCCAGGGTGGCTGATGGCCCTGCTGCGCCCAGCCATATCCCGCCTCAACGCAGCGTTGTTTGTGGCGCTGGTGGTTGCTGGCTGCGTTGGGACGGGTGCCGCCGTTCGCGCTGAAGCCGAGCCACCGCTGGCGAACGGACCTCAGCAATCTGCGCCCTCCTGCCCGTCCCCACCGCCTGCAATCCGCGATATCCGGGCGGCCCGCTTCTATACCGACCCGGCCAACAGCATCGCCGATCCGGACAAGGTGGCGCAGAACCGGGCCTGGCTGGCCCCGGTGATTCAGTTCGGCACCCGGATCCAGGCCATGGCTGCGGACTCATATGACACCCCATCCAAAGCCGGTGCCGGAGATACGCCCGGCTGTATCCGCATCTGGCTGGCCGCCTGGGCGCGGGCCGATGCGCTGCTGGGCCGGATGGAGGAACAGCGGCAGGCGGAATATGAACGGAAATGGAGTGTGGTTGCCCTGGCGCTGCCCTATCTGGCAACCCGCCCGCCCCCGGCGGTACGCGCGCACAACCCGGACTATCAGCAGATCGATGCCTGGTTCGGGCGGCTGGCCACCGCCATCCGCCCCCCTTATGAAGACAGTGTTCAGGGCCGCCCACGCGCCAATCCGGTGCGCAACAATCATCTGAACTGGGCGGCGGCGGCGGTGATGCTGGCCGGGCTGGCCGCCGGGGAGCGCGAGCACATCGCCTGGGCGGTCGAAAAATACCGGCTGGCGATTCAGCAAATCGGCCCGGATGGCAGCCTGCCGCTGGAAGTGAAACGGGCGGGCCGGGCCACCCATTATCACCGGTTCGCCCTGATGCCGCTGGTGCTGACGGCAGAGATAGCCGCGCGCAACGGGATTGACCTGTACGCTGAATCGCTTCCGCAACTGCGGTTGCTGGTGGATCGCGTGCTGGCGGACTATGCCGATCCGTCCCTGATGGCGCAGATGGCCGGGACACCCCAGCAGCCGCCCAACCGAACCCGCGACGGCCGCCTGTCCGGCACCGATATCGCCTGGATGGAAGCGTGGCGCTTGCGCTTCCCCGATCCGCGCCTGAGCCCGCACCTGGACGCAATTCTAACGGCGAACCGGCCCGCTGCCGCCTTCAATATCGGCGGCAACTGGAGTGTCTATTTCAGTTCAGACTCTGGCTATTTCCAGCCGGACCCTGGACCCGGCCGCTAGGCCGCGTGCTGCCGTGCCCAGGCGAAATAGAGATCGCGGGCGCGGCGATAGACCGGACCGGGCTGGAGATCGCGCGACTCGTACCGGCTGACCGGCTGCACCTTGGCGTAATTGCCGGTGGAAAAGATCTCGTCCGCCGCGTCCAGTTCCGCCGGGCGGATGGTGCGTTCCTCCACCGTCACCCCATCGGCGCGCAACAGGGCAATCACGCGCTGGCGGGTAATGCCATTTAGCAGGCTGCCATTGGGAATCGGCGTCGCCACCACCCCATTGCTGACAATGACCAGGTTGGAGCCGGCGCATTCCGCCACCGCGCCCATCATGTCCAGCATCACTGCATTTTCGAACCCGCGCGCCACGGCAGCGCGCAGGGCCAGAGTCGCCTGGGGATAGAGGCAGGAAGCCTTGGCCACTGTTGGCGCCTGTTCCGGGCTGGGGCGGCGGTGCGTCGACAGGCAGGCGCTGAACCCCTTGTCGCCGGGCAGTGGAATCTCCTGAATCACCAGGGCGAAGCGGGTCGAATCAGGGTTGAACAGCATGATCCCTTCCTCGATCCAGAACATCGGGCGAATGTAAAGATGCGCCCCGGCGGGGAAGCGGCGGATACCCTCGCGCGCGATGCTCTCGATCTCGGCGGCAGTGACGGGCGGGCGCATCTGCATGGCTTCGGCCGAGCGGATGGCACGGGCGCAGTGCAGGTCCAGATCCGGGGCCACGCCGTCAAAGGCGCGTGCGCCGTCGAACACGGTATGGCCCAGCCAGACCGCCTGGGTCGCCGCCCCTTGCAACGGGGTATTGCCTTCATGCCAGTGACCGTCAAGATAGGTGATCGTTTTCATCGCAGTCGCCTTTTGCCTTTTGGTTGGGTCTATTGGAATCCTCTGCCACCAAAAGGGTCAAGCGGCTTTCCTGCATACGGGATGGACGAACAGCATGGGTGACATCATCAACCTGCGCCGCGCGCGCAAGGCGCGCGACCGGGCCGACCAGGCGAAGGAGGCCGACGCCAACCGCATCGCCTTCGGCCGCACCAAGGCAGAGCGCCAGTTGACCGCCGCCACCAGCCTGCTGGAGCGCAAGCGCCTGGAAAGCCACAAGCTGGAAGCGCCATCAGCCCCAGACCGGCAGCAGGACAAGGCCGAGGACCGCGAATAGGCACGCCGCAACAATCCGCGTGGCGGTCAGCGGGATTCTGTCGCCAAAGGCCTTACCGGCAAACGCCACCGGCGCATTGGCGATCATCATGCCCAGGGTGGACCCGGCCACCACCGCCCAGAGCGGCTGATGGGAAATCGCCAGCATGACCGTCGCCACCTGGGTCTTGTCGCCCATTTCGATCAGGAAAAAGCCGATCAGGCTGGCCATGAAGGCGCTGCGGCCCGATTGGCCCTTCGGTTCCTCATCCGGATCCAGCCGGTCGGGCACCAGGGTCCAGGCCGCCACCAGCAGGAAGGATAGCGCCACGCCCCAGCGCAGCCAGAGGTCCGGCAGCGCAGCAGCGACAGAGGCCCCGACGAACCCGGCCAGCGCATGATTGGCCAGGGTCGCCACTAGAATCCCCCAGACAATCGGCCAGGGCTGGCGATAGCGCAACGCCAGAACCAGCGCGAATAGCTGGGTCTTGTCGCCGATTTCGGCAATGGCGACCACACCGGTGGACACGGCCACGGTTTTGGCATGGAGAAGCAGATCAAGCATCGAACCCTTGTTGGCCGAACGGTCCAAGCCTGTCGCACGTGCAGAACGGAATGTCTGCGAACACGCATGGGCTTACACGGGGGACCGTCCGGCGGCATGCCCGTGCAAACCCATGGTCTCGCCAATTCCGCTCGCCGTGCCAAACAGTCTGCCACTATCGGCAGAAGGCCGGGCACCGCACCGGTCGAATGCGCCATGGTGACGACAGTTGCCCGTCGTTCCCAAGTCTGTTGACGCATCCTCGCCTCACCACCCCTAACCCGGGTGGGGGCAACGGCTACTCCCCAAGGGATATTTCGCAGATACCATGGCCCACCGGGATTGTCCAGCACCTGCAACGGGCCGCCGCATTCGGGCATGAGTGGCAGAGACATTGGCAGGCGAAGCCGAATTGGACTAGTGTGTCGCCACGATGACCGACAGTTTGATTTATCATCTTGCCCGACACCCCGAATGGGACGCGGCGCTGCGCAGCGGTAGTTATGCCGGGGCGCGGGAAGACCGGGCGGATGGCTTCATGCATTTTTCCACCGCCGCACAGGTGCGCGAAAGCGCGGCGCGCCACCGGAAAGGCGAAGCCGGACTGATCCTGCTCGAAGCGGATGCCGCACGGCTTGGCCCAGCCCTGAAGTGGGAGCCTGCGCGCGGCGGCCAACTGTTCCCGCATCTTTACGGCCCGCTGCCGGTTGCGGCGGTCACCCGCACCGCCCCGCTGCCCCTGGATGCCGATGGGCTGCATATCTTTCCGGATTGGCTGACACCATGAAATTGACCCGTGTGCTTGCGCTGGTTGCCCTGGCCGCCCTTGGCCTTGCCTTCGCCGTTGGCGCGCCAGAGGTGATCGGCCCCAATCTGGCGGGCGTTTCCAGCCTGACCGGCGCGCTTCTGGGCCTCAATCTGATGCTGGTCGGGCTGCTGGTGCTGGAAATCCTCGACCGGCGCGAAGCCACCACTGCCCTGCGCGGCCGCCTGATGTCCATGGCCGACATGACCGCCCGGCTGCGGGAAGAAGTGCGCCAGTTGCGCGATGCCCAGCGCGCCCAGATGGCGATTGCCCCCGATGACGGGGCGGAGCTGG
>CAYRWZ010000066.1:0-2800 GCA_964428065.1 uncultured Comamonadaceae bacterium | reverse complement strand
AGGGGACACCGCTACCCCGGCCAGCGCACCGCCCGCGCCCCGGCGCGCCGATATCGCCGCCACCGCGATTCCGCCGCTGGTGGCAGATCGGGGCCTGGCGGCCGACGCCCCACGGCCGGCCGCAGCAGCCAAGGCGGCGAGTGGTAGGCCAGTGCCGCAAGCGCCCGTTGCCTCCCCCGCCACCCCGCGCGATGCCGCAGCCAATGCCCTGGCTGATTTGACCGCCCTGACCGATGCCACCGGCCAGGTGCCCTTCGCCGATGACGGGTCCGACGTGCTGGACTATGTGCGGGAGGCGCTGCAGGACGACCGGATCGAGCTGTTCCTGCGCCCGATCGTCAGCCTGCCGTCGCGCCGGCTGGCCTATCAGGAATGTGTGGTCGGCTTCCGCGCGCCGGACGGCACGCTGCTGTCCCACGATGATTTCATGCCACTGGCCGAAGAAGCCGGGCTGGCCGGAACCGTCTATAACCTGTTGCTGGTGCGCAGCGTGCAGTTCGTGCGCCGGATGCGGCGGCTGAAAAGCCAGCTTGGCTATTTCTGCCCGATTGACCCGCAAACCCTGCGCGACCCTGACTTTCTGGCCGATTTCGTCGATTTCATGCGCGAAAACACCGATCTGGCCGGGCACCTGATTTTCGAGCTGACCCAGTACGATGTCTATCGCCTGGACATGCGGACCGAACGGGAATTGGCCGCGCTGGCCAAAAGCGGCTTCCGCTTCTGCCTGTCGGAAACCACCAATCTGGATCTGTTCGTCAGCGATCTGTCGGATCGCGGCTTCCGCTATGTCAAATGCGATCCGCGCACCCTGATGGGCAAGATGGTCGGCCAGGCCGACCCGCGCGCCGTGAAAAAGGAACTGGACCGGGGCGCGATGGACCTGATCGTGACCGGGATCGAGGACGAGGACACGCTGCTGTCGCTCCTCGACTATGCCATCGATTTCGGCGAAGGGCCGCTGTTCGGCGATCCGCACCCGGCCAACCGCAAGGAAGCCTAGCGCACAGCAGGCGGACCAAGACACCCAAACCAGAGCGGACTGATGATTCGTATCCTCGACGGCATTGCCGAGATTGCCGGGACCTATCGCCACTATATCATCGACCTGTGGGGCGTGCTGCACGATGGTGCCGCCCCCTATCCCGAAGCGCCGGAGGCATTGCGCCGCCTGAAGGCATCGGGCGCGCGGATCGCCCTGCTGTCCAACGCCCCCCGCCCGGCCGAGGGCGTGCGCGACCGGCTGCGCGAACTTGGCTATGCCGACGACACCTACGACGTTCTGATGACCTCGGGCGAGGATAGCTGGCGGCACCTGCAACGCCGGCCCGACGACTTTTATCGCGGGCTGGGCCAGCGCATCTATCTGCTGGGGCTGCCGAAGGATGAAGGCATGCTGGCCGATATCCCCTTCACCCGCGTGGAACGGGTGGAGGATGCCGATGTCATCCTCAACACCGGGGTCGATTTCGGCGAGACGGTGGAAACCGCCCGGCCCGCGCTGGATGCCGGGCTGGCGCGCGGGTTGCCGATGATCTGCGCCAACCCGGATATCGTGATCGTCACCCGCGGGCGGGAAGAAGTGTGCGCCGGGGCGCTGGCCCGCTATTACGAACAGCGGGGCGGCGCAGTGCGCTATCACGGCAAGCCCTATAGCGGGGTCTATGACACGGTGTTCGGCCTGCTGGGCCATCCCCCGCGCGACAGCGTGCTGGCGATCGGCGACGGGCTGCACACCGATATCAAGGGCGCATCTGGCGCGGGGATTGCTTCTGTGCTGGTGACCGGCGGTATCCACGCCCGGGAAATCGGGGTCGAGCCTGGCGCACGCCCCGATCCGGCGGCGGTCGCCCGCTATTGCGATCAGGAAGGGCACGCCCCGACCTTCGCAATCGGGGCTTTCCGCTGGTAATGGATGGGCCGATGCGGCCAAAAGCGGCAGGTTAAAGGAAAATGCACACTCGCTGTGCAGTCTTGGCAAACACAAGACGCCGATAAGCGGGACTCTTAGGCAGGGGAACAGGGTCGGGTGAACGAAACCAGGGATCAGTCGGCGGCACAGCACGGGCAGGGCGATACCGGCCTGCCGGTTCCGCGCCTGCGCCTCAACGGCATCACCAAGCGCTTTCCCGGCACTCTCGCCAACGATGCCGTCTCGCTGACCCTGCTGCCCGGCGAAATCCATGCCCTGCTAGGGGAAAACGGCGCGGGCAAAAGCACGCTGGTCAAGATCGTCTATGGCGTGTTGCAGGCCGATGAGGGCGAGATCGAATGGAACGGGACGCCGGTGGAGATCGCCGATCCCGCCGCCGCCCGCCGCCTGGGCATCGGCATGGTGTTCCAGCATTTCTCCCTGTTCGAAACGCTGACCGTGGCGGAGAATATCGCCCTGGCCCTGCCTGCGTCTGAGGTGCGTGCAGACAGGGCGCGTGCAGACAGGGCGCGCGCAGACACGGATGGCGTCGCCCTGCCCGACCGGATCCGCGCGGTCGCCGCCCGCTACGGCCTGACGGTCGATCCCGCGCGCCCGGTCCATGCGCTGTCCACCGGCGAACGCCAGCGGGTGGAAATCATCCGCTGCCTGCTGCAAAATCCCAAGCTTCTGATCATGGACGAACCTACCAGCGTGCTGACCCCGCAAGAGGTGGACATCCTGTTCACCACCCTGCGCAAGCTGGCCTCTGAAGGGACGGCGATCCTGTACATCAGCCACAAGCTGGAAGAGATCCGCGCGCTGTGTGATGAGGCCACGATCCTGCGGCGCGGCAAGGTCGTGGCGACCTGCACCCCGCGAGAGCGG
>CAYRWZ010000065.1:13068-13829 GCA_964428065.1 uncultured Comamonadaceae bacterium | reverse complement strand
CTTTATATCGCCCAGCCGCCGCTGTACCGCGCCAAGCGCGGGCAGAGCGCCGTCTATCTGAAGGATGAAAAGGCACTGGAAGATTTCCTGCTGGCCGACGGCCTGAAGGATGCGGTGCTGACGGTCGAAGGCGAACAGGTGGCCGGGGAAGATTTGCGGACGTTGGCCAATGTTGCCCGGCAGGCGCGGGTCTGGCTGGGCACGCTGGCCCGGCGCACCGGATCGCAGGCGGTGGTGGAACAGGCGGCGATTGCCGGTCTGCTGCGGGCCGAGGTGGTGGAAGCCGCCGATGGCGGGGCGGCAGCGGCGCAAACCCTGGCGACCCGCCTGGATGCGCTGTGCCGCGAATCCGAGCGCGGCTGGATTGGCGAGGCGGTGGCCGACGGGCTGTTGCTGCGCCGCACCCTGCGCGGGATCGAACAGCGCCATCTGCTGGACCTCAATCTGCTGCGGTCGAGCGAGGCGCGCCGCCTGACCGATGCGCATAGCATCCTCACCCGCTTTACCAAGCGGTCGAGCCTGACCCTGAAAGAGAAAACCATCACCATCGATGGCCCGTGCGGCCTGATCGATGCGGCGATGGACCAGGGGCGCAAGGGCGTTTCTATCCAGCGCTATAAAGGGCTGGGCGAAATGAACCCCGATCAGTTGTGGGAGACCACGCTGGACCCCAATGCCCGCACCCTGTTGCAGGTGAAGGTCCAGCATACCGAGGCGGCGGAGGAAGTTTTCTCCACCCTGATGGGCGATCTGGTCGAACC
>CAYRWZ010000065.1:9420-13058 GCA_964428065.1 uncultured Comamonadaceae bacterium | reverse complement strand
GCGCCGCGATTTCATCCAGGCCAACGCCCTGAAGGTCGCCAATCTGGACGTTTAGCGGCCGGGCTCTTCCGGCGGGGTGGGCGTGCGGCGCAGCGCGGCAAGCGTGCTGCGCACCAGCGCCCAGTCATCCCGGCTGGGCATGAACAGCTGGCGCAGGGACAGGCGCAGGTCGCGGCGCACCAGATAGGCGTAATAGCCGACCGACATCCAGCGCACGGCCACATAGGCCAGCGCCGCCCCGGTCAGCCCGTCGCTGCGCACCAGCAGCACCAGCAGCAGGATATTGGCCGCCAGGGTCAGCGCTTCGCCCTTGGCCAGCGACAGGCCCCGGTCGAAGGCCTTGAAGGCCATCATTAGGAAATCCTTGATCGTCAGCGGAATCACGCCCAGCAGCAGCAGCTGGGCGATCGGCGCCGCTTCGGCAAAGCTGGCGCCGAACAGCAGCCGCACCGCCAGCGGCAGCAGGAACCAGACAAACACCCCCCCCAGCAGCACCAGCGCCAGGGTCAGGCGCAGATACTGGCCCAGCACCTGCGCCCGTGTGGCGGGGTCGGGGGCGGCGCAGGCCCGCGGCCAGGCAACCATGGCAACCGATCCGGCCACGGTGCCAACCGCCTGCGCCAGCGCCGAGGCGACGACGAACAGGCCCAGCGCCGCCGGGGGCATCCAGGCGGCAATCAGCACCTGCGCCAGCCAGAAATTGCCCATCGCAATGACGGCGGAACTGTGCATCCGCGCGCCATAGGAAAATAGCCCCGCCACCGTATCGCGCGCCGGGGCCAGCCCGACGGATCCGGACCGCAGCAGCAGGATCAGCGGCAGCAGCACCACCGGCAGATGCGACAGGATATAGGCGACACCGATGCCAACCACATCGGCCCGCCCCAGCAGCCAGGCCCCCAGGATCAGCGCGGGATAAGCCAGCGCCAGCAGGATCCGCTGTAGGTTCCAGGCCCCCATCCGCCCCTGGCCGCGCAACTGTTCCTGAAACGCCATGCCCAGTATGTGCAGCGGCACGATCAGCAGGAAAATCTGCGCCATCAGCACAACGTCGGCCCGATAGTCGCCATAGAACAGGGGAATCACCAGGCCGATCCCGGTCAGCATGGCGGTTGCCGCCAGGGCCAGGCCCAGCACCAGGGCGGAGGCGAAAATCCGCCGATGCTCCCCCTGGCTGCGGGCGGCCGAAGCGCGGTACATCACCGCATCCTGCAGGCCGAAAATGAACAGATAGGCCAGCAGCGTTGCCCCCAGCATGGCGGCCTGCAATTCCCCCCGGCCGTCCGGCTGCAACAACCGCGCGGCGGCCATGCCGCTGGCAAGCGTGCCAAGCTGGACGATTCCGGTGGTCAGCAATGTGGTGACAAGCGCGCGCATCGAGGCTCCGTCAGGGGGGCAGTCGCAGAAGAGCTGCGGCAGCGAATTTTGGCTTACGCACATCTTGCGCAGCGGGCCGGTAAACGCTACACCGCCGGGATACACCGCCTGCATTCCGTCGTCGATGCCAAACATCGACCGGCCCCCATCAGACCCAAGAGGAGACCGCCATGGCCCGCTACAAGCGCATCATGATCAAACTCAGCGGTGGGGCCATGGGCGGCAAGGATCATGCGATCTTCGACAAGGAGTCGATCGAGCATATCGTCAACCAGGTGATCTCGGCCACCGCGATGGGGGTCGAGGTTGCGATCATGGTCGGCGGCGGCAACATCTTCCGCGGCAATGTTGCCGAAACCTGGAAGATCGAACGGGCCGAAGCCGACAATATGGGCATGCTCGGCACCATCATTAACGGCGTGATGCTGCGCGCCGCGATCAATTCCAAGGTGGATACCGATGTGCGGGTAATGACCGCCATCCAGATCAACCAGATTGCCGAACCCTATATCCGCCTGCGCGCGTCCCGCCATCTGGAGAAAGGGTCGATCATCATCTTCGTCGGCGGCATCGGCCAGCCCTATGTCACCACCGACTATCCGGCGGTGCAGCGCGCACTGGAAGTGCGCTGCGATGCCATTCTGGCGGCGAAGCATGGTGTCGATGGCGTCTATACGGCCGACCCGAAAAAGGACAGCAGCGCCCGCCGCTATCGCAGCCTGTCTTATGACGATGTGCTGGCCAACGATATCCGCGTGATGGACCAGTCGGCGATGATCCTGGCGCGCGACCATGCCCTGCCGATCCACCTGTTCAATTTCGATCAGGATGGCTGCATCGCCCGTATTTTGCAGGGCGAAGATGTCGGCACCTACATCGCCCCCGGCGTGACCACCACGCTGGCTTAGGCCGCCGGCCAGCACATCGCGGCATATCCCGCTATTTCTTTCGGCTTCGGGGCGAAAGGCCCCGCTTGACCCTTGCCATCCCGTTTCTGCATCGGCACTCTGATCCCTGGGGGGACCGGTCAAAGAACCGGCGCAAAACAAGAGCAAATGGGATGTGCCTACCATGGGGTCATCCCTGCGAACGTCCGATGCAAATGCTGGGAGAAAACAAAGATGGCGCGTGTAGCGATTGTAACAGGGGGAACCCGGGGGATTGGCGCGGCGATTGCCAAGCTGTTGAAATCGGACGGTTTCAAGGTTGCGGTCACCTATTCCGGCAATGAGGAGGCGGCCAAGAAGTTCGCCGCCGATACCGGCATCCATGCCTATAAGTGGGACGCGTCGGACTATGCCCAGTGCAAGGACGGGGTGGCCAAGGTGCAGGCCGAATTGGGGCCGGTCGACGTGCTGGTCAACAATGCCGGCATCACCCGCGACACCACCTTCCACAAAATGTCGGAAGATCAATGGGATGACGTGATCCGCGTCAACCTGAAAAGCTGCTTCACCATGAGCCGCTGCCTGATCGAAGGCATGCGGGAACGGAACTATGGCCGCATCGTCAATATCAGCTCGGTCAACGGCCAGCGCGGCCAGTATGGCCAGGTGAATTACTGCGCGGCCAAGGCGGGGATGATCGGCTTCACCAAGGCGCTGGCGCTGGAAAATGCCAACAAGGGCATCACCGTGAACTGCGTCGCCCCCGGCTATGTCGATACCGACATGGTGGCCGCCGTGCCGGAGGATGTGCTGAAAAAGATCATCCTGCAGATCCCGGTCGGCCGCCTGGGCAATGCGGGCGATATTGCCCGTGCGGTGCTGTTCCTGGCACGGGAAGATCAAAGCTTCATCACCGGCGCCACCATCACCATCAATGGCGGGCAATACATGGTCGCCTGATCCGACCTTTGTCTCCGACCGCTTGACGAGCCGCCCCGGCACGATCGGGGCGGTTTTGTTTTGCCTATTGTGCGGTGCACCGCAGGAGATTCTGTGGATCTGATGCGACTCTGTGATTGACACTCAAAGCGCTTTGAATTTTGATTGCGAAAAATACGATCAAAGCGCTTTGGGAGAGTTGAGAGTATGTCGGCCGCTGCCGCCCGTCAGGATTCTGTTTCGTTTGATGCCAAGGACGCCGGCAAGAGCCTGGCGATCGATGCGGATTGGTGGCGGGGCGCGGTCATCTATCAGATCTATCCGCGCAGCTTTTTCGATTCCAATGGCGATGGCATCGGCGATCTGCCGGGCATCACCGCCAAGCTGGATTACGTGGCCAGCCTGGGCGTCGACGCGATCTGGATTTCGCCTTTC
>CAYRWZ010000065.1:0-9357 GCA_964428065.1 uncultured Comamonadaceae bacterium | reverse complement strand
TATCGCGCGGTCGATCCGATTTTCGGCACCAATGCCGATTTCGAAACCCTGTTGAAGGCGGCGCATGAGCGCGGGTTGAAGGTGGTGGTCGATCTGGCGATCAGCCACACTTCCGATCAGCATGCCTGGTTCAAGGAAAGCCGCAGCAGCCGCGACAATGCCAAGGCGGATTGGTATGTCTGGGCCGATGCCAAGCCCGATGGCACGCCGCCCAACAACTGGCTGTCGATCTTCGGCGGGTCCGCCTGGACCTGGGATACCCGGCGCTGCCAGTACTATATGCATAATTTCCTGTCGTGCCAGCCGGACCTCAACATCGCCAATCCGGCGGTTCAGGATGCGCTGCTGGCCGATCTGGAATTTTGGCTGAAGCTGGGTGTCGATGGCATTCGCCTGGATGCCTGCAACTATTACATCTGCAATGCCTCGCTGCAGGATAACCCGGCGCGCCCGGTGGATGCGATTGCGGGCGGCGATGCCCGGCCGAACAATCCCTATTTCTGGCAGTGGCATATCCACGATAAGTCGCAGCCGGAAAATCTCGCGTTCCTCGGCCGGGTGCGCGCGCTGCTGAACCGTTATCCGGGCTCTTTCACCGTGGCCGAAGTGGGCGACGATGATCAGGTGGCCCGTTCGGCCGAATATGTTGCCGGCGATAACCGCCTGCACACGGCCTATTCCTTCGCGTTGCTGGGGCCGAGCTACAGCCCCGGCTTCATCCGCAACAGTCTGCAGGAATTCCGCGCACATGCCGGGGAGGAGGGGTGGCCATCCTGGTCCTTCTCCAACCACGATGTGCCGCGGGCCGTCTCGCGCTGGGCCCGGCAGAGCCCCTCCCCCGATCAGGCCAAACTCCTGATCGCTCTGCTCGGTGCCCTGCGCGGCACGGTTTTTATGTACCAGGGTGAGGAGCTGGGGCTGCCGGAGGCCGAAATTGCCTTCGAAGATCTGCAGGATCCCTATGGCATCACCTTCTGGCCCGACTTCAAGGGGCGGGATGGCTGCCGCACGCCGATGCCGTGGGTTGCCGGGCAGCCGAATGGCGGCTTTTCGGTCGGCGGCGCATCGGCCGGCAAGCCGTGGCTGCCGGTCCCGGCAGAGCATCTGCCGCTGGCGGTTGATCGGCAACAGGCCGATCCGGCCTCCGTGCTGGCATTCGCCCGCGCCCATCTGGCCTGGCGGCGCGCCCAGCCGGCGCTGAAAACCGGGACGGAACGCTTCCTCGACAGTGCGGAACCCCTGCTGCTGGTGGAGCGCAAGCATCCCGCGCAGACGATCCTGGCGGCGTTCAATTTCGAAAACTGCACTGCGTCGGCCGTGTTGGACCTGCCGGACGGTGCCCACGTGATCCGTGCCCACGGGGCACGGCTGGAGGGGCGTTCTGCCCACTTCTCCCCATTCGGGTTCCTGTTTCTGTCCCTTCCCCAGACGGAGGCATGATCCGGATTAATCCGCTCACTCCCCATATCCATTCGGTCTGACAAAAAGATAAAATCTTGGAGGAAACATGAAGACCATGAACACCACCCGTCGCTCCGCCCTGCACCGCATTCTGGGTGCGCTGGTGGCGACCACCGCGCTGACCTTCGGTTCGGCTGCCATGGCGCAGGAAGCCGGCAAGCTGCGCATCTGGATCAATGCCGACAAGGGCCATAAGGGCCTGCAGAAGGTTGGCGACAAGTTCAAGGCCGCCACCGGCGTTGAAGTGATCGTCGAGGTGCCGGATCGTCCGACCGACCGTTTTGCGCAGACCGCTTCGGTCGGCAAGGGTCCGGATATCTTCTTCTGGGCGCATGACCGCATGGGCGACTGGGCCGCTGCCGGCCTGCTGGCGCCGGTCACTCAGTCGGCCGCGGTCAAGGCCGATACGCTGGACCTGGCAAACCGCGCCTTCCAGTGGAACGGCAAGCAGTGGGGCTACCCGCTGGCGGTCGAATCGATCGGCCTGATCTACAACAAGGACCTGGTCGCCAACCCGCCCAAGACCTTCGAAGAAATCGCCGCGCTGGATGCCGAACTGCAGAAGAAGAGCAAGAAGGCGATCCTGTGGGATTACAACAACGTCTATTTCACCTGGCCGATGCTGGCGGCCAATGGCGGCTTCATCTTCGGGCCGAAGGGCACCGACTATAACACTGCGGTCACCGGCGTGAACCATGCCGGCGCGGTGCAGGGCGCCACCTTCGTGAAGGAGATGGTTGACAAGGGCATCATGCCGAAGGGCGCCTCCTATTCGGTCATGGAAGCCGGCTTCATCGGCGGCAACACCGCCATGATGATCAGCGGCCCGTGGTCGTGGGAAAACCTGCGCAAGAACAACATCAATTTCGGCGTCGCCCCGCTGCCGACCATTGGCGGCAAGGCCCCGAAGCCGATGGTGGGCGTGCTGGGCGCCATGATCAGCGCCAGCAGCCCGAACAAGGATCTGGCGACGGAGTTCCTGGAGAAGTACGTGCTGGTGAAGGATGGCCTGGCCGCCATCGACCAGGACGTGCCGCTGGGCGTGCCGGCCTCCAAGTCCTTCTATGAAACCCTGAAGGGCAACGAGCGGATCGCCGCCACGTTGAAGAACGCCGAAGCGGGCGAGCCGATGCCGAACGTTCCGGCCATGGGCAAGTTCTGGTCGTCGATGGAAACGGCGCTGCAGAACATCACCGCCGGTCGCCAGTCGCCGAAAGAGGCGCTGGATGCGGCAGCAGCCCGGATCGTCAACTAACGCCTGACGATCGGACGGGCGCTACCCGGTAAATGTGACTGTCGGGTCTGCTGGGGGTGGGATATATGCCACCCCCAGCTCATGTCCCGAAAGCATGTCTCGATATCGGGTCGCCCGTCCCTCTTTGCGCTGGATCCTGCCATGACCACACTGTCCGAAGCCGTTTTCATCGATACCCGGCCCGGCGCCGCCCTGCGTCGGTGGCTGGGTCGTGCCGTTGTGGCGGTGGCGGTTCTGGCCGGCTTGTACCTATCGTTTCTTTTATACAGTTTCCGGGAAACCAGCCTGGCGGTGGTCGTCTTGCTGGCAACCGGCATTATCGGCCACGTCTATACCTCGTCCAAACGCTACGCCCTGCGATATGTGGTGCCGGCGCTGTTGGCGATTGGCGTGATGATCGTTTATCCCATTGTTTATACGGGATATATCAGCCTGACCAATTACAGTGGGCGTAACCTGCTGACCTTCGAGCGGGCGACCGATTACCTGCTTCAGCAATCCTTCGTGCCCGAATCGGCTGCGGCCTATGGGTTCGAGCTCTATCGCTCTGGCGAGGCGTTCGTCCTGGTCCTCAAGACCGAAGGGCAGGAACAGCCGCTGGTCACCGACCCGGTCCCCTTGCCGCTGACCAATGCCGAAGCGCGCCGGGTGAAGGCCCAGACGACAGCCTTTTCCGGCGGCGAACCCTTGCCGATCCGCGATATCGTCCAGCGCCGGGCGGCCCTGCAGCTGGTCACCGTCGAGACGCGCGATGGCCGCCTGCTGACGATGACCGGCCTGCGCAGCTTTGGCGAGCGCAAGGCGCTGTATAGCGCCAACCCGGATGGGTCGCTGCGCAATCAGCAGTCCGGCCAGGTTCTGACGCCCAATTTCGAAACCGGCTTCTATCAGGATGCGGCGGGCAACCCGGTTCAACCCGGCTTCCGGGCCGAGGTTGGTTTCGCCAACTATATCCGCGCCCTGACCGATAAGGGGATTCAGGGGCCGTTCCTGCAGATTTTCGGCTGGACGGTGGCATTTGCCGCGCTGTCGGTTCTGTTCACCTTTGCCGTCGGGGTGACGCTGGCATCCCTGCTGCAATGGGAGCGGCTGAAGTTTCGCGGTGTGTATCGCGTGCTGCTGATCCTGCCCTATGCGGTGCCGTCCTTTATCTCGATTCTGGTGTTCCGCGGCCTGTTCAACCAGGAATTCGGCGAGCTTAACCTGATCCTTTCGGCCCTGTTCGGCATCAAGCCGGAATGGACGACCGATCCCTGGCTGGCCAAGGTGATGATCTTGATCGTCAATACCTGGCTGGGCTTCCCCTATATGATGCTGCTGGGGCTGGGCTTTCTGCAGGCGATTCCGCGCGATCTCTATGCCGCCGCTGCCGTGGATGGCGCCGGGCCGTTCACCGCCTTCTGGCGCATCACGCTGCCCGCCCTGATCCCGCCCTTCATGCCGCTGCTGATTGCGTCCTTCGGCTTCAACTTCAACAATTTCGTGCTGATTGCGCTGCTGACCAACGGCCGCCCCGATATTCTGGGCGCCACCACCCCGGCGGGCACCACCGATTTGCTGGTCAGCTACACGTTCCGCATCGCCTTCGAAGGGTCCGGCCAGGATTTCGGCCTCGCCTCTGCCATTGCGGTGCTGATCTTCCTGATGGTCGCGGTGATCAGCCTGATCAACCTGCGCCTGACCAAAGCCATCTAGCGGAACGGGGGGAACGCCATGCAGATCGTTGAACCAAAATCCTCCATCCTGCGGGTGATCGGCGCACATCTGTTTCTGATCAGCTTCATCCTGATCACCCTGTTCCCGCTGCTGATGATCGTGTCGATCTCCTTCCGGCCGGGCAATCTGGCCGTCGGCAGCCTGTTCCCCGACCGTCTGTCGCTGGAACATTGGCAGCTGGCGCTCGGCATTCCATATACCGAACCCGATGGCAAGGTGATCCAGCCGCCGTTCCCGGTGCTGCTGTGGCTGTGGAATTCGGTCAAGATCGCCAGCATCGCCGGCTTCCTGGTACTGGCCCTGGCAACTGTGGCGGCCTATGCCTTCGCGCGCATGCGCTTTGCCGGGCGGGATCTGGCGCTGAAAACCGTCCTTCTGATCCAGATGTTCCCCGCCGTACTGGCGCTGGTGTCGATCTATGCCCTGTTCGACAAGATCGGCACCTATATCCCCTGGCTGGGCATCGACAGCCACGGCGCGGTGATCCTGGCGTCGCTCGGCGGGATCACCATGCATCTGTGGACGATCAAGGCCTATTTCGAAACCATCGATCCGGCCATCGAACGGGCCGCGATGATCGATGGCGCCAGCCCGTTCCAGACCTTCACCAAGATCCTGCTGCCGATCAGCGTCCCGGTGCTGGTTGTGGTGTTCGTGCTCGCCTTCATCGGCGTGATCATCGACTACCCGATCTCCTCGGTGCTGTTGCAGTCGCAGGAGAAGCTGACGCTGGCGGTTGGCTCGCGGCTGTATCTTTACGAGCAGAACTATCTGTGGGGCGACTTTGCGGCCGCAGCGGTTCTCTCCGGTATTCCCATCACCATTGTGTTCCTGATCGGGCAGCGCTGGCTGGTTTCCGGCCTGACGGCGGGCGGGGTGAAGGGGTGATCTCCGCACCCGCCCACAGGTCGGGCGGGCGACGGCAATAACAATAAACATCGTGTTCAGTACGGATAGAGGATACGGACGCATTATGAAACGGACTAAAACCTTGCTGACCCGCAGCCTGCATGCCTTTGCCGTTGCAGCCCTGTTGGGTGGCACCACCCTGGCGACGACCGATGCCGCGGCTCAGTCCCGCCCGGCGGTGCAGAGCTTCTGGCAGAACGAACTCGGCTTCGTGCGGCTGGAAGCGGCAGAGGGCGGCGCAGCCGCCAACCGCCACCCGGTGACCCTGTCATCCTCCTCGATCGATGCGCTGTTCGGGGCCTTGCGCCTGCAGACCCGATCGGGCGAAGGCGGCACCTTGTTCACCCGCGACGATCTGGACCTGATTGCCGGGCCGATTGCCCGCGCGCTGCAGGCCGCAGCGCCCGGACAGGATGTGGTGTTCGCGGTGCCGGGCAAGCGAACCGCGCTGGGGCTGTTCAGCCCGGCGGCGGTGACCACCGGGCGCGTGTTCGTCTCGGGGGATCGGCTCAACCTGATCATCGGCTGGTACAATATCGATGTCGGCTCGCAGTTTAAGGCGACCGGCACTGTGCCGCGCTATGACCTGGGCTCCCGTCAGGCCACCAATTCCCGCGCGCCGGCGATTGTCGGCGGGGCGGGCTATGGGGCGTCCGGGCGAACCGATTGGGTCCAGATGGCGCTGCCAGGATCGGCAACTGCTGCACCGCAAGGGGCTCCGTCGGCCACGCCGGCCGCGCCGGGTGCCGCGCCGGGTGCGGGTGCACCGGCCGCTCCGAACAGCAGCTACGACGATATCGTGCGCCGCCTGGAGCTGCTGGATCGCCTGAAGCGGGACGGCCGGATTACCGAGCAGGAATATCAGGATCGTCGCCGGGCCATCCTCAGCGATATCTGATAACGCCTAGTTGAAAAAGCCGTAGGCCGAGTAACGGACAAGTTAATTCTTGTCCGAACCGGTCTCTTTATGCCCGATTTGGGCATAAGTCCCTCAAATAATACAAATTATCGCCACAATTCTTCTTGACACGGGTTGATAGTATTCATAAGCATTAGGCGCGTTTCAAAGCGCTTTGGCATTCGTCGACGGAAGTAAACCGTCGCGATGGCTGAGTATTGCCTAAGACATGGAGGAGATGTCCAATGCGAAATACTGGGAAGGCGGCTCTGGCTGTCCTTGCTGGCTTGATGGCGGCTCCGGCGGCGTTTGCCTCGGGTTTCGATATCGAGTTTAGTGGTTATTTGCGCGCCGGTACCGGCGGTAGCAGTGAAGGTGGCGACCAGATCTGCTTCCAGGCCCCTGGCGCCTCGGCGAAGTACCGTCTCGGCAATGAGTGCGAGGTCTATTCGGAAATCGGCCTCGGCGGCACCGTGTTCAAAGGCCAGGACGGCTCTTACTTCAAGCTCGGCACCCGCGTGGCCTATGTGGTCGAAGGGGAAAGTGATTTCGAGCAGACCCGTCCGGCGTTCCGCGAAGCCTATGCCCTGGGCGGTAACCTGTTCGGCGGTTTCCTGAAGGATGCCAAGTTCTGGGCCGGTAAGCGCTTCTACAAGCGCGAAGACGTTCACATGAACGACTTCTATTACTGGGATGCCAGCGGCGTCGGCGGCGGTATCGAGGATGTGAACCTGGGCTTCGGTAAGCTGTCCTATGCTTACTTCCGCAATTCGAACGACCAGGTGAACGAATTCCGCGTCGGCCTGACCGACGAAAACGGCAACCCGCTGCTGGATGCCAACGGCCGTCGTCTGGTGCGCACCATCACCGGCGATGTGGTTCAGGTCAACGACCGCGCCATCAGCCGTCACGATGTTCGCCTGTCGGATATCGCCGTCAACCAGGATGGCCTGCTGACCATCGGTGCGGAAGCCCGCTTCGCCGAAGAAAGCCGCAACAATTTCGACGGCAAGAACGGCTACGCCTTCCACCTGCAGCACTTCCAGAACAATGTCTGGGGCGGCTTCAACAAGATCGCCGTGCAGTATGGCGTGGGCTCGGCCTCGTCGCTGGCCAGCTGGTCGGATGACACCCGCGACAGCGATCGCCAGACCTTCCGGATCGTCGAACAGCTGGTTATCCAGCCGTCGGCCAACTGGTCCGGTCAGCTGGCTGCGATCTGGGAACACCAGAAGGACACCCAGGACTGGTACTCCTTCGGCGTTCGCCCGATCTATCACTTCACCGACCACCTGAGCCTGGCGTTCGAAGCCGGTTACGACCGCGTCAATCCGAAGAATGGCGAGGATCGTGAACTGTGGAAGTTCACCATTGCCCCGCAGCTGACCCCGGGTCGTGGGTATTGGTCGCGTCCGGCCCTGCGCCTGTTCGCCACCTATGCCACCTGGAACGATGGTGCCCGCGATGCCGGCCTGCGCGGCAGCAATGGCGACACCAACGACTTCACCTTCGGTCTGCAGGTCGAAGCCTGGTGGTAAGCGTCTGACGTTCGTGTGGCCTTACGTGTCGGGCCGGTCGGCATAACCCTTGCAGGGCCTGATCCGACCGTAAGGTCACCTCTCTATCCGCTCCTCCTCCGGCCCGCAGATCCTGTCTGCGGGCTTTTTTTTGCTGATGGTTCGTTTGGCTCTAAAGAACGGAGTGATTGAGGGGGTTTGACGAAAACACCAAGCTGTGGCTAGGCTGCGGCGCAATCGGGGACCGGTCTGATGGATCTGAAGCAATTGGCCCAGGAGCTGGGCCTGTCGATGACAACCGTGTCGCGGGCGCTGAACGGCTATCCCGAGGTCGCGGCCCGCACGCGCGACCGGGTGATCGCTGCGGCGCGCGAACATGGCTACCGGCCCAATGCCAATGCCCGGCGTCTGGCCACCGGCAAAACCGAATCGGTCGGCCTGATCCTGCCCCTGGGCTTCGATCGCTTCGCGGATCCGTTCTACCTTGATCTCGTCGCCGGCATCGGGGAACGGTTGCAGCGCGCCGGGATTGATCTTCTGGTCACGGCGGCGGCGTCTGAAACCGATGAAATGCGCGCCTATCAGCGGTTCGTCGATGGCGGCCGGGTCGATTGCCTGGTGCTGCCGCTGACCCGCAGCAACGATCCGCGCATCGCCTATCTGCAGGATCGCGGCGCGCCCTTCGTGGTCTATGGCCGGACCGAGGCGGCCAAACCCTATGCCTATCTGGATATTGACAACGAAGCTGCGTTCGATGCCGCGACCACCCGCCTGCTGGACAAGGGGCATCGCCGTATCGCCCTGATCAACGAGCGGACGGATTTCAACTTCGCCCGCCACCGCGATGCCGGGTATCGGGCGGCGCTGGCCCGCGCCGGGGTGCCGGTCGATCCCGCGCTGGTCGCCGTTGCCGCCATGACGGACGATACCGCCGATCACGCCACCCGCGCGCTGATGGCCATGGCCGATCCGCCAACCGCCCTGCTGGTCGGCGGCGGGCGGGCCACGGTTGGCGTTCTGCGCGCCTTGCAGGATTTGGGGCTGGCGGCCGGGCGCGATGTCGCCCTGATTGGCTTTGCCGACGATCCGCGCGGATTTGTCGGGGTAACACCGGCCGGCCTGACCGTGACGCACATGGTGCAGCCAACCCGGCGCTGTGCCGAACGCCTGGCCGATATGGCCCTTGCCATCATGGATGGCGCGGACGAAAGCGGCCTGCAGGAACTGTGGCTGCCGGATTTCGTGGTCGGGGATACCGATTGCCCGCCGCCGCAAAAGGCGGCACAGTCCGGAAATGACCCCCGCACTGCGCGTCGTCGCAAGAACGGGTAGCGGCGGGGGCGATACGCAATCCTGCCCCGGTGCCCGCCAGCTGTGATCACCCCTGTCCATACCGGCCCCGACCGGCCTGATTTCACGGCAACGGCGCTGGCGGCCAGCCGCGGGGGGCGGGCTGTGTTTTCCGGGCTGGCATTTCGTCTGTCTGCCGGCCGGGCGCTGTTTCTGGTCGGGCCCAACGGATCGGGCAAATCCACCCTGTTGCGGGTTCTGGCCGGGTTGACCCCGGTGGATCGTGGCCGGTTCGGCTGGTCCGACCTGCC
>CAYRWZ010000064.1:6709-13846 GCA_964428065.1 uncultured Comamonadaceae bacterium | reverse complement strand
CTGGAAAGCCTGGAACATGCCAAGGCGCGCGGCGCCAAGATCTATGCCGAGGTGGTCGGCTACGGCATGTCGGGCGATGCCTATCACATCACCGCCCCGGCACCCGATGGCAATGGCGGTTATCGCGCCATGCAGGCGGCGCTGAAGCGCGCGGGCCTGACGCCGGACGATATCGACTATATCAACGCCCACGGCACCTCGACCCCGCTGGGGGACGAGATCGAACTGGGCGCGATCAAGCGGCTGTTTGGCGATGCCGCCTACAAGCTGTCCATGTCCTCGACCAAATCGGCCATCGGCCATTTGCTGGGCGCAGCGGGCAGTGTGGAGGCGATTTTCTCCATTCTCGCCATGCGCGATCAGGTGGTGCCGCCGACCCTGAACCTGGACAATCCGTCCGAAGGGTGCGACATCGATCTGGTGCCGCATAAGGCCAAGAAGCGGCAGGTGCGCTATGCGCTGTCCAATTCCTTCGGGTTTGGCGGCACCAATGCGTCGCTGATTTTCGGCCCGTCCGTCTGATGTGACTGGATCGGCCGCCATGCGCTGGCTGCGTTGGCTTGGGTTTGGTGTGCTGGGGGCGCTCGCGATTGCGGGCGCCTTCGGCTTTTTCGGCTATCGCTGGCTGGATCGCCAGCTGGCGCAGCCGGGGCCCCAGGACCAGCCGATCCTTGTCATGATCGAACGCGGCGCGGGGCAGGACGCTATCGCCCGGCGGCTGGCCGCAGCCGGGGCCGTGCGCGATGCCCGCCTGGTGCTGGTCGCCCTCTGGCTCTCTCCCTGGCTGGAAGACGATGACCGCAGCCTGAAGGCGGGCGAATACCAGATCGCCGCCGGGGCATCGATCCGGGATATTCTGGACCAGTTGCGCGACGGCCGGGTGTTCATCCGCCGCCTGACCGTGCCGGAGGGGGAGACCAGCCGCAGCATCCTGGCCGCACTGACGGCGGCGGAGGGGCTGGATGGCTCCTTAACCCGGACCCCGCCGGAAGGCAGCCTGCTGCCGGAAACCTATCACTATACGCGCGGTGACCGGCGGGAGGCGCTGATCGAGCGCATGACCCGCGCGATGGATCAGGCGCTGGCGGAGGCCTGGGCCGCCCGTGCGCCCGACCTGCCGCTGACCAGCCCGCGCGAGTTGCTGATTCTTGCCTCCATCGTCGAAAAGGAAACCGGCGTCGCGGCTGAGCGGGAACGGGTGGCGGCGGTTTATGTCAACCGGTTGCGGCGGGGGATGCGGTTGCAGGCCGATCCGACCGTGGCCTATGGCGCGGCGGGCGGGCAGGGGGCGGAGCTTGACCGGCCGCTGACCCGGGCGGATCTGGAGCGCGATACGCCGTTCAACACCTATACCCGTGCCGGGTTACCGGCCGGGCCGATTGCCAATCTGGGCCGCGCAGCGCTGATGGCGGCGGCCCGCCCGGCCAAGACCGACGAGCTGTTTTTCGTTGCCGACGGAACCGGCGGCCATGCCTTCGCCAAGACGCTGGAGGAGCATAACCGCAACGTCGCCCGCTGGCGGGATATCCAGCGCAGCCGGGGGCTGCGTTAGGTTCGATCAATATTGACGGTCAATAATGATCGTTAGCCGGGCCAGACCGGCAGGCCGAACCAGGCGCCATGCGCCCAGATCGCCCCGATGCCCAGCGCCAGGCCCAGCAGCGGCCGCCACCAGCCGATCCCGCGCCAGTCGAGCCGCGTCCGCCCGGCCAGAATGGCGGCGAAGGGAATGCGGGAGGTGCGGGCGGCAATCGCGCCCCAGCGCTCTGCCCCCATGGTTTCGGCCCGGCGATGATCGATGGAGATCATGCCGATCACGCACATGATTGTGATCCCACCGAACAGGATCAGCGCCGCCACATCGCCATTGGCCAGCAGATGCGCCACTCCCCACAGAACCACGCCCGACAGCATATTGTGGCGGCTGATGGTGGACGCGCCGGCGACGGCCTTTTCCACTGGCACCGATTCCCCGCCGACCGAGGTGGCACCAGGGGCCGATACGCCAAAAACCACCAGAACAAAGCCGATCGGCACCAGCAGCAGGGCCAGATGCTTCGGCCAGACGCCGAAATCCCATAACGGCACGAAGGGCGCATTGCCATAGGCGATAATCAGCCAGACCAGGCCGATCACCGACAGGCTGCTATACCCGACCCGAAACCCCTTCGGCCCCAGCAGGCCCACCAGACGCGGCCGCAGCCACGGGCTGGACAAAAGAACATGGCCACCGGCAAACAGCAGCTGGGCAAGGATCAAAGACAGCATCGGGGGATCGCCTATCAGGAGGGGTTCCATCCACCCTGCGGGATAATCCTTGCCCTGTCAAGTTTGCATCGGATGCCGATAGCGCCGGGTCGCGGTATCAGGATTTGCGGGGCAGGCGGGCCGTCAGCCCTTCGACCAGCCCGCGCGGCAGGCTGGCCAGCAGCCAGGTGACGAACAGCATGGGCAGGGGAAAGGCGATGCGGGCGCGGTTGCGCGCCAGACCATCGGCAATGATCCGCGCCGCCTGATGGTCTTTCAGCAGGAACGGCATGGGGAAGCGGTTGACGGCGGTCATCGGCGTTTCGACAAAGCCGGGGCAGATCACCGAAACCCGCACACCGCTGGCAGCCACCGTGCCGCGCAGGCTTTCGCCATAAACCTTGACCCAGGCTTTGCTGGCGCAATAGGCCGGCGCGCCCGGCAGGCCGAGGAACCCGGCCAGCGATGCCATCAGCGCCAGATGGCCGCGGCCGCGCTGTACCATCCGTTCCTGCGCCGGGGCGATGGTGTTGATCACGCCAGTGACATTGACATCGGTAATGCGCCGAACCTGGGTTTCGGTTTCGCCAAAGCCGCCGGTGCCGGCGGAAATCCCGGCATTGGCGATCACCAGATCCAGCGGCGCACGATCATCCGCCGCCAGGATTGCCGCCCGCATGGCGGTGGCGTCGGTCACATCCACCGCCGCATTGTGGACTGTGGCCCCGAAGGCGCGGCAGGCGTCCGCCACTTGGTCAAGCCGCAGCACATCGCGGCCCAGCAGGGTCAGGGTCAGGCTGGCGCCCAGCTGGGCGGCATAGTGGCGGGCCAGGGCCGCGCCCAGCCCGCTGGACGCGCCGGTGATCAGGATCGAACGGGGTGGGGTCTGTGTCATCGGGCTGTTGTAGCCCAAGCGCCGGGCGGGCGGAAGCCTGCACGAAAAACCCTGCCGCCCGTGAGTTGGCGGCAGGGGTGTCATCACCGGGATGGCAATGGCAGTTACGAGACGCCGTTGGCCTTCAGCCAATCGCCCAGGCGCTTCCAGCCATCCTTGGCCGCCGCTTCGCGGTAGCTGGGACGGTAATCGGCGTGGAAAGCGTGCGGCGCATCGGGATAGATCACGAAGTCCGACTTGGTGCCGCTGCCCAGCGCCGCTTTCATCTGATCGACGGTGGCAACCGGGATGCCGGTATCCTGCCCGCCATAGAGGCCCAGGACCGGGGCCTTGATCTGGGTGGCGACATCGACCGGATTTTTCGGCTGCAATTCGGTCGCATCGCCGACCAGACGGCCGTACCAGGCGATCCCGGCCTTCAGGTTCTGGTTATGCGCGGCATAGAGCCACACGATGCGGCCACCCCAGCAGAAGCCGGTGATCGCCGCCTTGTCCGGGTTGCCGATGCCTTCGGCCTTGGCATAGGCCAGCGCGGCATCCAGATCGCTCATCACCTGGGCATCGGGCACCTTGGCGACAATCGGGCGGATCTGGGCGAAATCGGTCAGCTGCGAAACATCGCCCTGGCGGGCGAACATTTCCGGCGCAATGGCGCAATAGCCCTGCTTGGCCAGACGGCGGCAGACATCCTTGATATGCTCATGCACGCCAAAGATTTCCTGCACGACCAGAACGACCGGCAGGTTCTTGCCACCCGCAGGCATGGCGCGATAGGCGGGGATGGTGCCGTCCTTGACCGGGATCTTCACTTCCCCGGCGGTCAGTCCGTTGCTGTCGGTGGTGATCATGGTCTGTGCGGCCACCGGCAGGGTCGACAGGGCAAACCCCGTAGCCAGCGAAGTCATCATGAAAACGCGGCGCGACACTTCGGTTTCCGGCTGCACCAGCTTGACGTCATCCATCGGGCGATTTCCTTCGGTTTTGCGGCGGTTGGCGCCGCTATTGTTCACGACCGCATGAAGTATGGTGCGGAATCGAGGGACGGCAAGCGCTGTTCCGTGTGGCTTTTATTGCCGGGGGACGCCGAAGGCGGCTATAAGCGGCACCATGACATCGACAGCAACCACCGCATCCGTTCCCCTGGGCAAAATCGCCAGCATGACTGGCTATGCCCGCACCAGCGGCAGCCACGGTGGCAGCCACGGTGGCAGTTCCGGCGCCCTCAACTGGACGTGGGAGGCAAAATCGGTCAACGGGCGCGGGCTGGACCTGCGCCTGCGCCTGCCGAACGGGTTGGACCGGCTGGACATCCCCGCCCGCGAAGCGCTGCAAGCCGCCCTGAAGCGCGGCAGCGTGACCGTCCAGCTTGAGATCAAGCGCAGCGCCGCCGGGCGCGCGGTTTCCATCGATTTCGATCTGATCGACCGGATTCTGGCGGCACAGGACCGGCTGCACAGCAAGGTCGATCTGTCCTTGCCGCGCCTGACCGACCTGCTGCAACTGCGCGGCGTGATGGAGGTGGCGGAGGGCGAGGCGGTCGATGATGCCGCGCAGGGGGAGGAGGATGCCGCCCTGCTGGCTGGCCTGTCCCAGCTTCTGGCGCAGTTATCCCAGGCCCGGCTGGCGGAAGGTGCGCGGCTGGGCGCGCTGCTGTTGACCCATCTGGCGGAAATCGAACGCCTGACGGGGGAGGCGCGGCAGCTGGCCGCCCTGCAACCGCAGGCAGCGGCAGAACGGTTCCGGCAGGCGCTGACCCGATTGCTGGGCGACGGTGCCGCCCCGGTTGCGGAAGATCGTCTGGCGGCGGAAATCGCGCTGCTGGCGGTCAAGTGCGATGCGACGGAGGAGCTGGACCGGCTGACCGCCCACGTCGCGCAGGGCCGCGATCTGCTGGCCGCTGGCGGGCCGATTGGCCGCAAGCTGGATTTTCTGGCCCAGGAATTCAACCGCGAGGCCAATACCCTGGTCTCCAAATCCGCCGATATCGGCGTCACCCGTCTGGGGCTGGATCTAAAAACCGCCATCGACCAGTTCCGCGAGCAAGTGCAGAATATCGAATGACCGACCCCTCCGCTTTCGCCCCGACAATCGTACCCCCGCCATCGCGTTCGCGCCGGGGGCTGATGCTGATCCTGTCCTCTCCCTCCGGGGCGGGCAAGACGACGATTTCCCGGCTGCTGCTGGTGGACGATCCCAATATCGAGCTGTCGGTGTCGGTCACCACGCGGCCCCGCCGCCCGTCCGAAGTGTCCGGCCGCGACTATCATTTCATCGAGCGGGACCAGTATGACCGCATGGTGAAGAATGACGAGCTGCTGGAACATGCCGAGGTCTATGGCAACGGCTATGGCACCCCGCGCGGGCCGGTGGAAAAGGCGCTATCCGCCGGGCGCGACGTTCTGTTCGATATCGACTGGCAGGGCACGCAGCAGATGCTGCGCAAGGCGCGCAAGGATCTGGTGACGATCTTCATCCTGCCGCCCAGCATGGCCGAACTGGAGCGCCGCCTGCGCACCCGCGCCCAGGACCCGGACGATGTCATCGCCCGCCGTCTGGCCAAGGCGCATGACGATGTCAGCCACTGGTCGGCCTATGATTACGTGCTGATCAACGAGGATGTGGAGGTCAGCCTGGCCCGCACCCGCGCCATTCTGACCGCCGAACGCCTGCGCCGCGACCGCCAGACCCATCTGCCGGAATTCGTCACCCGGCTTCAGGCTGAGCAGATTGGCGGCTAAAGGGAAGGGGCGGGGTCAGGCAATCCCGAAGGGGGCGGCATACTGCACCAGCCCCTCTGCCGGTCCCTGCCGGGGTTTCAGCGCCAGCGCCGTATAATGCTCCGGCGGGAAGGGGTGGCGCAGTTTGGCCGCGGCCTGATGCTCGAAGCCGAAGCGGCTGTAGAAGCCGGGATCGCCCAGCACCACCACCAGCGTTTCCCCCTCGTCGGCCAGACGGGCCAGTCCATCCATCACCAGTAGGCTGCCGATACCCTGGCGCTGCGCGGTGGGCAGAACGGCCAGCGGGCCAAGCGCCACGGCCGCCTCCCGCCCGGCGGGGCCGGTGATCCACAGCCGGGAAAACTGGATATGGCCCAGGATTGGGCCACCATCCTGTTCGGCCAGCAGGGTCAGTAGCAGGTCTTCCGATTGTTCCAGCGCCAGGGCAAGGGCGGCCTCGTCCGGGCGGCCGAAGGCGGCGGTCTGCACAGTGTGGATGGCCGCCCAATCCGCAGGCCCAGCGGGGCGGATGATGACCGATTCGCTCATTGCTGTGCACCGCTTTTCAGGGCGGCCCAGGCGCGGGCGAGGGCGACAAACCCTTCAACCGGCACCGTCTCTGCCCGCGCCTGCGGGTCCAGCCCGGCGGCGGCAATCAGCGGCATTGGATCGGCTGTCATGGATTTCAGGCTGGCGCGCAGCATCTTGCGCCGCTGGCCGAAGGCGGCTGCCGTCACCTGTTCCAGAATGGGCAGGGGAATGTCGGCCGGGCCACGCGTGGCGCGCGGCGTCAACTGGATCACGCTCGACATCACCTTGGGTGGCGGCACGAAGGCCTGGGGCGGGATATCGAACAGGGGGTCGCACACCGCCACATATTGCGCCAGCACCGCCAGCCGACCGTAATCGGCACTGCCGACCGGCGCGGCGATGCGGTCTGCCACTTCCTTCTGGAACATCAGGGTCAGCGATTCCAGATCGTCCAGCCGGTGCAGCCAGTTCACCAGCATCGGCGTGCCGACATTATAGGGCAGGTTGGCGCAAATGCGGACCGGGGCGGCCTTGCCTTCCGCACCGCCATCTGCAGCGGCGTCGGCACCGGCGTCCGGGTCATTGCTGCGGGCCAGCTGAACCGGATCGAGCGTCAGCGCATCGGCCTCCACCACCACCAGCCGCCCGCGCGCGGCCTGGACCAGCGGGGCCAGAACCTCCACCATCCGGCGGTCTTTTTCCACCGCGATCACACGGCGCGCGCCGGCCAGCAGCAGCGCACGGGTC
>CAYRWZ010000064.1:0-6687 GCA_964428065.1 uncultured Comamonadaceae bacterium | reverse complement strand
CGATTTCGATGGTCGTGCCCTGGGTCAGGTCGCCCGCCAACCGGGCAATCTTGCCGGTCAGGTTCAGATCGAACAGGAAATGCTGGCCAAAGCGCTTATCGGCAAAGGCGCCGCTGGCTTCCAACAGCGTGCGCACGGGGGGCAGAGTGGCAATCGGATCAGCGGTCAAGGTTGGCTGTCTTTCATATCTCCCGCCATGCGGATGGCGGCGATCAGGCTGGTCGGATCGGCGCAGCCCCGCCCGGCGATATCGAAGGCCGTGCCGTGATCGGGGGACGTGCGGATAAACGGCAGGCCCAGCGTGACATTGACCCCGCCGGCGAAATCCAGCGTCTTGATCGGGATCAGCGCCTGATCGTGATACATGCACAGCGCCACGTCATAGCGGGCGCGCGCTTCGGCGTGGAACAGGGTATCGGCCGACAGGGGGCCGAGCACAGACAGGCCTTCGGCGCGCAGCCGGTCCAGCGCCGGGGCGATGACCTCGATCTCCTCCCGCCCGAACTGGCCCGCTTCCCCGGCATGGGGGTTCAGCCCAGCGAAGGCGAGGCGCGGGTGGGCAATACCGAAGCGCCGGGTCAGATCGCCAGCGACGATCCGGGCGCTGTCGATCAGCAGATCGGCGGTGATTTTGCCGGGCACGGCCGCCAGAGGGATATGGATGGTCAAGGGCACCACCCGCAGCTGCGGGCAGGCCAGCATCATCACCGCCCGGTATCCCGGCCCGGCCAGCGCTTCCAGAAATTCGGTATGGCCGGGGTGTGGAAAGCCAGCCGCCTGCACCACCGCCTTATGGATCGGGTTGGTTACCAGCCCCGCCGCCGCCCCGGACCGGGTCAGCGCCACAGCGCGTTCAATCGCCTCGATCACCGCCCCGGCATAGCGGCTATCCGGTTGGCCGAAGGTGGCCGTATCCGGCCCCTGGCTCAAGGGCAGAACCGGCAGGGCCTGGTCGAACAGCGCCGCACCGTCCGCCACAGTATCGACCGCTGCAATCGGTACTGGCAGGTCCAGCGCGGCGGCAATGGCGCGCAGCCGGTTGGGCCGGTCCAGCGCAACAAAGCGGGGCAGGCCGTTCTGATGGCGTGCGGCCCAGGTTTTCAGCAGAATTTCCCCGCCGATCCCGGCAGGCTCCCCCATCGTCACCAGCAGCGGTGCGGGCGTGCCCATGCCGCTTAAAGGCGGATATCGACCGTCGCCGCCTGGCGCAGGTCGCGGACATACTTGCGCGCTTCGGATTCCAGCCGTTCGATGAACAGCCGCTCGCGCACCTGATCGCGGGAAATCCCGCCACCGGCCGCCTCATCCCGCTCGCAGACAAAGGCGATCAGCACCCCCGCCTCGTTGACCACCGGCGCGCTGGCCTTGCCCTTGCCCAGCGGTTCGATCATCGGGCGCATCGCCGGGTTCAAATCGGCCATGCGGATATTGTCGGCGGTTTCCACCCGCGCACCCGCCGCTTCCCCCAGTTGCTGGAAGTCGGAACAGGCAACGGCGATTTCGCCGATCTGCTGCGCCAGATCGCGCTGACCGGCCACCACGGCGGGCGGGGCGCGGCGTGGCAGGGGGAAAATCGCCTGCGCCAGGGTCAGGCGTACCTGGGCGATGTCGGGGCCGCTGGCGATCCGCTTATCGCGCAGCAGCAGAATGTGCCAGCCGCCGATAGTGCGGACCGGGGCGGAAATGCCACTGGGCTGCAACTGGGTCAGCGCGGCTTCCAAGGCCGGGTCCAGCTGGCCTTCGCGCACCCAGCCAAGGTCGCCGCCGGTGCGCGCGGCTGCCGAGGCCGAGAATTGCTGCGCCAGCGCCGGGAAGCTGGCCCCGCCGCGCAACTGTTCGATCAGCCGTTCGGCGGTGCGCAGCACGTCGCCATTATCGGCCGACCCGGCGGGCAGAAAGATATCGGCGGCCAGATATTCCGGGCGGCCCTGATAGGCGCGCTGGCGGGCGATTTCCTGGTCGATCTCATCCTCGCCAATCGGGCGGGTGGCGCGCACCCGGCGCGCGGCCAGCAACTGCATGCCCAGCCGGGCGCGCTGCTGATCCAGGAAGGATGCGGTCGGCAGGCCCTGCTGTTCGATCATGCGCAGGACGGTGCCGGGCGGGCGGCCCAGGCGCTGATCGATTTCCCCTGCGGCGCGGCGGGCTTCTTCTTCAGAAATGGTCACGCCCTTGGCGGCCATTTCCTGCAGGATCAACTTTTCTTCGATGATGGCGTTCAGCACCTGCGGGCCGAGGCGGCGGGTCAATTCCGGCGTTGCCTGTAGGCCTGAGGCCAGCATTTGCAGATCGACCCGCAGATTGAGGTCCAGCGCCGAGACGATATCGTCATTCACCACGGCGGCAATGCGCAGGATCTGGGCCTGTCCCTGGGCCGCACCCGGCTTGGCCCCAACCAGCCCGGCCATCAGCGCGCCGCACAGGACCGGCACGGCCATGCGCCGCACCCGGCGAATGGTTGAAAGAGAAACAGAATCAATAAGATATCGAATCATTGCCGCAGGTCTATATCCTGTTCAATCAGGGCCTTGGCCCACCCGTGTGGCGAAAGTGCAGGATTTCGCAGCGGGGGGCAAGCAATCCTGCATCGCCGATCGAACGCCCAAACCATGGCAAGACTATGCCCCCGGCCTGCGATGTCCGCCGACGCCAGGTAAGATCCCGATGACCCAACGGGGCGATTTTCTTTCCCGTCCGCCTGTCCTAAAGTCACTGTCATGCCGCAGACCATTGATCTCGATGCCATTTCCGATGTCTTGAAAGCCGCCAGCGCGATCGAGATTGTGCCGCGCTTCGGACGCCTGGCGGCAGAGGATGTGCGGGAGAAACGCCCGAACGATCTGGTCACCGTCGCCGATGAGGCGATGGAACGCCGCCTGACGGCAGAACTGACCGCGCTGTTGCCGGGATCGCTGGTGGTGGGGGAGGAAGCGGTGGCCGCCGATCCATCCATCCGCGACCGGCTGGCGGGGGATGGCTGGATCTGGGTGATCGACCCGGTTGACGGTACGGCCAATTTCGCCCGTGGGCACCCGCTGGTGGCGGTGATCCTGGCCCTGGTCTATCGCGGGGAAACTGTGGCGGGCTGGGTGCTGGACCCGCTGTCCGGCAGTATCCTGACCGCAGAGCGCGGCAGCGGCACCTGGATCGATGGCTGCCCCTGGCGCATGGCCCAGCCGACTGACTTATCGGGACAGCCAACCATCGTGGCCGACCGCTGGTTCCCGCCGTCGCTGCGGGCGGAACTGAAGCGCCGCGCCCAGGCATTGCCAGCCGGGCGTCGGCCGCTTTTCTGTTCCGGGCAGGAATATCTGGCCTTTGCCCGGGGGGAGGTGGCGGGCCTGTGCGCCTATACCATCTACCCCTGGGACCATGCCGCCGGGGCCCTGGCGGTATCGGAAGCGGGCGGACATGTCGCCAATTTCTACGGCCAGCCCTATCGCCCGTCCCAGCGCAGCGGCGGCCTGCTGATCGCTCCATCGGCCAACCTGTGGCGCCAGACCGCCGATCATCTGCTCGGCGGGCTGGATGTCAGTGATCCTTTTTAATTTCAATATGCTGTAGGGTTTCTTTAACGCATTTCCGGACGCAGGCGGCACCAAACCGGGGTATGGTCCGACGCCTTGTCCCAACCGCGCGGGCCTTTGTCGATATCCGCCGCCTCCAGCCGGTCGGCCAGCTGCGGCGACAGCAGCAGATGATCGATGCGCAGGCCATTGTCGCGCGGCCAGGCGCCCTGCTGATAGTCCCAGAAGCTATAGGCATGGGCGCGGCGCGGGTGACATTGCCGGAACGCATCGGTCAGACCCAGATTCATCAGGCTGCGGAATGCCTGTCGGCTGTCCAGCTTGAACAGTGCGTCCTCTGCCCAGCCTGCCGGATCGTAAACGTCTTCCGGCGCGGGGATGATGTTGAAATCGCCGGCCAGCACGAACGGGATCTCCTCCCGCAGCAAAGCCGCCGCCCGGGCGCGCAGGCGCGCCATCCAGGCGTGTTTGTAGCGATATTTCTCCGACCAGGTTGCGCCATCGGCCTCATAAGTCGGGTTGCCGTTGGGCAGATACAGGGCGATGAAGCGCAGCCCGGCAATATCAGCCTCAAGATAGCGCGCCTGTTCATCCGCCTCGTCGCCGGGCAGGGCGCGGTGATGCACCGCGATCTCCCCGCCCGTGGTGTCGATCCGGGCCAGAATGGCGACGCCGTTATAGGTTTTCTGCCCGACCGCCGCGCTGGCATAGCCTGCCTCGCGCAGGGCATCGGCGGGGAAATCGGCCTCCACCCCCTTCAACTCCTGGAGGGCGACCAGATCGGGCCGGGCCTCCCCCAGCCAGCGCAGCAGATGGTCCCGCCGCGCCTTGACCGAATTAACGTTCCAGGTGGCGAGCGTCAGGGGAGTGGCGGGGAGGGTGCTCATCGCGCGGCCAGCCGTTCAGCGATGTCGATTGCGGCATAGGTCAGGATGCCGTCGGCCCCGGCGCGCTTGAAGCTCATCATGCTTTCCAGCATCACCCGCGCTTCGTCGGCGCACCCGGCGGCGGCAGCGGCCTTGACCATCGCGTATTCGCCGGAGACGTGATAGGCGAAGGTCGGCACGCCGAACGCCTGTTTGACCCGATACAGCACATCCAGATAGGGCAGGCCCGGTTTCACCATCACCCAATCCGCCCCTTCCGCCAGATCGAGCGAGACTTCGCGCAGCGCCTCGTCGCCATTGCCGGGGTCCATCTGATAGGTTGATTTGCCGTGCTTGCCGAAATTGCCCACCACCCCCAGCGCATCGCGGAACGGGCCATAGAAGCCGGAGGCGTATTTGGCGGCATAGGACAGGATCAGCGTGTTGGTATGGCCTGCCTCCTCCAGTGCCTGGCGGATCGCGCCGATGCGGCCATCCATCATGTCGGACGGGGCGATGACGTCGGCCCCGGCATCGGCTTGGGCCAAGGCCTGGCGGACCAGCAGTTCGACAGTCAGATCGTTGGCCACTTCGCCCTGCACCACCAGCCCGTCATGGCCGTGGCTGGTATAGGGGTCCAGCGCCACATCGCAGATCACCCCCATATCCGGCAGCGCAGCCTTCATCGCCCGGACGGCGCGGTTCAGCAGATTGTCGGGATCGGCGGCTTCTTCCGCATGGTCGGTCTTGCGGTCCACCGGCACGACCGGAAACAGCGCAACCGCCGGAATGCCCAGATCGAAGGCATGGCGCGCGCGGGCGATCAGCCGGTCGATGGTCAGCCGGTCCACCCCCGGCAGGGTCGCCACCGGCTCTGCCCGGTCTTCCCCCTCGATCACAAAGACCGGCCAGATCAGATCCGCCGGGGTGACGTGGTTTTCCCGCACCAGACGCCGCGACCATTCGGCCATGCGGGTCCGGCGCAGACGGGTGCCCGGATAGGCGCCATGGGGGAAAACATGCTGGGGACGGGACATGGATCAACTCGCAGCAAAAAAGACCAGGAAACGGAGTGGGCCGGTACGGCCCGCGCGGCGCAGCATAATTGCGGCGATTGCGCGCTGTCCATGCGCCTGTTGCGAATTCGCCCGCCGACCGCACCTGCGCTGATCCGTCAATTGACAGGGGGCAATGGGGTTTCCATCATCCTGGCAAACCGGCGCGACCGAAAGGTGCAGACGCCGGATCATGAGGAAACCAGAGCGAGAGAGAGGCGGGGCACCCATGGCGGTCGATTTCACCCTGACCGAAGACCAGCGCGCATTTCAGGATATGGCGCGCGATTTTGCCCAGACGCAGATGGCGCCCCATGCGGCCCATTGGGACGAAACCGAACATTTCCCGGTGGACACGCTGCGCGCGGCGGCGGCGCTTGGCCTGGCCGGGATTTATGTACGGGAACAATCGGGCGGCTCCGGCTTGACCCGGTTCGACGCGGCGCTGATATTCGAGGAATTGTCGGCGGCCTGCCCATCGACGGCGGCATACCTGTCGATCCACAATATGGTGGCGTGGATGATCGACAGTTTCGGCAACGATGCCCAGCGCGCCGCCTATCTGCCGCGCCTGATGACCATGGAACGCCTGGCCAGCTATTGCCTGACCGAGCCGGGGTCCGGGTCCGATGCCGCATCGCTGCGCACCCGCGCGGTGCGCGACGGCGACCATTATGTGCTGAATGGCAGCAAGGCGTTCATTTCCGGCGGCGGGGCGACCGACGTGTATCTGGTCATGTGCCGGACCGGGGGCGAGGGGCCGGGCGGGATTTCCTGCCTGATCGTCGAAAAGGGCACGCCCGGCCTGTCCTTCGGCAAGAAGGAAAAGAAAATGGGCTGGAACAGCCAGCCGACCTGCGCGGTGATGTTCGAGGAGTGCCGCGTTCCCGTCGCCAACCGGCTGGGCGAGGAGGGCGAGGGGTTCAAGTTCGCCATGAAGGCGCTGGATGGCGGGCGCATCAACATCGCCGCCTGTTCCCTGGGCGGTGCGCGCGCCTGTCTGGAAACTGCCCGCGACTATATGGGCCAGCGCAAACAGTTCGGCCGCGCGCTGAAGGAGTTTCAGGCCCTGCAATTCCGCCTGGCCGATATGGCGGTGGAGCTGGATGCGGCGCGGCTGATGGTATGGCGCGCCGCCCGGTCGCTCGATAGCGGATCGCCGGAGGCGACCCAGCACTGCGCCATGGCCAAGCGCTTCGCCACCGATATCGGCTTCCAGGTGGTCGATCAGGCGCTGCA
>CAYRWZ010000063.1:8532-14285 GCA_964428065.1 uncultured Comamonadaceae bacterium | reverse complement strand
CGCCGAACGGGCGCTGATAGATGGTGCCATTGTCGTTGCGGCTGAACGGCACGCCGGCATGTTCCAGCTCGATCACCGCCGCGGGAGCTTCGCGCACCATATATTCGATCGCATCCTGGTCGCCCAGCCAGTCCGACCCCTTGACGGTGTCGTACATGTGATAGCGCCAGTGATCTTCGCCCATGTTCGCCAGGGCCGCGCCAATGCCACCCTGGGCCGCAACCGTGTGGCTGCGGGTCGGGAACACTTTGGTGACGCAGGCGGTTTTCAGCCCCGCCGCCGTCATCCCCAGGGTGGCGCGCAATCCGGCGCCGCCGGCCCCGACGACCACCACATCATAGGTATGGTCGATAATCCGATAGCTGCTGGCCATCCGTCTTCTCCCCCTAACCCAGCATGACCTTGACGACCGACAGACCGGCCACCGCGCCCAGCAGATAGACCGCCCCGCGCATCAGCGTCAGGACCACGATCTTCTGGGCTTCGTTGTGAAGGTAATCCTCGATCACCACGGTCAAGCCCAGCTTGGCGTGATGGAACACCGCAACCACCAGCAACAGCAGCAGGCTGCCATTGACCGGATGGGACACCCAGCCTTTCACCGCCGCATGATCCGCCCCCGCCAGCGACAGGATGCTGATGACGAACCACAGTACCAGCGGCACCAGGGCCACGGCGGTCATGCGCTGCGCCCACCAATGGGCAACCCCTTCCTTGGCCGACCCCAGGCCGCGCACCCGCCCCAGCATGGTGCGCATGGCCGTCTGGCCGGTTGTCGAATTCGAACCCTCGGTCATCGTTCTCAGTTCCCCATCGCAAGCGCGACGCCCCAGGCCAGGGCGGTCAGAACCGCCGTGCTGGCCAGCACCGCATAGCCGGACGCATAAACCTGCCGCAACTCGAAGCCCTTGCCCGCATCCCAGAACAGGTGCCGGATGCCGTTGCTCAGGTGATAAAACAGCGCAACGCTCCACCCGAACAGCAGCAGCTGACCGAACCACGAGCCGATGAAGGCCTGGGCGCGGGCGAAGCTGTCCGGGCCGATGGCCGCCGCCGCCAGCCAATAAACCAGCAGCAGGGTGCCGACCGACAGCGCCACGCCGGTGATGCGGTGACTAATCGACAGAACCGATGTCAATTGCGGACGATAGACTTGCAGATGCGGCGATAATGGCCGTTTCTGAGCATTCATGACGATGACCCCCCAACGTCAGACCCGAGTGATCGGCGCTGGATCGGCGCTGGTCCCAACCGGAAGATTTGGCCGCAGGACGCGCCGAAAGCCGAGATTTTTACCGTTCGCAGGTGATTTAGACCGATGCCAGGGGGGAGTCAACGCGCGATCCGGCGCAGACCCCCGCGTCAGGGGCAGGACGGCCCTCGTTCCACGCAAGGCAGCCATCCAATTTTACGGCACGTCTTTTTGTCCGGTTCGGGGTGCAGTGAACGACAGCACTGCCCCTTGCCAAGTCCGATCATCCATGCCCCCTGCCTCCCCCGCACCGCCTCTTGTTCTGTCCATCCAGTCGCGCGTCGCCTATGGCCATGTCGGCAATTCGGCGGCGCAGGGGCCGTTGATGGCGCTGGGCTGCCATCCGGTGACGATCGACACGGTTCTGCTGTCGAACCATCCGGGCCATGGGTCGGTCAAAGGCGGGCGGATTGCGGTGGCCGAACAGATGGCCCTGATCGATGGCTTGATTACCATCGGCGTTGCCCAGCGGGCGGCGGCGATCCTGTCCGGCTATCTTGGTGCGCCGGAGGCCGCGACTACCGTTCTGCGCGCGCTGGAGGCCGCTCACCGCAACGGCAATCAGCCGATTTATCTGCTGGACCCGGTGATGGGCGATGTCGAACCCGATGTCACAGAACAATCTGGGGGACAATCTGGTGGGCAGGCCACCGGGCGCCTTTATGTCGATCCGGCGATCCCTGAGGCGATCCGCACCCGCCTGTTGCCGGAAGCCGATATCATCACCCCCAACCGGTTCGAGCTGGAGATTTTGAGCGGCACGCCAATCCGCACCCTGGCCGATGCCCGGGCGGCGGCCCTGGGCCTGATGCGCGCCCATCCGCCGTTGTCGGTGATCGTCACCAGCTTCGATGGGGTGGAAACCCCCGCCGATGCCATCGATACCCTGCTGTTCCAGGCCAAGGGGGGTGATCTGGGGGACGATCTGGGGGACGGACTGGACATCTGGCGCTGCCGCCAGCCACGCCTGGGCCGCCGGTTCGATGGCGCGGGCGATTGCTTCGCCGCCCTGCTGCTGGGCCATCGGCTGACCGGGGCTGATCTGCCGACCGCCATGGCCGCCGCGATTGCCGCCATGGAGCCGCTGCTGCATCTGACGGCAGAGCGCGGGGCGCGCGATCTGGCGCTGGTGGAGGCGCTGCCGGGTCTGGCCGCCCGCCGCCCCCCACCCGCACCGGAGCGGCTGGGGTAACGGATTCCTGACACATTTGCGCTATGGTTGCGGCCTGATCTTTGCCACCCGCGCAGCCCAGGATTGCCGATGCCTGCCGTGATCGACCGATTGTTGCTGTTTGGCGCCGCCCATATCGACCGGCTGGCACGCAGCCCCGGACGGGTGATCCTGGGGGCGTCCAACCCGGCGGTGGTCGAAGAACGGTTTGGCGGCGTCGCCTGGAACATCGGCACGGTGGTCCGCCGGCTGGGCGGGCTGACGATCGGCCTGTTTTCCGCAGTCGGCAACGATCTGGATGGTGCGCGCGTGCTGTCCGCCCTGACCGAAGACCGGATCGACACCCTCCAGGTGCCCCGCCTGGTCGATCAGCGCACGGCCAATTTCATCGGCCTGTTCGATGGCGCGGGCGATCTGGTGGTCGCAGCGGCCGATATGGCGATTTACGATGCCATCCCCCCCGCTCTACTGCCGCTGGACGATGGCGCCCCGGCCTGGCTGGTCGATGCCAATCTGCCGGCAGCGGCAATTCAGGCAGTCACCGCACGGGCGAAAGACCGGGTGTTGATCGGTCATGCGGTCTCGCTGCCCAAATGCGTCAAGCTGGCCCCGGTGCTGGACCGTCTGAACTTTCTGTTCGCCAATGCGACAGAGGCCGGAACCCTTGCCAACCTGCCGGTGACCGACACGGCCAGCGCGATTGCCGCCGGCCATGCCCTGCGCCAGGCGGGGGCCGGCACCGTGTTCATCACCCTGGGCGCTGCGGGCGCCGTGGTCTGCCATGCCGATGGGGCCGATGCCCTGCCGGCCCTGCCGGCGCGGGTGGTGGATGTCAACGGCGCCGGGGATGCCTTTGCCGGCGGGGTGCTGCATGTGATCCTGACGGCCGGCAGCACCGTCGACGTGCGGTGCCCGCCGCAGGCGATCCTGTTTCGGGCGTTGCGACAGGGGCTTGCCTGCGCCGCCATCGCCGTGGAACAACAGGGCCGCGCCGACCGGGCCATCACCCCCGATGCGGTTGCCGCCCGCATGCCCACCTAACGCATACTCAGGACCCGACCCATGACCGCCGAATATCTGTCCCTGTCCGAAGAGGTCAACGACGCCCTGGCCGAAGACCGCCCGGTAGTGGCGCTGGAATCGACCGTCATTTCCCACGGCCTGCCCTATCCGGCCAATATCGAAACCGCGACGGCGATGGAACAGGCCGTGCGGGCCGCCGGCGCGGTACCGGCCACCATAGGCATTCTGGACGGGCGGATTTCGGTCGGTCTGTCGGCGGCGCAGATTGAACGCTTCGCCACCGAACGCGGTGTGATCAAGGTGAGCCGGCGCGATTTCGGCGCCGTTCTGGCCGGGCGGGACATGGGGGCAACCACCGTCGCCGGCACCATGATTGCCGCCGCCCTGGCCGGGATCCGCGTGTTTGCCACCGGGGGGATCGGCGGCGTGCATCGCGGCGGTGCGGACAGCCTGGATATCTCTGCCGATCTGACCGAATTGGCACGCAGCCCGGTTCTGGTGGTGTGCAGCGGGGCGAAATCGATCCTCGATCTGCCGCGTACGCTGGAAGTGCTGGAAACCAAGGGTGTGCCGGTCCTTGGCTTCGGCACCGATACCCTGCCCGCCTTCCACGCCCGCAGCAGCGGCCTGCTGCTGGATCGCCGGATCGACACCCCTGCCGCTGCCGCCGCCATCGCACAAACCCATTGGCGCTTGGGCCTGGGCGGGTTGCTGTTGTGCAATCCGGTGCCGGAGGCTGCCGCAATTGCCGCCGACACGATGGAAGGCTGGATCGCCCAGGCGCTGGACGATGCCGCCCGCGACGGGATCGGCGGCAAGGCGGTGACGCCCTATCTGCTGTCCCGGATTGCCGGCCTGTCAAACGGCCAGACCCTGACGGCGAACCGCGCCCTGCTGGTGGATAATGCCCGCGTGGCAGGCCTGGTGGCCGCCGCCATGACTGTTTGAAGGGCCGATGGGGCCGGTTGGAACAGTCAATTTCACAGAAAAGCCACGAAGATTACCACTTCATTGCAGGGATTGCCTGTGAAGACATGCGATCCCCGCATGGCTGCACCCGAATTTTCTGACTAGCAAGTCAAGAATAGAAAACCTATCTATCGAGCGTTGGTTGTTGCATCGCAGCAATCTGGCTGGATTTTCCAGCCTGGGTAGGGCCCGAGGGCCCTTTCTCCCAGACGTGAAGCCTCCCTGTTCAACTTGCCGGGCCTCGTGCCCGGCAATTTTTTTGCGCGCGTCCCGCTGGCCGATCCAAAGCGAAACGGGCGGCACAAGGCCGCCCGCAGACACGATACCAATCGGATCAGAAGGACCGGATCACACCGATCCGTGGCAATGCTTGTACTTCTTGCCCGACCCGCACGGGCAGGGCGCATTGCGCGACACAGAGGCCCAGGTGGCCGGATCGGCCGGATTGATGCGGACCCCATGGTACAGAACGGTGCCGTCGGCATCGGCCTCAGCCATCAGCGCCGGATCGGGATGGCTGGGCAGGCCGCTCGCACCCGAAGCGGCGGTATCCGGCAGGCCATCGCCCGGTTCCTGCACCCGCATTTCCAGATGGCACAGGGCCGAGGTGATGGTTTCCCGCAGCCGGTCGAGCATGGTTTCGAACAGCCCGAACGCCTCGCGCTTATATTCGTTCAGCGGATCGCGCTGGGCATAGGCGCGCAGGCCGATGCCCTGGCGCAGATGATCCAGCGACAGCAGATGATCTTTCCACAGCTGATCCAGGATCTGCAGCAGCAGGCTCTTTTCCGCCAGCCGCATCATCTCCGGCCCGTAATTGGCGGCCTTGGCGGCCATTTTTTCGGTCACCGCGGTCTTGATCCGGTCGCGGATTTCTTCGTCCGCGATGCCTTCTTCCTTGGCCCAGTCAGCGACCGGCAGGTCCAGATTGAACAGGCGCAGGCATTCCGTGTGCAGCGTCGGGATATCCCACTGTTCGGCATAGGCGTTGGGCGGAATGCAGCGCGTGACCAGCTCGTCGATGATTTCCTCGCGCATGTCGATGATCATCGCCGAGACATCGTCAGTTTTCATGATGTCCCGACGCTGTTCATAGATGACCTTGCGTTGGTCATTCATCACATTGTCGTATTTCAGCAGGTTCTTGCGGATTTCGAAGTTCCGCGCTTCCACCTTCTGCTGGGCGCGTTCCAGGGCCTTGTTGATCCAGGAATGGACGATCGCCTCACCTTCCTTCAGGCCCAGCTTCTGAAGCATGCCGTCCATCCGGTCGGCGGCGAAGATGCGCATCAGATCGTCTTCCAGCGACAGGAAGAACTTGGAGGCGCCGGGGTCGCC
>CAYRWZ010000063.1:7552-8513 GCA_964428065.1 uncultured Comamonadaceae bacterium | reverse complement strand
TGTCGATGCGGCGGCTTTCGTGCCGCTCGGTCCCGATCACGTACAGGCCGCCCGCTGCCAGCACTTCGGCCTTGGCGGCGTCCACCTCGGTCTTAATCTGGGCAATGCGGCGCTCGCGCTCCGCCGGGTCGGTCACGGCCGACAGTTCCTGCTGGATGCGCATTTCGACATTGCCGCCGAGCTGGATATCCGTGCCGCGCCCGGCCATGTTGGTGGCGATGGTCACCGCGCCGGGCCGCCCGGCCTGGGCGATAATGAAGGCTTCCTGTTCGTGGTAGCGCGCGTTCAGCACCTGATGCGCGATGCCTTCCTTCTTCAGCCAGTCCGACAGGCTTTCCGATTTTTCGATCGATACCGTGCCGACCAGAACCGGCTGCTTGCGTGCCTGACATTCCTTGATCAGGGCGACAATCGCCGCATTCTTTTCCTTGCCGGTCCGATAGATCTCGTCATCCAGATCCAGGCGGGCGACCGGCACGTTGGTCGGAATTTCCACCACGTCCAGATTGTAGATTTCCGAGAACTCCGCCGCTTCGGTCGAGGCGGTGCCGGTCATCCCGGCCAGCTTGGGGTAGAGGCGGAAATAATTCTGGAAGGTGATGGAGGCAAGGGTCTGATTCTCGACCTGGATTTCCGCGTTTTCCTTGGCTTCCAGCGCCTGGTGCAGCCCTTCGGAATAGCGGCGGCCTTCCATCATGCGGCCGGTGAATTCGTCAATGATAACAACCTTGTTGTCCTTGACGATGTAATCGACATCGCGGGTGAACAGCTTGTGCGCCCGCAGCGCCTGGGTCACATGGTGCACCAGGTTGATATTGTGCAGATCGTACAGATCGCCGTGGGTCAGCAGCCCGGCCTCGGTCAGCAGCTCTGTGATACGCTCCTGTCCCTGTTCGGTCAGGGCCACGGTGCGCTGCTTTTCATCCTTTTCGAAATCGCCATCGACCAGTTTCGGGATCAG
>CAYRWZ010000063.1:7248-7488 GCA_964428065.1 uncultured Comamonadaceae bacterium | reverse complement strand
ATGATCAGCGGCGTGCGCGCCTCATCGACCAGGATCGAGTCCACCTCGTCGACAATGGCGAAGTTGAACGGGCGCTGCACCATTTCCTGCAGGCGATACTTCATGTTGTCGCGCAGGTAGTCGAAGCCCAGTTCGTTGTTGGTGGCATAGGTGATGTCGGCCCGATAGGCCTCGCGCTTCTCTGCGTCGGGCTGATAGGGATAGACCACCCCGGTGGTCATCCCCAGCGCGCCATAGACC
>CAYRWZ010000063.1:0-7238 GCA_964428065.1 uncultured Comamonadaceae bacterium | reverse complement strand
GGTCAGGCCCAGGCGGTTATAGATCCGCCCCATCCAGCCGCTGTCGCGCCGGGCCAGATAGTCGTTGACGGTGACGACATGCACGCCCTTGCCGGTCAGCGCATTCAGATAGACCGGCAGGGTTGCCACCAGCGTCTTGCCTTCGCCGGTCCGCATTTCCGAGATCATCCCGCGATGCAGAACGATACCGCCGATCAGCTGCACATCGAAATGGCGCATCCCCAGTTCGCGCCGCGCCGCTTCGCGCACCGTGGCGAAGGCTTCGGGCAGCAGATCGTCCAGGCTGGCACCGGCGGCAAGCCGCTCGCGGAATTTCGCCGTCTGCGCGGACAGGTCCGCATCGCTAAGGGCCTGGATCGTCGGCTCCAGCGCGTTGATCTGATCGACGATGGGGCGAAGACTGCGAATCAGGCGGTCGTTGGCAGAGCCGAACAACCGTTTGGCGAGGGCGCCGAACATGAATGGACCTCGAACGGTTTGCGTGCGGAATTCACGGGATGGAATTCGACCGCGCAGACATAAGCGCTTCGGCCCGGCAAGTCAACTTGGGGGGCGGGACACGCCATTTCTGTACTTGCAGCGGCGTGGGCATTGTGCACACTCCCCAATCGAATGGGGCTGAACCGAATGGGGCCGCCCGGTCAGCCGCCCCGGTCAGCCGCCGGAGTGCGGCGGTTTTGCCGGCCGCAGCATTGCGGCGGTTTTGAAGGATTTTTTATGATGCTGTCTGCTTCCAAGGCCCGTGGTCCGAAGGCAATCGCGCCCCGTTTCGCCCTGGCGTCCGTTCTTTTGCTGTCTGCCGCAGCACCGGCTCTGGCACAAACTGCCCCGGCTGCCCCTGTGACATCCGCACCCGCCCAAGCCACTCCCGCCCAGGCCACACCGCAGACCATCGGCGACGTGCTGCGCGCCCCGGCACCGAAGGAAGACCCGGTGCTGGGCCGGGCCGGGACAGTGGAAGTGCGCCGGTCGGAAGTGGTGCGCGCGCTGGAAGGTCTGCCCGCCCAGGTACAGCAGATGCCGGTTGCCACGGTTCTGCCGCTGGTGATCGACCGAATGCTGGACGGCAAGCTGTTGGCGGTCGCTGCCCGGGCCAAGAAACTGGAGCAGGATGCCGAGGTCAAGAAGCGTGTCGCCGACTATGAAGACCGCGTGTTGCAGGAGATCTATCTGCAGCGGGAGGTCGAGGCCAAGATCGACGATAAGGAACTGAAAGCCAAATACGACGCTTTCCTGAAGGATAATCCCCCGCAGGAGGAAATTCGCGCCCGGCACATTCTGGTCGCCGCCGAACAGGCCGCGAAGGACATTATCGCCGAACTGAAAAAGGGCGGGGATTTCGCCGCGATTGCCCGGTCCAAATCGACCGACGGCACCGCGCGCGACGGCGGCGATCTGGGCTTCTTCACCAAGGAAGATATGGTGCCGGAATTCTCTGCCGCCGCCTTCGGCCTGAAAGCGGGCGAATTCAGCCAGATCCCGGTGAAAACCCAGTTCGGCTTCCATGTCATCAAGGTGGAACAGCGCCGCACGACCCAGCCGCCCAGCTTCGACGACCTGAAAGACCAGCTGAAGGCCGATCTTAGCCAGGAAAAGATCACCGACGTGGTCGAAGCCCTGCGCAAGGACAAGAAGATCGAACGCTTCGATCTGGACGGCAAGCCGCTGGAAGCGCCGAAGCCGTAACTCTCCGTTCCGTCCTGCCCCATTCCTGCTGCCCGTTCCCGCAGAAAGACGCTGACTGCCATGGCTCATAAGGTTTCGCCCCTTGCGCCCGCCCGCTTTCCAACCTTGCCGCCGATTGCCGGGGTCCGGCTGGCCAGCGGCGCCGTCGGCGTGCGCTATCAGGGGCGGACCGATGTGCTGCTGGCGGAACTGGCGCCCGGCACCAGCGTCGCCGGGGTCTATACCCGGTCCCTGACCCGGTCGGCCCCGGTCGATTGGTGCCGGACGGCACAGCAGGGCGGACGGGCACGGGCGATTGTGGTCAATTCCGGCAATTCCAACGCCTTTACCGGCAAGCTGGGCGTCGCCTCGGTCGAGCGCACCGTGGCGGCGACCGCCAAGCTGATGGGCTGCCAGCCGGGCGAGGTGTTCATTGCCTCCACCGGCGTGATCGGCGAACCGCTGCCCGATCACAAGATCACCGACGGCCTGCCCGCCATCGCCAAGGCCTTGTCGGGCGATGCGTGGGAAGCGGCCGCCCGTGCGATCATGACCACCGACACGTTCCCCAAGGCCGCCAGCGCTACCGCCATCATCGACGGCAAGACGGTGACGATCAACGGCATCGCCAAGGGATCGGGCATGATTGCGCCGGACATGGCGACCATGCTGGCCTTTGTGTTCACCGATGCCGCCATTGCGCCCGATGCCCTGCAGGCGATGCTTACGGCGACCACCGACGCCAGCTTCAACTGCATCACCGTCGATGGCGATACCTCAACCTCAGACACCATGATCCTGTGCGCCACCGGGCAGGCCGGCAATGCGCCGCTGACCAAGGCGGGGGAGCCGCGCGCCCGGTCCTTCCGCAAGGCGCTGCTGCGGGTGATGCAGGATCTGGCGATCCTGATCGCCAAGGATGGTGAAGGGGCGGAAAAACTGATCACCGTGACGGTGAAAGGCGCGGCCACCGCCAAGGCGGCCCGGCGCGTGGGGCTGGCGATTGCCAATTCCCCGCTGGTCAAAACCGCCGTGGCCGGGGAAGACGCCAACTGGGGCCGCGTGGTCATGGCGGTCGGCAAGGCGGGCGAAAAGGCCGACCGCGACCGGCTGTCGATCTGGTTCGGCGGCCATCTGGTGGCGCAGAACGGCCAGCGCGTCGATGGCTATGACGAAGCGCCGGTCGCCGCCCATATGAAAACCCGCGACGTGCAGATTACCGTCGATCTGGGCATCGGCCGGGGCACGGCGCAGGTGTGGACCTGCGATCTGACCCACGGCTATATCGATATCAATGGCAGCTATCGCAGCTGATCCGGCGGCCGGCGGCCTGCCGCAACCGGTTCTGGAGACCGAACGGCTGATCCTGCGCCCCTTGCGCGACAGCGATCTGGACGCCATAGCCGCGCTGGCCGACGATGCCGAGATCGCCGCGATGACGCTGGCGATCCCGCACCCGTTTGATCGCAGTGCCGGCCAATGGTGGATCAACCAATCCCACCAGGAACGCGCGGCGGGGGAAGCCGTGACCTATGCCGTCACCCGCAAGGAGGATGGGGCGTTTCTGGGCGGCCTGTCGCTGACCGTCACCGCCGAAACCCGGACCGGGCTGCTCGGCTATTGGCTGGGGCGGCCATTCTGGAACCAGGGGATGATGACGGAGGCGGTGCGCCGCATCCTGTTCTTCGCCTTCGACGCCCTCGATCTGGTTGCCGTGGAAGCCGCCGCCTTGCCGGAAAACACTGCCAGCCTGCGGGTGATGGAAAAGCTGGGGCTGACCGACCACCGCCTGTGGGACCGGGTGCTGGAGGATGGCAGCCTGCGCCGGTCCCAGGTGCGCCGGGTGGCGCGGGCCGATTTTCTGGCGGCTCAGCCCGCCCGCCGCACGGTTCTGGTGGTGGCCGTCGCCCTGATCGATGGCGACGGGCGGGTGCTGCTGGCCCAGCGGCCAGAAGGCAAGGCGCTGGCGGGCCTGTGGGAATTTCCCGGCGGCAAGGTCGCCCCCGGCGAAACCCCGGAAGCGGCGCTAATCCGCGAATTGCGGGAGGAACTGGGGATCGACGTCTCCGCCTCCTGCCTCGCGCCGTTCACCTTTGCCTCGCACACCTATGCCGATTTTCACCTGCTGATGCCGCTCTATGTCTGCCGGGTATGGAAGGGCGAGGTCCGGGGCGCAGAAGGCCAGGCCCTGGCCTGGGTCGCCCCCAACCGAATGCGCGACTACCCCATGCCCCCCGCCGACAAGCCCCTGGTGGCGATGCTGCGGGATCTTGTTTAGTACGGGTCGGCCGTTCAGGGAACGGCCAAACTCCGCACCAGCTTTGAGAAGTTGAAGTCGGCCTCTGGCTCATCTGCATCGAAATGAACCGAAACGACATTCTGATTAGATGCGCTGCCGGGCGATAGATAGTCACCCAGATGGGTGTAAATCTCATGCTGATGTGGAAAGCCTTTCAGCAGGAGCATAGCGTTTCCGTCGTACTGCCGAATAATATAATTCTCAATAACCTTGATCGCAGCCATATTCGCCAGATTAAAATTCAATTCTGGAGAATTAGATAAAATCTTATTTGATGAGTCAAAGCATCCCGTTGCCCTAAGCACGCGAAGCAAAGATAAAGATTCGTGGATTTTTGAATATTCATATCCATAGACAACAAGTTGTTGCGGCAAATACCTTGACAGGAATTTATTAACAGAATTCAAAACAGAATTCACAGTACCCGCATCGTCAAATCCATAGCCGACATCCGCTAAGATATACAAGCTATGCTGGATGTTTTTCCAGAATTCCTCACGCCGAATCATTTCGCGTCCCACTTGGGCCCGATCATCATCCAGACCATAACTTCCAATAAATCTATATATCGGACTGGGATATAGAATCACATCTCCAGATGAAATGGCTTTATCCAGAATATAGAAAAAAATATACATTCGATTATCGATAACAGTAACAGGGCCGATGGCGTCGCTTCTATATAAAATGGCCTCTGCCATGAAAGCGTGATCTGCCAACTTACTCACCAACTCGCGCCTCTCTCCACGCTGAAGGATATGGGCGCTCGGAAGATCAGGAATCACAACGGCATCTGCACTGCCATAGCACTTATAAAATTCAAGAGGAGAAACAATAGCAGAGCTCTCAATGCTTTGATCCAATAAAGAAATTGCATCCAACAAATTTTCTAAAATTAGACGATCATCATCTGCACAATATATGTGATACTCGCCTCGCGCGCGGTCCATGCAGCGCAATATATTATCCATCACATCGACCCTAAATTCATATCGATGGTAGGATATATTCAGGCCAAGAGTATTCCTTCCATACTCAATCTCTGCAGCATAACTAAGGTCTGATGCGTTATCGGAAACGACCAGTTCAAAATCGATCGAAGCACGAAGCGGACTGATTTCCTCAAAAAGCTTCTTGATATATTTGGGCCGGTTCAATGTCGGAATAAGAACAGATAATTTCGGTCTGGACAGTGTCATTCACGTCCCCATAGAGAAATATACTCTATCTTCAACAGCGATGGATGACAGGATTACCTCAACCATCAACACGAGCATACATGCAGACAACATGACCAGCGTGAATAATCAAGATTTTTATCGATAATACACAATATTGACACCCAACCAATGGGCAATTTTAACCAGAAATATACATCGAAAGGAATAATATCAACTTAATGGAAGACGCCAACTAAGTCAGGCTTCTGCCTGTCGGGAACTGGCACACCAATCGATAATCGCAAACACCGGTTGACCGTCACTTGCCCAACAAGAAAAACCTCAAGGCCAGCGCACTTCTGGCGGCAGCGACATTAGAATGGCTTCCACATTTCCGCCTGTTTTCAGGCCGAACATGGTGCCCCGGTCGTACAGCAGATTGAATTCAACATAGCGTCCGCGGCGAATCAACTGATGCTCGCGCTGTTCGGCCGTCCAGCGGCGGGTGAAGTGGCGGCGGACCAGCTGGGGATAGATGTCGAGGAAGGCGAGGCCGACCTCCTGGGTGAAGGCGAAGTCGCGGCCCCAGTCGCCGCTATTGTGATAGTCGTAGAAAATGCCGCCAACCCCGCGCGGCTCTCCCCGGTGGCGCAGATAAAAATACTCGTCGCACCAGGCCTTGTAATCCGGGTAATAGGCCGGATCGAACCGGTCGCATGCCGCCTGCAACCGGGCATGAAATGCGCTTGTATCGTCAGCATCGGGCATCATCGGTGTCAGGTCCGCCCCGCCGCCAAACCATTGCCGGGTGGTCACAATCATCCGGGTGTTCATATGGACAGCCGGCACCAGGGGGGAGCGCATATGCGCCACCAGCGAAATGCCACTGGCCCAGAAGCGCGGGTCTTCCGCCGCCCCCGGGATCTGGGCGCGGAACTCGGGGGAAAAACTGCCGAAAACGGTGGAAATGTTGACCCCCACCTTCTCGAACACCCGACCATGCATGAGCGACATCACCCCGCCGCCGCCATCCGGCCGGTCCCAGGCCTTGCGCTGAAACCGGCCCGGCGGCAGATCGCCATGAGGCGCATCGGCGGGCAGCGCATCCTCCAGCGCCTCGAAGGCGGCGCAGATGCGGTCGCGCAGGTCGGTGAACCAGGCCGACGCGCGGGCCTGGCGGTCGGTCAGCGCCTCTGGCGTCATCCCGTGGGGCTGCAAACGGGCAATCCGTTCCGCCGTCTGCTGGGACGGTGCGGGCTGAGGGGAGGCAGAACCGGTCATGGGACAAATCCTTCCGTCTGGCGCAGGGCTTCGCCCACCACCATGGCTGCCGCAATGGCAACATTGAGCGACCGCAGACCGGGCTGCAGGGGAATCCGCACCCGCAGATCGCAGGCGGCGGCCACATCGGGCGGCACCCCGGCGCTTTCCTGGCCCACCATCAGCGCATCGCCCGGTGCGAAGGCGCAGTCGGTGTAGGGCAGATCGGCGCGCGTGGTCAACAGCACCAATCGATTGCGCCGCTGCGCCTGATAGGCCGGCCAGGACGCATGGCGGACGAGTTCCAACCGATCCAGATAGTCCATGCCGGCCCGCTTCAACCGGCGGTCATCGAAGATGAAGCCGCACGGTTCAATGATATCGACGGCCAACCCAAGGCAGGCCGCCATGCGGAGCAAGGTGCCGGTGTTTTGCGGGATATCGGGTTGATAGAGAACCAGTCGCATGGCGCGGCACACTAATGCAAAGCCCCACCCCAATACCAGCGGGAAGACCATGCCAAGAAACCGGAACAAAGCAGCCCGCTTGGTGTCACAAAAATTGCGAAGATTTCACTTCGCAAATTGGTACTGGCTGACCATTCTATGATCCATGACTCAATACGCCCGCCTTGCCCCCAAATTTTGCCAACCAGCCCGGCTTCTGCCGTTGCTGGTGGTGCTGCCCCTGGTGCTATCTGCATGCAGCCTGGGCGGCATGGGGTTCGGCGGATCGCAGACAGCAGCCAGTGGATCGGCCAGCGGATCAGGAGGCGGGCCGGCCACCGGTGCCTCTGGCCCGGCGGCCGTCAGCGGGCGGGCCCAGCCGGTCAACACGCAGGGGCTGGTCCGGCC
>CAYRWZ010000062.1:0-14836 GCA_964428065.1 uncultured Comamonadaceae bacterium | reverse complement strand
GGCGGATCATCGCCACGTTCGGGCCGCAGGGGCGCGGTCTGCACAATGACGGCATCAACATCGCCGCGCCGCGTGGCACGCCGATCCGGGCGGCCGAAAACGGCGTTGTTGCCTATGCCGGGGACGAAATTCGCGGTTTCGGCAATCTTCTGCTGATCCGCCACGCTGATGGGTTGATGACCGCCTATGCCCATGCCGATGCCCTGCTGGTGCAGCGGGGCGATACGGTGCGGCGCGGCCAGGTGGTGGCACGGGTTGGGCAGACCGGAAACGTCACCCAACCTCAGCTGCACTTTGAAGTGCGAAAAGGGACGCAAGCCGTTGACCCGGAACAATATTTGCCGCGCACCAATGTGGGCGGACTGACCGGGTTCGACGGCCTGTCCGCCGCACGTCTTGCGCGCGACGGCTAGACGGCTATAGTCGCCTACCGCTGAAGGGTCGCACCCGCTTACCCGATCTGTAACAAGGACCTGAAACCATGTTGATTTCCCCTGCTTTCGCCCAGGACGCCGCTGCTGCTGGTGGTGCTGGCGGCGCGCTGTTCCAGTTGCTGCCGCTGGTTCTGATCTTCGGCGTCTTTTACTTCCTGGTGCTGCGCCCGCAGCAGAAGAAGATGAAGGCCCATCGCGCCATGCTGGCGGCGCTGCGCCGGGGCGACCGGATCGTGACCTCTGGCGGGTTGATCGGCACCATCGCCAAGGTGGTCGACGATAACGAGCTGCTGGTCGATCTGGCGGAGAATGTCCGCGTGCGCGTCAGCCGTGCGGCCGTTGCCGAAGTCACCGCCAAGACCGATCCGGCGAAGGACGAAGGCGACGATAAGGCCAAGGCCTAATCCCTTCGGCTTGTTTGGTTTTTTAGGATTGAGACCATGTTGAATTTTCCGCGCTGGAAGGTGCTGACAGTTTTGGCCGGGGTGCTGATATCCCTGGTGCTGGCGGCCCCCAACCTGTTCACCGAGGAACAGCTGGCCAAGGCCCCGTCCTGGGTTCCGGCGCGGCATCTGTCGCTTGGTCTCGACCTGCAGGGCGGCTCCCATCTTCTGTTGGAGGTGGATGTTGATTCGGTCGTGCGTGAACGCATGACCAACCTGCAAGACAGCCTGCGGGCGGAGCTGCGCCGCGCCAACATCGCCTATACCGATCTGGTGGGCGAGGGGACGCGGATCACCCTGAAGCTGCGCCCCGATGCCGACCGGGAGGCCGCCCGCCGCGCCATTCTGGCTGCCGATCAGGCGCTGGACGTGCAGATTGCCGCTGATGGCACCACGGTGTTGAGCCGGACGGCGCAGGATCTGGCGTTGATCCGCCAGTCGGCCCTACAGCAAAGCCTGGAAATCATCCGCCGCCGTGTCGATGAAACCGGCACGCGGGAGCCGTCGATCCAGCAACAGGGACAGAACCGCATTCTGGTCCAGTTGCCCGGCGTGCGCGACCCGGAACGCATCAAGTCGCTGATCGGCACCACGGCAAAGCTGACCTTCCGCATGGTTGAAGGCACGGTTCCGGCTGCCGAGGCACGGGGCGGCCGCCCGCCCGCCGGGACCGATTACCTGCCGGGCGATCCCAGCGATCCGCGGTCGCAGGGCATTTCCTATATCGTCTCCAAGCGCATCCTGGTCAGCGGCGAAAGCCTGGTCGATGCCCAGCCGACCTTCCAGGACGGCATGGCGGTGGTCAGCTTCCGCTTCGACAGTGTTGGGGCGCGCCGGTTCGGCGATGCGACGACCCAGAACGTTGGCCGCCCCTTTGCCATCGTGCTGGACAACAAGGTGATTTCCGCCCCGGTGATCCGCGAGCCGATTACCGGCGGGCGTGGCGTCATCTCCGGCAGCTTCACCACCCAGTCTGCCAGCGATCTGGCCCTGCTGTTGCGTGCCGGCGCCCTGCCGGCCCCGCTGACCGTGATCGAAGAACGCACGGTCGGCCCCGATCTGGGGGCGGATTCGATCCGCGCCGGCGCCATTGCCAGCGCCTTCGGCTATCTGCTGATCGCTGTGCTGATGGTCGGCGGCTATGGCCTGTTCGGCATCTACGCCAATATCGCGCTGGCGATGAACCTGGTGATTACCGTCGCGGTCATGTCGCTGTTGCAGGCAACCCTGACCCTGCCGGGCATCGCCGGGATGGTGCTCGGCCTTGCCATGGCGGTGGACGCCAACGTGCTGATCTATGAACGGATGCGCGAGGAGCAGGCCGCCGGCCGCAGTGTGTATTCGACCATCGATGTCAGCTTCAACCGGGCGTTCCTGACCATCGTCGATTCGAACCTGACCACGCTGGTGGCAGCGCTGTTCCTCTATATCTTCGGCTCCGGCCCAGTGCGCGGCTTTGCCGTGACGCTGGCGATCGGGATCGTCGCCTCGATGTTTACCGCCGTGTTGCTGACGCGCCTGATGGTCGTCACCTGGGTGCGGGCCAAGCGCCGCACATCCTTGCCGATTTAAGGAGAGAGAGACGATCATGCTGCGTCCGATCCGCCTGCTGAAGAAGGTTCCGGCCTTCGACTATTTCCGCTTCCACAAGCTGTTCTTCGCCCTGTCGCTGGCGTTGATGGTTATCTCCGTCGTGTCGCTGGCGACCCGTGGTTTGAACTTCGGGGTCGATTTCGCCGGCGGCATCCTGATCGAAGTGCGCACCAAGGAGCCGGCCAACCTGTCGGACATGCGCGCGAAGCTGAACGATCTGAACCTGGGCGAAATATCGCTTCAGGAATTCGGCGCGCCGAACGATGTGCTGATCCGCGTGCAGCGTCAGGAGGAAACCGCCAGCAGCGAGCAGGCCGTCGTGTCTGCTGTGCGCGGTGCCCTTGGCGAAGGGGTGGATTATCGCCGGGTCGAATTCGTCGGCCCGCGCGTTGGCGCCGAACTGGTGGAAGGCGGGATTCTGGCCGTTGTCTTCTCCATGGTCGGCATCATGGCCTATATGGCGCTGCGCTTCGGCTGGCGTGCGGGGCTATCGGGCGTCATCGCCATTTTCCACGATTGCTTGACCGCTGTTGGGCTGTTCTCGGTTCTGCAGATCCAGTTCGATCTGACCGTGCTGGCCGCCGTGCTGACCATTGCCGGGTTCTCGATCAACGATACGGTGGTGATCGACGACCGCATCCGGGAAAATGCCCGTAAATTCAAATCGATGCCGTTCAAGGACGTGATCAACCGGTCCGTCAACGAAACCATGGCGCGCACGATCATGACCAACGGCCTGCTGTTCCTGGCAGTGCTGGCGCTGGTTCTGTTCGGCGGTCCGGTTCTGTTCGGCTTTGCGCTGGCGATGCTGTGGGGCGTGGTGCTGGGGACCTATTCGACCGTCTATGTCGCCGCGCCGCTGGAATGGTATCTGTCCGGTCGCGGGCGGGTGCATCCCGGCGCCGATGATGACGAGCCGGAGGCCGAATCGGACGCCAAGCCCGCCGGTGCGTAATCAATCTGAGTGGCAGGAAGAGGGGGATCATGCCAGTCGAATTGAAAGAAATCGCGCGTAATCAACGCCTTGGGATCGAACGCTATGGCGATGGGCGGTTCACCATTGCCGGGCAGGTCTATGACGGGTCGGTCATGGTCGGCAGTGCCGGGGTTGTGTCCTGGCCGGCCGCCGATCCTTTGACCCTGATGCCGTCCATGATGGCGGCATTGTTGACCCCGCAGGCGGCGGTAGAGGTTGTGCTGGTCGGCTGCGGCAAGCGCACCCAGATGTTGCCGCGCCAGGTCCGCGATGCCTTCAAGGCCCACGGCATATCGATCGAAGCGATGGATACCGGTGCCGCCGCGCGCACCTATAATGTGCTGACTGGCGAAGATCGCCGCGTCGTTGCGGCCCTGATCGCGGTGGAATAAAGAAAAACCCCCGGCAGATGGCCGGGGGTTGATCCTGCTTCGGTACTGGACAGGCTTAGGCAGCCTTTTTCAGGTTTTCCGCCGCGAAATCCCAGTTAACCAGGTGATCCAGGAAGGTCTGGACGAAATCCGGGCGGCGGTTCTGGTAATCCAGAAAAGAGGCGTGTTCCCACACATCGACGGTCAGCAGCGCGGTCTGGCCGTGGACCATCGGCAGGTCGGCATTGGCCGTCTTGACGATCTTCAGCGCGCCCTTTTCCACCACCAGCCAGGCCCAGCCGCTGCCGAACTGGCCAACCGCAGCCGCCTTGAACTGTTCCTTAAAGCCATCCAGGCTGCCGAACGCCGCGTTGATCTTGGCGGCCAGATCGCCGGTCGGCGCGCCGCCGCCATTCGGCTTCATGCTGTGCCAGAAGAAGGTGTGGTTCCACACCTGCGCGGCATTGTTGAAGATACCGGCCTTGCTGGCATCCCCGGCGCTGGCTTTGATAATCTCTTCCAGCGACTGGCTGGCCATCGGCGTGTCTTTGATCAGGTTATTCAAATTGGTGACATAAGCCTGATGGTGCTTCGCATGGTGGAAGCTGAATGTATTGGCCGACATATGCGGCTCCAGGGCGTTGGGCGCATAGGGCAGGGCCGGAAGTTCGAAAGCCATGGGATTATCCTCGTTATCGCGTGGTTATCGCGTATCGATGCCGCGCATCGGGTTTCGCGCCCCATCAATATGGCCAGCCGGGGGTAAATGTAAACCGTAAGGACAGTGGGGGTTTAGCCATCTTGCAGTGTCCCGCTGTCTGGCCTACTACACCTGCCTGCGTCTAAAGCGCAACCCATGCCAATGCCGGGATTGCCCATGCCACAAATTGCTTCCGTCACCGCGATCGACTATTGCGCCCGGCAGGTGCAGACCGGCGACCGCGAGCGGTTTCTGCTGACCATGGTGCTGCCGGCCGAGGCCCGCCCGGCGCTGCTGGCCATTCTGGCCTTTCATTTGGAAATCGCCCGCACGCGAGAGGTGGTGAGCGAGCCGCTGCTGGGCCGGATCCGCCTGCAATGGTGGCGGGAGGCGCTGGACGATCTGCGCGCCGGGACGATCCGCAAGCACGAAGTGATCGAGGCCCTGGCCGAGGTGCAAGAAAAGCTGGATTTTGGCCCCCTGCTGGCGCTGATCGATGCGCGGGAGACCGACCTGGAGCCGCTTCCCCCCGCAACCCTGGCTGAGTTCGATGCCTATGCCGCCGCCACCGGCGGGGCGCTGGCGGAAACACTGGCCCGATGCCTGGGCTTACCGGACCGGCATGCCGCCCTGTCGGCAGAAATCGGCGCAGTGCATGCCCAGTTGGGACTGTTGCGGGCAATTCCATTCCGGGCCCGGAATAATCGTATCGACCTGCCGCTGGACGTGCTGGGCCAGCATGGCACGACGGCGCGGGCGGTGCGCGATCTGGTGCCGTCCCCAGCGCTGGCGGCACTAACCCGTACCTTGGCCGACCGGGCCTTAGGCCGACTGAATCAGCGTATAAACGACCCCGCCCACCGCGCCGATATGCGCCGGGGCCTGCCCGCGCTTCTGGCCGTCTTGGCACGGGAACAGTATCGGCGGCTGCGGGCGGGCGGGTTTGATCCGCTGAACCCGGCCGTTGCCCGGCGGTCCGCCCTACTGCCGCTGCGCCTGTGGTGGCGGCGGGGTTAGGAGGGATACGTGCTGCCTCGGAAAGCGGAAAAAATTGTACGCTAAGGCTGGTCGGAAACGATGGGCTGCGAGAAGCCGTGCCGAGAAGGCGGCTTAGCGTAAGGTCGATCCATCCAGGTGGTTCTCGAAAACGATTCTCGCTTGGAGAAGTGCGGAATCGCTCGGAAATTCGGGACCAGCCGACAGACCTTCATGCGGGGTCGCGATGAGCCGGTCAGCTTTCAGAGGGTCCGCTCTGGAAAAACCGCGCTATCACGTCGTCCGAGGTCATGACCTCGGCATATTCGCCGCTGAGTATTGCCAGCGTTAGGTCTTGAACGGTCTCGGCGTCCCAGGATTTCCCGTCCGGTCCGACGACCGGCACGGCCGTCGTAGCATCTGAGGGCAAGATGATACCGTATCCGAGTGCCTTGCCGGCGCGGACCGTGGCATCCATGCTGTTGTGAATGACAACGCCCGTCAACACTAGACGATCGGCCTGCATGCATCTGAGCACTGAGTCCAGCTCGGTGCCGATGAACGCGCAGTTTTGTTGTTTAACAATGATGGCTTCTCCCGCGATCGGCGCGACTTCATTCTTGATGCCGTTCCACGGGCCGTGGGTGTGATAGGTCGATGTCGGTGTTGGCTCGTCATGTTTGATATGAAGAACAGGCCAGCTGTTCCGTCGCCAGTGCGCCAGAAGACGCTGGATCACCGCCAAATAGCCGGGATTGCTTTTTCCATTCCAGACCGGCCGATCGATGGCGTCCTGGACATCAAGGATGATAAGGGGAGTGGGGCCGGACTGAACACGCATGTTATATGGCACCTTTCCGATCGAGGGCGTTTTCTGCGTTTGAATGGCAACCATTATTTATGGCATCCACGATATCGCATCACTATAGGTCAACGCTCTCTGCACAGCAGCATCTGAACCGAGCGGTTGCCGAGCTTTCATTGGCGTCCCAGACGTTAACTCTCTGCAGGTTACCGACGAACGTTTATGATCCGTTCGAACTTAGTGTATGATTTTATCCGCTTTCTGAGGCGGCCCCGAACGGCCTCAGCTGCGCTTGACCGCCAGCGGCCCGAACGCCTGACAGACCGGCATCATTTGCAGCGTGTTGATATTAACGTGGCGGGGCAGGGCGGCGACCCACCAGACCGCCTCGGCGATATCCTCCGGCTGGATCGGCTCCGTCCCGGCATAGACTGCGGCGGCCTTGGCCTCATCGCCCTTGAAGCGGACGCCGGAAAACTCCGTCCCGCCGCACAGGCCGGGCTGGATGTCGGTCACGCGGATCGGCGTGCCCAGCAGATCGGCGCGCAGGTTCAGGCTGAACTGGTGGACGAACGCCTTGGTTGCCCCATAGACATTGCCGCCCGGATAGGGGAATTCCGCCGCTGTTGATCCCAGCATGACGATATGGCCGCGCCCACGCGCGATCATGCCCGGCAGCATCATCCGGGTGGCATAGAGGACACCTTTGACATTGGTGTCGACCATCACGTCCCAATCGTCCAGCGAGGCCGATTGTGCCGGATCCAGCCCCAGGGCCAGCCCGGCATTGTTGACCAGCACATCCACGGCGGCGAACGGGGCGGGCAGGGTGGACAGCGCCTGTTCCAGCGCCGCCCGGTCGCGGATATCGACGGTCAGCGGCAGCACCCGGTCGGCCCCCAGGTCGACGCGCAAGGCATCCAGCCGATCCGCCCGGCGGCCCGTGACGATAACCTTGCAGCCCTCGGCGACAAAACGGCGGGCAATGGCGGCGCCAAACCCGGCACTGGCGCCGGTGATCAGGGCAATTTCGGGCTTCTGGCTGTTCATGCGCGTTCCTCCTGCTTGGCTTGGGACCATAGGGCGTCCATTTCTTCCAGGCTGGCCTGTTCCGGGCTGCGGCCGGCGGCGGCCAGCAATGCCTCGATCCGGCGGAACCGGCGTTCAAACTTGGCATTGGTGGAGCGCAAGGCCGTCTCGGGGTCCAGTTTCAGATGGCGGGCCAGATTGGCGCAGACGAACAGCACATCGCCCATTTCGTCCAGCAGCCGTGCGCTATCCTGCGGGCGGGCGGCGATTTCGGCTTTCAGTTCCTCAACCTCGTCCCACAGCTGGGCCAGAATCGGCTCCACCGCGCCCCAGTCAAAGCCGACCTGGGCGGCCCGGCGTGTCAGCTTCTCCGCCCGCGCCAGGGCGGGCAGGGTGCGCGATACCCCGTCCAGGACAGAATGGGGCGCATCGTCCGTCGATTGCCCCAAGGCGGCCTTGGCGGCGGCTTTTTCCGCCCGCTCCTGCGCCTTGATCGCATCCCACAGCGCCACCTGATCCTCTGCCGAATGGCGATTGGCGGTGGCGAAGACATTGGGATGGCGGCGGATCATCTTGGCGCAGATCGATTCGGCCACATCCGCGAACGTGAAGGCCCCGGCCTCGGCCGCCATCTGCGAATGGAACACCACCTGTAGCAGCAGATCGCCCAGTTTCTCCTTCAGATCGACCATATCGTTGCGGTCGATGGCATCGGCCACTTCATAGGCTTCCTCGACCGTATAGGGGGCGATCGTGCCGAAGGTCTGCTGAAGATCCCAGGTGCAGCCAGTTTCCGGGTCGCGCAGGCGGCGCATGATTGCCAGCAGCCGCTGCATCGGATCGGTATCGGTTGGGGCGGGGGCCGGGGCGGGGGCCGGGGCGGGGTCTGTCATCGGGCAGTATCCTTGACATACCGGTTGTCGAAATCCTCCGGCACCTCCGGGCAGGGATGTTCCACCACCCGGCCGTCCGCCAAGTGATAGACCCGGTCTTGCGGATGGATCTGGGCCAGCATGGCGGGCAAATCCAGCCCCAGATACAGGCCGCGCATCACTTTGCCGACCAACCCATGGGCAACCACCAGGTGCAGGCCGGGCTGCTGGCGGAAATCCCTGAACCAGCCGTCGATCCGCTCAATGAAACCGGCCACGCTTTCCCCGCCGAACGCAGCCGATTTATAATACCAGTCGATGGCGGTGCCGCCCGCGGTCGCGCCGGGATGCTTGGCCTCCACCTCGTCGCGGGTATGGCCTTCCCACTGGCCCATCGAATATTCCTTGATGCGCGGCTCGACCTCCAGGCTCACTGGCATAAAGCCGTCAAGCGCCTGGGTCAGCGACCCAAGCAGGATCTCCGTGCTGTGCTGCACGCGGCCAAGCGGGCTGCGGACGATTTTGGGCTGGCGACCGCGCAGCAGCGGGGCGATCACGGTTGCCATGGCCCGCACCTGTTCCTGCCCGCGCGGGGTGAGGGGGGAATCGCCCCACCCCTGGGACCGGCGTTCGCGGTTCCACACGGTTTCCCCGTGCCGCACCAGAATCAGTTCGAACGGCGTGGTCATCACCCCTGCCCATCCTTGCCATCGGCCAGAATCGTTTCCACGCACTGCTGCACCTCCAGCGCCTCCCGGATCGTGGCCAGCCGGTGCGGGGCGGCGCGGGTCAGCTTCACCACTTCCTCTAGCTGGCGGCGCAGCACCAGGGGGCGGGCAGCATCGATCGGCATGGCGTCGGGGGCTTCCTGCCAGCGGGCAGAGGCGGCATCCCAGCGTTCGGCAATCGCCCAGTCGCGCAGGCGGATCTGTCCCCGGTCGCCGATCAGGGTCCAGCGGTTGAATTCCGGCAGGTCGGTCTCGCCAACGGTGCCTTTCAGCAGAACGGGCAGGGCAGTGCCAGATGGTAAGTCCGCCGTAAGCGCCGCCGCAATCGCGGTTTCTGATCCGTCGCCGGTGCCGGGGTAAACGCAGCTATGGGCGCCCAGGGCGAGCGGGCCGAACAGCCGCCGGGTCAGGAACAGAAAGTGCGAGACCACTTCGCGCGTAAAGCCGCCCTGGGCGCGGCGGGCCAGCCATCCGGCCGCGTCGCGCTGCCAGGGGCGGGGCCATGCGGCGAAACCGACTTCGATCTCCAGGCGCTGCGGCGTGCCGATCACCCCATCGCGCAGCCAGGCTATGATCTGATCAACCGCGAAGGAGGAGGTGAAGGGGAAATTGACCGCCGCGCGATAGCCCACCGCCTCCACCCGGCCAGCGAGCCGACGCGCGCCATCCAGATCGACCGCCAGGGGCTTTTCGCAGAACACGGCCTTATCGGCGGCAAAGGCGGCAGCGGCATAGTCCAGATGAACCGCAGGCGGGGCGGCGATATAGAGGCAATCGGCCTCGGCGATCACGGCGGCGGCACTGCCCAGGCGCGGCACATCGGGAAAATCGGCGGCCAGCTTGGCCATGGCCTCGGCGGATGGATCCCAAACCCCGACGGTCAGAAGCTGGTCGGGATCGAAGGCCATGGCCGCACCCAGCAACCGTTGCCCCATGATGCCATAACCGATGATGCCGAGGGTTACCGGCTGATTGAGAGGCGGGAGTGTCATTAGCGGCCCATCGTGTGAGAAAGCAGCGTCACCCTAGTCAGCGACGGCCCACTTGTCCATCTGGGCACGGGAATACCAAAGCCTCTCCGGAAGAATATCAGAATGTCGCATAATGCGTCTTATGTGATATATCACTGGGGCTTAGGCTGGAACTGGTCAGGAACAGTGTTCAGGACTGGCGCCAGGATGTCCAGGCATGAACCGCCAGGCCGACGAGGATTCCCCAGAAAGCGGCACCCAGGCCCAGCGCGGTGATCCCGCTGGCGGTGATCAGAAAGGTCAGGAAAGCGGCATCTCGCTCCGCCTCCGCCGACAGCGCTGTGGTCAGGGCGCTGGTCAGCGCACCCAACAAGGCCAGACCGCCCAACGCGGCGATCACCGGTCCGGGAAACAGGGCGAACAGGATGACGAAGCTGCCGGCAAAGCTGCCGAACAGCAAATAGGTCAGCCCAGCCGCAACACCGCCCCAATAGCGCCGCGCCGGATCGGGATCGGCCTCCGGCCCGGTGACCAGTGCGGCGATAATGGCCGCAGGGTTGATGGCATGGCAGCCAAAGGGCGCGAAGATCATCGACAGGCCGCTCATCCAGCGCACCAACCGGCTGTTTGGCACAGCGTCATAGCCGCTGGCCCGCAGCACGGCGAAACCCGGCAGATATTGTCCGCTGATCGTGACCAGGGCCAGCGGAACCGCCACTGTCAAGGCCGCCTGCCAGGACCATTCCGGCCACACGAACACCGGTGTCGCCAGTTCGAACACGGTTTCAGGGCGTGGTGCCGGGCCCGGGGCAAAGCCGGTGGTCATCAGCACACCCCCCAGGCTGACCACCAAGACCCCCAGGATCGTACAGCGCGGTGCCAGGCGGCGCAGCAGCAGATAGGACAGCACCATCGGCAGAACCAGTACTGGTGCCTCGATGGCCGCGCCGACCATCCGGCTGCAAAAGGAAAATAGCACACCCGCCAGCAGCGCAGCGGCAATGCCGGGCGGGATCGCCCGCACCACCCGGTCGAACCATCCGAGTGCGCCGATCAGAAAGATCAACCCATTGGCCAGCAAGAACGCCCCGACCAGATGCGGAAAGGTCAGGCCGCCCCCACTCCCGCTCCCATCCCCGCCCCCCACTCCACTTGCAACCGATCCGCCTGCAATGCCAGCCGCCGCCAGCACGGCCAGCCCCGGCGTCGACCAGGCCGCAACGATTGGAATCCGCAGCGACAGGCTGCCAATCACGCTGACCAGACCGCAGGCGATGGAATAAGACCAGATCAGCGATTCGGTCTGGGCCGGGGACAGGGCCAGAGTTTCGGCCACCGCGAACACCAGGGCGGTCGGTCCGGAATAGCCGATCACCACAGCCAGAATCCCGGCCAGAATGGCGCCGGCAGGAAAGGCGGGGGTTCGGTTCGCGGCGGTGGTCATGGCGGATGCTCCCGGAAATCAGCCAGCCGGTCGTGGACCTTTGACCGGCGATGCGGACAGGCTATTCTGTATCGGTTTTTCAGGTCAGGTACAGATTGGCGCAAAATGACCGATACAGATTCGGCACCCACCCCCTCCGCCCCCAAATATCGCGCGCTGGCGCAGTGGCTGCGGGCGGCGCTGCACGACGGACGGATTGCGCCCGGCCAGCGCTTGCCATCGATCCGGCGCCTGATGCGGGATCATCGGGTTTCTCTGGCGACCGCCGTGCGCGCGCTGGAGGTGATCGAGGCGGAGGGGCTGGCCGAGTCCCGCCCCCGCTCCGGCTGGTTTGCCGCCACAACGCTCCCTTCGCCGCTATCACAGACCACCGGACGCGATGGCCGGTCGCAGCAGCCGCGCGCCACCGCCTCTGCACAGCAGGCGGTTACGGTGACGATCGGCGATGCGATCCAACATATCTATGCCGTCTGGCCGGCGGCGGGCCGGGTTTCCCTAGCCCCGGCAGCCCTGGCGCCAGATCTGTTGCCGATGGCCGATATCCGCCGGGCCACTGCCACGGTGATGCGGACCCGGCCGGGGGAGGCGCTGGCCGCCGTTTCCGCCCCGCCGGGTTTGGCCGATCTGCGGTCCCAGTTGCCGCGCCATTTGCTGCGCCGGGGCATCGTGGCCCATCCCGACGATATTCTGATCACGGCGGGTGACGGGGTTTCGATGGAACTGGCGCTGCGTGTCGCCCTGCCCCAGGGCGGTGTGGTCGGTGTCGAAAGCCCCACCTATTTTGGCATGTTGAAGGCGATCGAACTGGCCGGATGCCGGGTCCGGGAAATCGCCACCGACCCGCTGCGCGGCATTGATCTGGATGCGGTCGAAGCGCTGGCAGCGGCCGGAGAGATTCACGCGCTGCTGCTGAACCCGACCTGCCAGAACCCGTTCGGCTTCACCATGGCAGAGGCGGATCGGCATCGGCTGCTGGCGCTGGCCCGGCGCTTCGATCTGGTTCTGATCGAGGATGATGTGTTTGCCGAACACCCGTTCGATCAGCCGTCCCCCCGGGCGTTAAAGGCCCTGGATTCTCACGCGGATCGGGTGATCTATTGCGGGTCGATCTCCAAGACCCTGGCGACCGGGTGGCGGGTTGGCTGGTGCATACCGGGCCGCTGGCATGGGGCAATGCGATCCGCCCTGTTTCAACGGGTCACCGGGGTCAGCGTGCTGCCGCAACTGGTGCTGGCGGAATATCTGTCGGGCCGCGCCTATGACAGGCATATCAAGGGGTTGCGCGGCCTGTTTGCACAGCAGATGCCGGAAATTCGCGCACTGGTCCTGGACTGCTTTCCGCCCGGCACACGGATTTCCGCCCCCAGCGGCGGTTTTCTCTATTGGGTTGAGGTGCCGGACGGCATCGACACCATGGCGCGGCTGGCACAGGCTGCCGCGGCCGGGGTGGATTATACCCCCGGCCCGCTTTTCTCCCCCTCGGGCCGCTTTGCCAACGGCCTGCGCCTGGCGGTCGGCGCCCGACTGGGCCCGGCGGTGCGCCAGCAGATTCAGACGCTGGGGGCTATTCTGGCAGCGCCCGCCTAGGCGAAGCGGATCACAGCGCGGCCAGCCGCTCCAGCCCGGCGCGGAACTTGGCCAGAATCTGGGTCTGATCGGCCAGCCGCTCGCGCTGTTCCTCCACCACGGCCGGGTCGGCCTTGGCCAGGAAGTCGGCATTGCCCAGCTTTTTCTCCAGCTTGCCGATTTCGCCTTCGGCCTTGGCGATTTCCTTGGTCAGCCGCGCCCGTTCCGCCGCGACATCCACCACCCCAGCCAGGTCGAGGAACAGGCTGCCCTGCCCTTCGACAATCTGGACCGCGCCCTTGCCGGGCTGGCCGCTGCCGATGGCCGACAGGCGGGCCAGACGGCGGATCACATCCTCGTGGGTGCGCAGCCAGGTGCCGGTCTGCCCGCCCATATCGCCTTGAATGGCGGCAATTTCCGCCCCCGGCGCAATGTTCATTTCGGCCCGGATGGCGCGGATCTGGCTGATCAGGCCGATGACCCATTCCACCTCGTCCCGGGCGGCGGGATCGATGAAGGCGGCCGGGTAATCCGGCCAGCGTTGGCCCAGCAGCGATCCGCCCTGCCCGTTCGACAGATGCGCCCACAGCTCCTCTGTCACGAAGGGCATGAAGGGGTTGAGTAGCCGCAGGATCTGTTCCAGCACCCAGGCGGCGGTGGCGCGGGTTTCGGCACGCAGGGCCTCGTCCTGTCCCTGGAAGATCGGCTTGGCAAACTCCAGATACCAGTCGCAGAAGCCGCCCCAGGCGAATTGATACAGATGGCTGGCCGCATCGTTGAAGCGATAGGCGTCCAGCGCCGCTTCCACCTTTGCCTTGGTTTCGGCGACGCTGCCGATGATCCAGCGGTTGATCGTGCCATTGACCGACTGCGGATCGAAGCCTTCGACCCGACGACATTCGTTCATTTCGGCAAAGCGGGCGGCGTTCCACAGCTTGGTGGCGAAGTTGCGATAGCCTTCCACCCGGCTGACCGCCAGCTTGATATCGCGGCCCGGCGCGGCCATCGCGGTCAGGGTGAAGCGCAAGGCATCGCAGCCATATTGGTCGATGATGTCCAGCGGGTCGATCACATTGCCCTTGGACTTCGACATTTTCTGGCCCTTTTCGTCGCGGACCAGCGCATGGATATAGACCGTGCGGAACGGCACATCGCCCATGAAATGTAGGCCCATCATCATCATCCGGGCGACCCAGAAGAAGATGATGTCGAACCCGGTCACCAGCACATCGCCGGGATAATAGCGCGCCAGTTCCGGCGTCCGCTCGGGCCAGCCCAGGGTGGAAAACGGCCATAGCGCCGAGGAGAACCAGGTATCCAGCACATCGGGATCGCGCGTCAGCTGGGCCGCATGGCCGTAATGGGCGGCGGCGGCGGCCTGGGCCTCGGCCTCCTCCTCGGCGACGAACACTGTGCCATCGGGGCCGAACCAGGCCGGGATCTGATGCCCCCACCATAATTGCCGCGAAATGCACCAGGGCTGGATGTTGCGCATCCACTGGTAATAGGTTGCGGTCCATTGTTCGGGGACGAACTTGGTCCGCCCCTGCTCCACCGCTTCGATTGCCGGTTTGGCCAGGGTGGCGGCATCGCAATACCATTGATCGGTCAGCCAGGGTTCGATCACCACGCCGGACCGATCGCCATGGGGCACCATGTGGGTGTGCGGTTCCACCTTGACCAGCACGCCCGCCGCTTCCAGATCGGCCAGCACCGCCTTGCGCGCCTCGAACCGGTCCAGCCCGCGATAGGCTTCAGGCACGGCATCGTTCAGCCGCGCGTCCCGGTCAAAAATATTAATCATTTCAAGCGAGTGACGCTTGCCGACCTCAAAATCGTTGAAGTCGTGCGCCGGGGTAAGCTTGACCGCGCCGGTGCCCTTTTCCGGGTCGGAATAGGCATCGGCGACAATCGGGATGCGGCGGCCGA
>CAYRWZ010000061.1:9377-15312 GCA_964428065.1 uncultured Comamonadaceae bacterium | reverse complement strand
CGGCTGGGTCACCGGGCACAGCTATATCCTGTATGGGCCGCTGGCCAATGGCGCGACCACGCTGATGTTCGAAGGGGTGCCGAATTACCCGGACAGCAGCCGCTTCTGGCAGGTGATCGACAAGCATAAGGTGACGATTTTCTACACCGCCCCGACCGCGATCCGCGCGCTGATGCGCGAAGGGGAAGGGCCGGTCAAGCGCACCAGCCGGGCCAGCCTGCGCCTGCTGGGATCGGTGGGGGAGCCGATCAACCCCGAAGCCTGGCTGTGGTATTATCGTACCGTTGGCGACAGCCGCTGCCCGGTTGTCGATACCTGGTGGCAGACCGAAACCGGTGGCATCCTGATCTCGCCGCTGCCCGGCGCAACCGACCTGAAACCCGGATCGGCCACCCTGCCCTTCTTTGGCGTCAAGCCGATCGTGGTCGATAATGACGGTAAGGAACTGACCGGCGCGACGGAGGGCAACCTGTGCCTGGCCGATAGCTGGCCGGGGCAGATGCGCACGGTCTATGGCGATCACAAGCGCTTCGTCGAAACCTATTTCTCCACCTTCCCCGGCCGTTACTTCACCGGCGATGGCTGCCGCCGGGATGCGGATGGCTATTACTGGATCACCGGCCGCGTCGATGACGTGATTAACGTCTCCGGCCATCGCCTGGGCACGGCGGAAATCGAAAGCGCGCTGGTCGCCCATGCCAAGGTGGCCGAAGCGGCCGTCGTCGGCTACCCGCACGATATCAAGGGCCAGGGCATCTATGCCTATGTCACCCTGATCGCGGGCGAACCGCCGACAGAGGAGCTGCGCAAGGAACTGGTCGCCTGGGTGCGCAAGGAAATCGGCCCGATCGCGACGCCCGATCTGATCCAGTGGGCGCCCGGCCTGCCCAAGACCCGCTCGGGTAAGATCATGCGCCGGATTCTGCGCAAGATCGCGGCCAACGAGCATGACCAGCTGGGCGATACCTCCACCCTGGCCGATCCAGGCGTGGTGAAGGATCTGGTCGATCACCGGATGAACCGGTAAGGCCGGATCAGCCAAGCCGGTTGCCCCTATCGCGCGCCGTCAGAATCGGTTAGGGATGGGGGCATGTCCCGGCTGGATTACTACATTGCACGACAGGTGCTGATTGCGACAGTGGCTGTGCTGCTGACGCTGACCGGTGCCGTGTGGCTGACCCAATCGCTGCGCTTCATCGACCTGACGGTCAATCGTGGCCTGCCGGTCAGCACCTTCATGGAACTGTCGGCACTGGTGCTGCCCAATTTTGTGACCGTGATCCTGCCGGTCGCCCTGTTTGCCGCCACCCTGTTCACCTATGCCAAGATGCAGGGCGATTCGGAACTGGTGGTGGTGCGCGCCGCCGGTATCTCCCCCCTGCGCATCATGCGTCCGGCGCTGACGATTGCCGCGCTGGTGGTCGCCATCGGCTATCTGATGACCCTGTGGGTGCTGCCCACGTCCTACCGGGCGTTCAAGGACTTACAGACCGAGATCCGGGGCAATTATTCCTCTGTCCTGCTGCAGGAAGGGGTATTCGTGACCGTGGATCGCGGACTGACTCTGTTCATCCGCGAACAGGGCGGGCGGGGCGAATTGCGCGGCATCATGGTGCATGACGACCGCAACCCCCAGCGCCCCTCCACCTATATCGCCGAAAGCGGGGCCATTGTGACCGGGCCGGACGGCCCCCGGCTGGTGATGGTCAATGGCAACCGCCAGGAACTGGACCGGGAAACCCGCCGCGTCTCCTTCCTCTATTTCGAACGCTATACGGTCGATATCGAACGCACCCAGGGCGGCCCCGGCGGGCCCCGCACGCGCGAGGCGACGGAGCGGTACCTGGACGAGCTGTGGTCGCCCGACGATGTGACCGACCCGCGCCAGCGGCGCGCGATGCGGGCCGAGGCGCATCAGCGCCTGGCCACCCCGCTTTATGCCCTGGCCTTCACCCTGATCGCCCTGACGGCGGCCCTGGCGGGGGACTTCAGCCGGCGCGGCCAGACCTGGCGGATCGTCGGCGCCGTGGCGCTGGCCGCAGGCTTACAGGCCCTGGCTTTCGGGGTCGGCAATCTGGCGGTGCGCAACCCGGCCATGATCCCGATGGTCTATCTGAACGCGCTGATCCCGATCCTCGCCTGCCTCTATATCTCGACGGTCCAGATCCGGCGGTTCGGCCCGGCACGCCCGGCGATAGCGGCCCAGGGATAAGGAAGAAGGAAGCCGCCCGATGCGCCTGTCCCGCACCCTGTCCTTCTATATCGCCCGGCATTTCCTGTTTTGGCTGGCCGCCTTCTTCCTGGGCATGGCGACCATCGTCCTGACCGTGGACATGATCGAATTGCTGCGCCGGGCCAGTTCCCGCCCGGACGCCAGTTTCTGGATGGTTGGACAGCTGGCGATCCTGAAACTGCCGCAGACGGCACAGGAATTTCTGCCCTTTGCCGTGCTGTTCGGCTGCGTCATGGCCTTTTGGCGCCTGACCCGGACCAGCGAACTGGTGGTGGCCCGGTCGCTCGGAGTTTCGGTCTGGCAGTTCATGTTGCCGGCGATTGCGGTGGCCCTTGCGGTCGGGTTGTTCAAGGTGGCGCTGTTCAACCAGTTCGCCGCCATCACCTTTGCCCGCTACGAGGTGTTGGAGGCGCGGATTTTCCGCGGCGGGGTGCAGCAGATGTCGGTTTCCCCCAGCGGGCTGTGGCTGCGCCAATCGACGGCGGAAGGCTCCGCCATTCTGCACGCGCAATCGGTGTCGCGCGATCTGCGCATCCTGCAACGGGTGATGGTGCTGCGCTATGACCGCAGCAACGCCTTCGTCGCCCGACTGGACGCCGGAACGGCCGAACTGATGGACGGGTACTGGCAGTTGCGCGGCACGTTCGAGGCGCTGAACGGCCAGCCGTCGCGCCGGATCGGGCCGATGCAGCTGCCGACCGATTTCACCCCGGAAAAGATCCAGGACAGCTTCGCCCGCCCGGAAACCATGTCCTTCTGGGCGCTGCCAGGCTTCATCGACATGCTGGAGCGGGCGGGGTTTTCTGCCGTGCGCCATCGGCTCTACTGGCAGGAACAGCTTGCCCTGCCGATCCTGCTGTGCGCCATGGTGCTGATCGCGGCGACCGTCTCCCTGCGGCCGCAGCGGCGTGGCGGGGTGGGGCAAACCGTCGCGATCGGCATTGCCGCCGGATTCTTGCTCTATTTCCTGTCCGATGTGGTCTATGCCCTTGGCCTGTCGGCGCGCATACCGGTGCCGCTGGCGGCCTGGGCACCGGCAGCGGTTTCGACATTTCTGGGCCTCGCGCTTTTGCTTCATCAGGAAGACGGTTGATCCCGGTCATGACTTTGTCCCCCACCGCCGATTCCTTGACCCCCGATTCCCTGGCTCTCGATTCCTTGACGCTGGCCCTGATCCAGTTCAATCCGAAGCTGGGGGACCTGACGGGCAATGCCGCGCTGATCCGCGAGGCCCGCGCCCGCTGGACGGGCAAGGCTGGCCTGCTGGTTCTGCCAGAGCTGGCCTTGAGCGGCTATCCGCCCGAGGACCTGGTGCTGCGGCCCGGCTTTCTGGCCGATTGCCGCCGGGTGCTGGACGATCTGGCCGCCGATACTGCCGATGGTGGCCCGGCTCTGCTGGTCGGCGTGCCGCTATTGGTGGAGGGCAAGCCAGCCAATTGTGTCGCCCTGCTGGACGGGGGCGCGGTTGCCTCCCTCCGCATCAAGCATGATCTGCCCAATTACGGCGTTTTCGACGAAAAGCGGGTGTTCCGCGCCGGGCCGATGGGCGGGCCGATCCCGTTCCGTGGTTTCCGCCTGGGCGTGATGATCTGCGAGGATATGTGGTCGCCCGATGCCACCGAAACCCTGATCGAATCGGGGGCGGAGGTGCTGATCGTCCCCAACGGCTCCCCGTTCGAGGAAGGCAAGCGGGATGAACGCCTGGCCCATGCGGTCGCCCGCGTGGTCGAAAGCGGCCTGCCACTGGTCTATGTCAATCAGGTGGGCGGGCAGGATGAGCTGGTGTTCGACGGCGCGTCCTTCGCGCTGGCGGCGGATTGCCGGCCGGTTCTGCGCCTGCCCGGCTTCCAGCCCGCCGAAGCTGCGCTGACCCTGCATCGCAGCGGCGAGCAGCTGGTGCCGATGGCGCCCGCCGCCCCCACCGCTGCCCCCACAGCATTGGCGGCCGAACCGCAGCGGGAGGAAGAGCTGTACGCCGCCATGCTGCTGGGCCTGCGCGATTATGTCGGCAAGAATGGGTTTCCCGGCGTGGTGCTGGGCCTGTCGGGCGGGGTCGATTCCGCGCTGGCGGCGGCGCTGGCGGTTGATGCGCTGGGGGCCGACCGGGTCTGGTGCGTCATGCTGCCTTCCCCCTATACCTCGACCGAAAGCCTGGAGGACGCGGCCGCAGTGGCGCGGCTGCTGGGCGTGCGGCTGGACAGCATTTCGATCGAACCCGCCATGGCCGCCTTCGGCACCATGCTGGCCCCGGTCTTTGCCGACCGCGCGCCCGGCCGAACCCCCGGCATTACCGAGGAAAATCTGCAATCGCGCGCCCGCGGCGTCACCCTGATGGGCCTCAGCAACACTTTCGGCCATATGGTGCTGTCCACCGGCAACAAATCGGAAATGGCGGTCGGCTATGCCACCCTGTACGGCGACATGTGCGGCGGCTATGCCGTGCTGAAGGATCTGTATAAGACCGACGTGTTCGCCGTCTGCCGCTGGCGCAACAAGACCAAGCCCGCCATCGGCCTGGGGCCACAGGGGCCGGTGATGCCGCAGCGGGTGATCGACAAGCCGCCCAGCGCCGAATTGCGGCCGAACCAGACCGATCAGGACAGCCTGCCGCCCTATGACCTGCTGGATGCCATCCTGCGCGGCCTGATCGAAGGCCAGCGTAGCAGCGCCGATCTGATCGCCGGGGGGTTCGATGCGGCCACCGTGCAACGGGTGTGGCGCCTGGTCGATGGCGCCGAATATAAGCGCCGCCAATCCGCCCCCGGCCCCAAGCTGACGCGGCGGGCCTTCGGCAAGGAACGGCGCTATCCGATCACAAACGGCTATCGCGGCTGACCGCAGGTTATTTCCGTCAAAGGTTCTGACCCGAATCGGTATCAGTGTGACCGATTGGTCCCCGCACCGGATTGATCCTTTCCTTTTCTGATCGCACCGATTTCCCCGATTGTCGCCCTATCGACCGCAGCTTACATTCAGGGAAATAAAAAAACCCAGCCGCAGGTAAGGATTTACCCGGCTGGCGGGTCCGACACCGGGATTAACCGGATGCGGCAGGATGATTGGGGGGAGGAAACCATGACTGCGGTCTTGACGAAGCCTGCGCTTGCCTCGGTAACACTCGACGACAAATACACCGCCGATTCGGGCCGGGTCTATCTGACCGGCACCCAGGCGCTGGTTCGCCTGCCGATGATGCAGAAACAGCGCGATGCCGCGCACGGATTGAACACGGGCGGCTTCATTTCCGGTTATCGCGGCTCGCCGCTCGGCATGCTGGACAAGCAGCTGTGGGAAGCCCGCAAATATCTGAAGCGCAATGGCATCACCTTCCAGCCGGGGGTGAACGAGGATCTGGGCGCCACCGCCGTCTGGGGATCGCAGCAGGTCAACCTGTTTCCGGGCGCTACGGTCGATGGCGTCTTCGCCATGTGGTACGGCAAGGGGCCGGGGGTGGACCGCACGGGCGATGTGTTCAAGCACGCCAACAATGCCGGCAGCTCCAAGCATGGCGGGGTGCTGGTTCTGGCCGGGGATGACCATTCCTGCAAATCCTCCACCCTGCCCAGCCAGTCCGAATATACCTTCATGGATGCCTGTATCCCGGTGCTGAACCCGGCGGGGGTGCAGGAAATCCTGGATTACGGCATGATCGGCTGGGCGATGAGTCGCTATTCCGGCTGCTGGATCGGCATGAAGACGATT
>CAYRWZ010000061.1:0-9367 GCA_964428065.1 uncultured Comamonadaceae bacterium | reverse complement strand
GCCGAAACCGTTGACAGTTCCGCCTCGGTCTATATCGACCCGATGCGCGCCCTGCCGGTGATCCCGCAGGATTTCGACATGCCGCCGGGCGGGCTGAATATCCGCTGGCCGGACAAGCCGCTGGATCAGGAATATCGCCTGCATCGCCACAAGCTTTATGCCGCGCTTGCCTTCGCCCGCGCCAACAAGCTGGACAAGGTGATGATCGACAGCCCGAAGCCGCGCTTCGGCATCGTCACCACCGGCAAATCCTATCTGGATGTCCGGCAGGCGCTGGACGATCTGGGGATCGACGAGGCGCAAGCCGCCGAAATCGGCCTTCGGGTCTATAAGGTCGGCATGACCTGGCCGCTGGAACGCGAAGGCATCCGCCAGTTCGCCGAAGGGCTGGAAGAAATCCTGGTGGTGGAAGAAAAGCGCGCCGTCATCGAAAACCAGATGAAGGAGCAGCTTTATAACTGGCGGGAGGATGTGCGCCCGCGCGTGATCGGCAAGTTCGACGAGGATCGGAACTGGATTCTGCCCTCCGCCAATGAATTGTCGCCCGCCCGGATCGCCCGAGTGATCGCCAAGCGGATCGGCCGGTTCTATCAGTCGGACCGGATCGAACAGCGCCTGGCCTTTCTGGCGGAAAAGGAAGCGCAGCTCGACGCGCTCGACATGTCGGTGCAGCGGGTGCCGACCTTCTGTTCCGGCTGCCCGCACAATAGCTCGACCAAAGTGCCGGACGGCAGCCGGGCGGCGGGCGGTATCGGGTGCCATTACATGGTGACCTGGATGGACCGGCGCACCGAAACCTTCACCCAGATGGGCGGCGAGGGCGTGCCCTGGGTCGGCCAGGCGCCCTTCACCGAAACCCAGCATATCTTCGTCAATCTGGGCGACGGCACCTATTACCATTCCGGACTGCTGGCAATCCGTCAGGCCATCGCCGCCAAGGTCAACATCACCTACAAGATTCTGTTCAACGATGCGGTCGCCATGACCGGCGGCCAGCCGGTCGATGGGCCGTTGACCGTGCCGATGCTGACCCAGCAGCTGGCGGCAGAGGGCGTGACCCGGATCGTGGTGGTGGCCGACGAGCCGGATAAATATCCGATTGGCGCCGCCTTCGCCCCCGGCGTCACCCTGCATCACCGCGACGATCTGGATCAGGTGCAAAAGGATCTGCGCCAGGTCGAAGGCGTGACCATCCTGATCTATGATCAGGTCTGCGCGACCGAAAAACGCCGCCGCCGCAAGCGCGGGCTGATGGAAGATCCGGCCAAACGCACCGTCATCAACGATCTGGTGTGCGAAGGCTGCGGCGATTGCGGCGAACAATCCAACTGCGTGTCGATCGTGCCGGTCGAGACCGAATTCGGCCGCAAGCGCGCCATCGACCAATCGACCTGCAACAAAGATTTCTCCTGCGTCAAGGGGTTCTGCCCCAGCTTCGTCACCGTGGTCGGCGGCGCGCTGAAAAAGCCGAAGCCCGCCGCTGCTGGGGTGTGGGACGATCTGCCAGACCCGCAGATTGCCGCCATCGGCGCCACCCCGTACAGCATTCTGGTGACCGGGGTTGGCGGCACCGGCGTCGTGACCATCGGCGCGCTGCTGGGTATGGCCGCGCATCTGGAAGGTAAGGGCGTCGGCGTGCTGGATATGACCGGCCTGGCCCAGAAGGGCGGGGCGGTGTTCAGCCATATCCGCGTGGCGGACAAGCCGGAGGATATCCACACAGTGCGCATCCCCGCCGGGGAGGCCAATCTGGTGATCGGGGCCGATGCCCTGACCGCCAGCACCTATGACGGGCTGGCCAAGATCCGCAAGGATCTGACCAAGGTGGTGATCAACACCCACGAATTCATGCCGTCGGACTTCACCCGCAAGCCCGATCTGCAATTCCCCAGCCGGTCGATCGTCAAATCGGTGACCGATGCGGCGGGGGATGGCAATGCAACCTTCATCGATGCGACGCGCATCGCCACTGCCTTGCTGGGCGACAGCATTGCGGCCAACCTGTTTATTCTGGGCTTTGCCGCCCAGAAGGGCTGGCTGCCGGTCGGCATCGCCGCCATCGAACGGGCGATTGAGCTGAATGGCGTTGCCATCGACTTCAACAAGAAGGCCTTTGTCTGGGGCCGCCGCGCCGCCATCGACCTGGCCGCAGTGGAACGGGCCGCCACGCCGAAAACCGAAACGGCGCCGGATCATCATCGCCCGTCCCAGTCGCTGGATGAAATGATCGACCGCCGCGCAGCCTTCCTGACCGACTATCAGGATGCCGCCTATGCCGCCCGCTATCGCAGCCTGGTGGAACGGGTGCGCGCAGCCGAGGCCAAACAGGCCCCCGGCAGCGAGGCCCTGAGCACCGCCGTCGCCCGCTACGCCTTCAAGCTGATGGCCTATAAGGACGAATATGAAGTGGCCCGGCTGTATAGCGAAAGCGGCTTCATCGACCGGCTGCGCGACCAGTTCGAAGGCGATTTCAAGGTGGAGTTCAATCTGGCGCCGCCGCTGTTTGCCGAAAAGGATCCGGCGACCGGCCATCTGAAAAAGGCGGTCTATGGCCCGTGGATGCTGCGCGCCTTCGGCCTGCTGGCCAAGCTGCGCCGGTTCCGGGGCACCGCGCTGGACCTGTTCGGCAAGACGGCGGAACGCCGGATGGAGCGGCAGCTGATCGCCGATTATGTCGGCCTGATCGACACCATTCTGGGCCGCCTGTCGCCCGAAAGCCACGGGCTGGCGGTGGAGCTTGCCTCCATCCCCGAACAGATCCGCGGGTTCGGCCATGTCAAAGAACGGCACGTCGCCGCCGCGAAACAGAAAGAGGCAGAACTGCTGTCCCGGTTCCTGGCCCCGCCGGCCGCACCGCTGGCCAGCGCTGCGGAATAGGGCCCAGCCCTCAACGCCCGGCCCTCAGCGCCCAACCCTTAGCGCCGCGCCACCAGAAACAGCCGACGGAAGGGGAACAAGACCCTGCCGTCGGGCTGGGGCGGAAAGTGCGTCATCAGCGCCGTCCGGTAGCGGGCCAGGAACTGCGCCTGTTCCGCTGCCGTCAACGGGGCCAGAAACGGGCGCAACCCGGTGCCCCGGACCCAGTCGATGATCGCATCGACGTCCGCCATGATCTGGATATAGTCGGTTTCCCAGATCGACAGATCCGCTACCAGGCCGGACAATCGGTTATAGTAAGTGGCGGGCGGATCGACCGGGATCAGATCCCGCACTGCGGCAAGGCGCGGCGCCCAGGGGCCGTCGGCCGCCAGATCGCGCATCAGGCGATGGGCCGGGGCATCGAAGTTGCGCGGCATCTGAACCGCCAGCACGCCGCCCGGCGCCAAACGGTTGACCAGCGCGGGAAACAGCCGGTCGTGATCGCCGCTCCATTGCAGGGACGCATTGCTGAAAATCAGGTCGAACCGATCCCCCGTCTCGTCGGCCCAGGTGGCCTGATCGCCCTCGACCCACTCGATACCGGCAGAGGGATCAGCCGCGCGCCTGGCCTCCGCCAGCATCTCCGCCGAACTGTCCAGCGCCAGGATGCGCGCCTGCGGCCACCGCGCCCGCAACGGCAGGGTGCTGTTGCCCGTACCGCAGCCCAGATCGACGATCATGCGGGGATCGGGATGGCTGACCTGCGCCAAAAGGTCGAACACCGGGCGGGTGCGCTGCCGGTCAAACTTGGCATACTGGTTCGGGTCCCACTGAAACATCGTCTTGGCCTTTCACCATCGGGGATAGCGGGATTTTCCCGCTTGTTCCGTGGAAAAGCGAATGGGAATATACCGGTCTTAGAGCAAGAAAAACTTGGGCTCCGATGCGCAAACTTCCGTCTCTCAACGGTCTCCGGGCGTTCGAGGCCGCCGCCCGGCTCGGCTCCTTCACCGCCGCCGCCAACGAACTGAACGTGACCCAGACCGCCGTCAGCCGCCTGGTGCGGGAGCTGGAGGCGCGGCTGGGCAAACGGCTGTTCGAGCGGCGCGCGAATGGCCTTAGCCTGACCGAGGCCGGCGCCACCTATGCCCCTGCCCTTAGCGCCGCCTTCGATCGGATTCTGGCGGCAACCGAAGCCCTGACCAGCCAGCAGCGCGGCGTGCTGACCGTGGCCTGCGGGCCGACCTTCGCCATGCGCTGGCTGATCCCCCGCCTGCCCCGCTTTCATGCCCTGCACCCGGATATCGAGGTGCGGCTGTCCACATCGCTTCCCGTCGCAGAAGGGGCGGCGGACGATCTTCTGCCACCGGGCGTGTCGGCGGCAATCCGGATTCCGGGGCAGGCGCTCGGCTCTTACCGGGCCGAACCGTTGTTCACGGCGGACCTGTTTCCGGTCTGCGCGCCGGGGTTGGCTGCACGCTTGCAGCAGCCGCAGGATCTGCTGGGCGCACCCTTACTCCATGTGCGGCACGCACCGGGGGAATGGGCGCAGTGGCTGGCGGCGGCGGGGGTTGGCCAGGGGGTGCCCGATGGCGGCCTGCAATTCGATTTCCACGCCTTCGCGCTTCAGGCAGCCATCGACGGGCTTGGGGTTGCGCTGGCGGGGGAGCCGTTCGTGATGGACGATCTGGCCGCCGGGCGGCTGGTGGCACCCTTCGCCGTCCGGGTGCCGAAAAAGGGGGCCTGGTCGCTGATCTATCGCCCGGAACAGGCCGGGCAGGCCGCCTTCGTGAAGTTCCAGTCCTGGCTGAAGGCGTCGCTCCGGCCCGGATCATCGATCGAGTCCGGGCCGGGTTAGACGCGCCTATCCGTTACGAGGGTTAGGCTTCGATCTTCTTCAGGAAGGCCTGGGTCGCATCCTGCAGACCGCGGATCTTGCCCGCCGCCGTCTGCACCGCGTCCTTCACCTTGCCCACTTCTTCCCGCGTTTCTTCCGAGGCGTTGACGTTGGTCCGCGCGCCCTGATTGATCTGCTTGGAGATTTCCGGGATGGAGGTTGCCAACCGCGCCACTTCCTGCACGGCGGCATCCTGCTGGGTGGCGGCGGAGGCAAGGGCGGAGATCACGTTATGGGCTTCGGCGATACCGCGCAGAATCTGCTCCGTCGCCTGGGCGGTCTGCCGGGCGACGCCCTGCAACATCGCCACCTGCCCGGTGATTTCGTCGGTTGCCTTGCCGGTCTGCGCCGCCAGGTTCTTCACCTCGCTCGCGACCACTGCGAAGCCCTTGCCGGCCTCGCCCGCCCGGGCTGCTTCAATCGTTGCGTTCAGCGCCAGAAGGTTGGTCTGGTTGGCGATATCCTGCACCAGCTTGGCGAAGGCGCCAATTTTCTCCGACGCCGAATCCAGCTCCTTCAGATTGGCCTGGGTCTGGGTCGAGCTTTGATTGAGGGTGTTGATCAGATCGGCCAGGCCCTGGGTGCGCTGGGTGATCTCGTTGATCGAGGCCGACAATTCCTCCGACGCCGCCGCGACGGTCGAGGCGATTTCGTCGCCCCGCTCGGTCAGGCTGACATTTTCCAGCGCCCGCTCATGCGCGCGCCGCGCATTCTGATCGACATTCTCGATCGCCGGCGGGATCAGGTTCATATGGGCGATCAGCCCCCGCACCTGGCTGGTGATGGAGGTGGAAAATTCCGCCGACAGTTCCGCCACGTTCACGTTGCTGGCGGCTTCCACCTCAACCCGCTTTTCCACGGTCACCAGCTTTTCGACGACCACCGGCTTCGGGGCGGTCAGAAAGGCGGCAAGCGCAGCGCCGACCCCAGCGACCGCCGCAGTGACCAGAAGCGGCAGCCACGCCGCCCCGAAGATAAAACCCACCCCGGCAGCAAGCACTGCGGCGGCTCCGCCGCTGGCGATCATCGCCGGCAATTTATTGGTCTGCGTGTTCACGGAAACATCGGACATCGACACGGATAAACCCCCGGATAATTTGATTGGAACGCCATTGGCGCAAGAGTATGGCGCGGCTACGGCACTTTAGGGACAGAAAAGTAAAATGGCGGTGAATACCAGAGCAGGAATGCGATTCTATGCTGCTGTGCCTCCGACCGTCAGCCCGTCGATGCGCAAGGTTGGCTGACCGACGCCGACCGGCACCGACTGCCCGTCCTTGCCGCAGGTGCCGATCCCGGTATCCAGCGCACTGTCATTGCCGATCATGGTAACCTTGGTCAGGGCGTCCGGGCCATTGCCGATCAGAGTTGCCCCCTTGACCGCCGGGCCGATCTTGCCGTTTTCGATCAGATAAGCCTCCGTCGCGGAAAAGACGAACTTGCCCGAGGTGATGTCCACCTGCCCGCCGCCGAAATTCACCGCATAGAGGCCGCGCTTGACCGAGCGGATGATCTCCTCCGCCGGGGTGGCGCCCGACAGCATCATCGTATTGGTCATGCGCGGCATCGGCGCATGGGCATAGGATTGGCGGCGGCCGTTGCCGGTTGGCGCCACGCCCATCAGGCGGGCATTCAGCCGGTCCTGCATATAGCCGACCAGGATGCCATCTTCGATCAGCACGGTCCGGCTGGACGGGGTGCCTTCGTCATCGATGGTGATGGAGCCGCGCCGGTCCGGCAGGGTGCCGTCATCGACCACCGTGACGCCCGGCGCTGCAACCCGCTGGCCCAGCAGCCCGGCGAAGACCGAGGTTTTTTTGCGGTTGAAATCGCCCTCCAGGCCATGGCCGATGGCTTCGTGCAGCATGACGCCCGGCCAACCAGGGCCGAGGACGACCGGCATTTCACCCGCCGGCGCCGGAACCGAGCCAAGATTGACCAGGGCCTGGCGATAGGCCTCGTCCACCTGGGACTGCCATTGCGCGGGGTCGAAATAGAGATCATAGGACCGCCGGCCGCCCGCGCCGAACGATCCCCCCTCCATCCGGTCGCCCTCGGCCAGGTTGACCGAGACATTCAGCCGTACCAGGGGCCGGATATCGCCGGCACGCAGGCCATCGCCGCGCAGAATCTGGACCGCACTCCATTCCGCCGCCAGGGAGATGGAAACCTGCCGCACGCGCGGATCCTTGGCCCGGGCATAGGCATCGATATCCTGCAGCAGCTTGATCTTGGCGTCGAAGGACAGGCCCGACAGCGGGTTTTCCGCCGGGTAAAGCGCGCGGTTGGTGGCACGCGGCCCATCGGCCATGGTGCCGGCCGCACCGCTGCGCACCGCCCGCACCGTGCTGGCGGCACGGCGGATCGCCGCTTCGTCCAGGGTGCTGGCATGGGCATAGCCGGTGACCTCGCCATGCACCGCACGCAGACCGAAGCCCTGGGTGGTATCGAAACTGGCCGATTTCAGCCGCCCGTCATCCCAGACGAAACTTTCGGACTGGGTGTATTCCAGATACAGCTCGCCATCGTCCATGCCCTTGAGGGCATCGGCCACCTCCCGCTCCACCGCAGCGCGGTTCAGGCCGGTGGCATCGAAAAACAAACGATCGGTCAGGGCGAGATCGGTCATCGCGCGGGGGCTCCCATCAACTGAAGCGCCGCATGGGATCGCGGCGCCGTCCCAAAGCAATATAGGGTGTGTTTGCCCGGCATGCACCCTTTCGCAACATACGTCATCGGGATCTGTCTTCCGAAAAGTGGGGCTGCGGACAGTTCAGGGGAGTCGAAAAGGGTTCGACTCTGGTGCGGATTCTGCTATCCCCTGCGACCAACCGTTGGATCGTGGCGAAAAGGCGGCGCGAGGGTTTTGACTTGCGCCGGGCTTCGCGCCATGATGCGCGCCGCGTGCGCCCGCGCGCTTCCGTGCCGGGTAGCCGCGCAAAGGTTGGAACTGAAAGGTTGGAATGGGCCTGGACCCCCAGGCCCCAGTGCACGCCGGAATGCTTTGCCCGGGATTGCCCCAGCACAGGCTGGCAATCGGCAAGGCAGACGGTGCGGATGGGACCGGAGGAATTATGAAGATCATGCGCGTTGTGGGCCGGTGTCTTTTTGGCGTCTGTCTGATCGGCCTCACCCTGGCCGCCGCCGGTCTGGCGCCGCTCGCCCTTGGGTTGGGTGATGCAGTGGCGCAGCAGGTGGTGGCGCCGGAGCCCTGGAAAATGGGCATGGTGGAGGCATTCAGCCCGTCCAAGGCGATGATCCACGATCTGCACAATCTGCTGCTGTATGTGATTACGGCGATTGTGCTGTTTGTGCTGGCGCTGCTGGTCATCCTGGTCGTGCGCTTCAACGAAAAGGCGAACCCGACGCCCAGCAAGACCTCGCACAACACCTTCATCGAAATCGTCTGGACAGTCGTGCCGGTGCTGATCCTGGCCTTCATCGCCGTCCCGTCGATGCAGCTTCTGTACTATACCGACCGGGCCAAAAACCCGGAAATGACCATCAAGGTCACTGGCCATCAGTGGTATTGGTCCTATGAATATCCGGATAATGGCGGCTTCACCTATGACAGCTACATGATCCAGGCATCGGACCTGAAGCCGGGCCAGATCCGCCTGCTGGATGTCGATAACCGTCTGGTGCTGCCGGTCGATACCGAAGTGCGGGTGTTGGTCACCTCGGCCGATGTGATGCATTCCTGGCTGGTGCCGAATTTCGGCGTGCAGATCTATGCCTTCCCCGGCCGCACCAACGAAACCTGGCTGAAGGCGACCAAGGAAGGCGTGTTCTATGGCCAGTGCAACCAGATTTGCGGTGTGAACCACGGTTTCATGCCGATCGCGATCGAGGTTCTGAGCAAGGAAAAGTTCCAGGCCTGGACCGAGGAAGCGAAGAAGAAGTTTGCTGCCGTCGATGCGCCTGCCAGCGTGCAGATCGCTGACGCGAACTAACTGTTGTCGTGACCGGCTGGCCGCCTGCGCCCGCCGGTCTAGATTGCTGAATGCGAAGGGCGGGGCAAACTATCCCCGCCGGTTGAGAGACCTTAAGGAGACGCGCAATGGGTGCCGGAGCAGTCGCGCATGACCACGGCCACGATCACACCCCGACCGGGTGGAAGCGGTGGCTGTATTCGACCAACCACAAGGATATCGGTACGCTGTACCTGATCTTCTCGGTGCTTGCCGGTTTGATCGGCGGCGCCTTCTCGGTGGTGATGCGGGCGGAGTTGCAGAACCCCGGAATGCAGATCATGACCGACGGCCATATGTGGAACGTGTTCACCACGGCCCACGGCCTGATCATGGTGTTCTTTGTGGTGATGCCCGCTCTGATCGGGGGCTTCGGCAACTGGTTCGTGCCGATCATGATCGGCGCGCCGGACATGGCCTTCCCTCGCCTGAACAATATCAGCTTCTGGCTGATCGTTCCGGCCTTCCTGCTGCTGCTCGCCTCGGCCTTCGTCGATGGTGGCGCGGGCGTGGGCTGGACCATCTATCCGCCGCTGTCCAGCAAGCTGGGCACGCCGGGCGCCTCGATGGATCTGGCGATCCTGTCGCTGCATCTGGCCGGGGCCTCGTCGATCCTGGGCGCGATCAACTTCATCACCAC
>CAYRWZ010000060.1:12402-15461 GCA_964428065.1 uncultured Comamonadaceae bacterium | reverse complement strand
TATGCCCAGAAGGTGGTCGATAATGCGCGCGCCCTGGCAGAAACCCTGGTGGAGCGCGGCGTCAACATCGTCTCTGGCGGGACCGACAGCCATGTCATGCTGGTCGATCTGCGGCCCAAGGGGCTGACCGGCAAGCTGGCCGAACATCATCTGGAACGGGCCGGCATCACCTGCAACAAGAACGGCATCCCGTTCGATCCGGAAAAGCCCTTCGTCACCTCGGGCATCCGTCTCGGCACGCCGGCCGGCACCACCCGCGGCTTCGGCCCGGCTGAGTTCCGCCGCATCGGCCAGCTGATCGGTGACGTGCTGGACGGCCTGGCCAAGAACGGCCCGGACGGCAATGGTGGGATCGAGGCCCAGGTGCGGGCGGAAGTGAAGGACCTGTGCGCGCGGTTCCCGATCTATTGATCGGGTGCACGGCTCACGGGATCGGCCAGCCCCGTCATGGGGCTGGCTGCTTGCATTAAGAAACTTATCTATTACATTGAATATAAACAAATCGCGTCGAATCAGGGGGTATCCAGACCATGCGCTGCCCATTTTGCGGAAATGACGACACGCAGGTGAAGGATTCGCGGCCAACCGACGATAATGCAGCCATCCGTCGGCGGCGTTTCTGCCCTGAATGCGGCTCCCGCTTCACCACGTTCGAACGGGTGCAGCTGCGCGAATTGACTGTGGTGAAGAAAAGCGGCAAGCGTGTGCCGTTCGACCGCGACAAGCTGGCCCGGTCGATCCAGATCGCCTGCCGCAAGCGCCCGGTTGAGGCCGAACGGATCGAAAAGATCGTCAACGGCATTGTCCGCCGCCTGGAAAGTTCGGGAGAATCGGAAGTATCGTCCGATCTGGTCGGCGCACAGGTCATGGAAGCGCTCTACAATCTCGATCCGGTTGCCTATATCCGCTATGCCTCGGTCTATAAGAATTTCCGTGAAGTGAAGGAATTCGAGGAACTGGTGGGCACCTTCAGTGAGCGCGACTAGCCCGCAGGACCGAACGGCCATCGCCGCCGACGACCGGCGCTGGATGACGGCGGCGCTGGCGCTGGCCAAACGCGGCCTAGGCACGACCTGGCCCAATCCGTCGGTCGGCTGCGTGATCGTTGCGCCGGGTGAAGGCGGATCTCGCGGCGAAAGCCATGTGATCGGGCAGGGCTGGACTCAGGCGGGCGGCCGTCCCCATGCGGAAACAATTGCGCTTGCTCAGGCGGGTGCGCAGGCACGCGGCGCCACCGCCTATGTCACGCTGGAGCCGTGCAGCCATCACGGCAAGACCCCGCCCTGTGCCGAAGCCCTGATCGCCGCCGGGATCAAGCGCTGTGTCGTGGCCGTGGCCGACCCGGACCCGCGCGTGGCCGGACGCGGCCTTGCCCAGATGGCCGTAGCGGGGATCGAGACCGTCACCGGCATCGGCGCTGTGGAGGGGGAGGCGCTGCTGTCCGGCTATCTGATGCGGCAGACCATCGGCCGGCCGGAGATTACCGTTAAACTCGGCGTCACGCTGGATGGCCGCATCGCCACCCACAGCGGCCACAGCCAATGGATCACTGGCGATCTGGCCCGGCGTCGCGCCCATCTGCTGCGCGCGCGCAGCGATGCCATTCTGGTTGGTAGCCGCACGGCGATCCTGGACGATCCGATGCTCGACTGCCGCCTGCCGGGGCTGGAGGGGCGGTCGCCCCTGCGGATCGTCGCCGACAGCCGCCTGTCCCTGCCGCTGACCCACCGGCTGGTGCAGACCGCCCGCCAGGTGCCGGTGATCGTTCTGGCGCGCGCCGATGTCGATGCCGACCGACGGGCGGCCTTTGAAGGGGCGGGGGTGCGCGTGCTGCCGGTCGGCGCCGATGCGGGCGGGTCGATCGATATGGCTGCGGCTTTGCGGGCGCTGGGCGAAATCGGCCTGACCCGGATCCTGGTCGAAGGTGGCGGGCATGTGATTGCCGCGTTGCTGCGGGCCGATCTGGTGGACCGGCTGGCGCTGTTCCGCGCGCCCAGTATCATGGGCGGCGACGGCCTGCCCGGTATCGCCGCCTTTGGCATCGACCGCCCCAATCAGGCACCGCGCTTCGTTCTGGAAGACCGTATCACCTGCGGCGAAGATTGGCTTGAAACCTTCCGTATACAGCGCTAGGCAGAACCATGTTTACCGGACTCATCCTCGATATCGGCCGCGTGCTGGCCACCGACCGCCCCCAGGGCAAGGATCTGCTGCTGCGGATCGGCACCCGGCTGGACCTGTCGAACACACCCATCGGCGCGTCGATCGCCTGTTCCGGCGTCTGCCTGACGGTGATCCGCAAAGGCCCGGATTGGTTCGAGGTCGAAGCCTCTGACGAAACCCTGTCGAAAACCCTGGTCGGGCACTGGCAGGTCGGGCGGCCGATCAATCTGGAATTTTCGCTGAAACTGGGGGACGAGCTGGGCGGGCATCTGGTCTATGGCCATGTTGACGGGCTGGCGACCGTGGTGTCGATCACCCCGGAAGCCGGATCGCACCGGGTTCATATCAGCCTGCCGTCGGACTATGCGCGCTATGTTGCCCCGAAAGGGTCGATTGCCCTGGATGGGGTCTCGCTGACCGTCAACGCGGTGGAAAAAGACGGTTTCGATATCAACATCATCCCCCATACCTGGGAAGCGACTACATTCGCCAGCTATAAGCCGGGCGACAAGATCCATTTCGAGGTGGATATGCTGGCCCGGTATGTCGCCCGGATGTTGGGCCGATGATCGTTAGCGCAGAATCGGGGATAGCGTGAAAACCGTAGCCAATAGCGACTTCTTGTCCTCGATCGACGAGCTGATCGAGGAAGCCCGCCAGGGCCGCATGTTCATCCTGGTCGACGATGAGGACCGGGAGAATGAGGGCGATCTGGTCATCCCGTCCGCCCACGCCACGCCGGAAGCGATCAACTTCATGGCCAAATATGGCCGCGGGCTGATCTGCCTTGCCATGACACGCGAGCGGGTGGAAACGCTGGGCCTGCCGCTGATGGCGCAGCAGAACGGCACCCGGCATCAGACGGCCTTTACTGTATCGATTGAGGCGCGGGAAGG
>CAYRWZ010000060.1:6276-12392 GCA_964428065.1 uncultured Comamonadaceae bacterium | reverse complement strand
CCACCGGCATGCCCGCCGCAGACCGGGCGCGCACCAGTGCCGTTGCCACTGACCCCGGCGCCGGGCGCAACGATATCACCACACCGGGCCATGTCTTTCCGCTGGTTGCCCGCGATGGCGGGGTGCTGGTCCGCGCCGGCCATACCGAGGCGGCGGTCGATATCGCCCGCATGGCCGGCCTGTATCCGGCAGGCGTGATCTGCGAGATCATGAACGATGACGGCACCATGGCCCGGTTGCCGGATCTGATCCAGTTCGCCCAGTTTCACGGGCTGAAGGTCGGCACCATCGCCGATCTGATCGCCTGGCGGCGTCGGCAGGAAAAGCTGGTGCGCCGCACCCTGGAGACGGAGTTCACCAGCCTGCATGGCGGCGATTTCCAGATGGTGATCTATGAAAGCACGGTGCCCAAGGCGGAACATGTGGCCCTGATCAAGGGCGACCTGTCGGCCCCTGGCCCGGTGCTGGTGCGCATGCACGCGCTGAACGTGCTGGACGATGTGCTGGGCGATGCCACTTCGGGCCATGGCGGCGAATTGCGCGCGGCCATGCAGGTGATCGAGGCAGAGGGGCGGGGCGTGGTGGTGCTGATTCGGGAAGCGCGGCCGACTATTTTGTCGGAACGGCTGAAGGCGCGGCTATCCGGGCAGCCCGATACGGCGGCCGCCTTGCGCGACTATGGCGTTGGTGCGCAAATCCTGGTCGATCTGGGTGTGCGCGAGATGGTGCTGCTGTCGAATACCCGCCGCACGATTGTGGGGCTTGACGGCTATGGCCTTTCCGTGATCGAACAGCGCCCCCTATCGCAGGATTGAGCTGATGAGCAAGCCGCACATTCTGGTCGTCGAGGCCCGGTTTTACGAAGATATCGCCGACGAGCTGTTCGCCGGCGCCAAGGAGGCGCTGGACGCCGCCGGGGCGACCTATGAGCGCTTGCCGGTGCCGGGCGCGTTCGAGATTCCGGCCGCCATCGAATTTGCCCTTCAGGCGATGCAGCGCAATCCGGACAGCTTCCGCTACGACGGGTTTCTGGCGCTTGGCTGCGTGATCCGGGGGGAGACCACCCATTACGATTACGTGTGCGAAGAAGCAGCGCGTGGCTTGAACGATATCGCCCTGCGCCACCAAGCCGCCATCGGCTTCGGCGTGCTGACCGTGGAAAACGACGATCAGGCCTGGGCGCGCGCACGCCGGGACAAGAAGAACAAGGGGGCCGAAGTGGCCCGCGCCTGCCTGCGCATGGTCGATCTGCGCCGCCGTTTTCGGCTTGGGTGATCGGCATGGCCCCGGCAGCGAAACCCCGCAAGATCGATCCCATGGTTGCCGGCCGACGCGAAGCGCGGCTGGCGGCAGTGCAGGCCATCTATCAGATGGATATGACCGGCATCACCGGCCCGGCGGTGATCGATGAATTCATCCACCATCGCCTGACCGATACGGCCGATAAGGGCCATTTCGGCATGGTGGTGGAAGGGGTGTGGCTCAACCGCAAGGATTTTGACGCCCTGATCGTCGCCAATCTGGTCGAAGGCTGGACGATCGAGCGGATCGACCCCGTGCTGCGCGCCATTCTGCGCGGCGGCCTGTATGAACTGCACCGGATGCCGGAAGTGCCGGGCCGGGTGGTGGTCAGCGAATATGTCGGGCTGGCCCATGATTTCTTCGACGGGACCGACGGCAAGGCGAAAGAACCGGGCATGGTCAACGCCATGCTCGACAAGCTGGGCAAACTGATCCGCGCGGCGGAGTTTGAGCGCAAATAGCGCCAAGCCCGCCGGGGCCGGGGGAGCCGAGGGCGGCGCCATGGGTGAATTCGACCGCATCGACCGATTCTTTCGCCCCCTGACCGCCGGGTTCCCCGGCGCGCGCGGCCTGGTCGACGACGTGGCGGTGATTGATCCGCCGCCCGGCCAGCGGCTGGCCGTCACCACCGATGCGCTGGTCGAAGACATCCATTTCCTGGGGCGGGACCGGCCCTTCGATATCGCCCGCAAGGCGTTGCGCTGCAACCTGTCCGATCTGGCGGCCAAGGGGGCGGACCCGTTGGCCTATAGCCTGGCCCTGGCGCTGCCCAAGCAGATTGACGATGGCTGGCTGGCCGATTTCTGCGCTGGGCTGGCGGCCGATCAGGCCGCTTTCGGCATTGCCCTGTCCGGCGGGGACAGCGTGTCCACCCCCGGCCCGATCATGGTTTCCATCACCGCCTTCGGTCTGTGCCCGGCAGGGCCGGTGATCGACCGCGCGGGCGCGCAGCCGGGCGATCTGGTGCTGGTCAGCGGCACACTGGGCGATGCGCTGCTGGGGCTGCGGGTGCTGCGCGGCGAACTGCCTGGGCTTGATCCGGCGGATGCCGACTGGCTGGCTGGGCGCTACTGGGCGCCGACGCCGCGCTTTACCCTGCGCCCGCTGCTGCGCGGCGGGGCAACTGCATCGCTGGATATTTCAGATGGCTTGCTGGCCGATCTGGGCCATATCGCCGCCGCTTCGGGCGTTGCCATCCGAGTTGAGGCGCAGGCCGTACCCCTGTCGCCCGCCGCCCGCGGGGCCGGGATTTCGGTCATTGATGCCTGTACCGGCGGCGACGATTACGAAGTGGCTTTAACAGTGCCGCCGCATCTTATTGATAAATTTCAAAAGCTGGCAGATACTGCCGGCATTGCCCTGGCGCTGGTCGGCCGTTGCACGGCCGGGCCGCCTGGGGTAACGCTGGTCGATGAGCTGGGTCGGGATATCACCCCGGCACGGCGCGGCTGGGTGCATTTCTGACCGACAGGGTCAATGGATAAGGGCAGGGGTGATGCGGCAGGTCCTTCGAATGATTCTCAGCATGTTGATGCTGATCGCCATTGGCGGGGCCATCGCAGGGGCCTTCTTCCTGGTCCGCCACCTTCAGGAACGCCAGTATACCGACCTGAACCAGCCGGCCGCGTTTGTCGAGCTGGAGCCGATCTATCTGCCCATCGTCCGCAATGGCGAGCTGGCGGAAGGGCGCACCTATGTGCTGGTGATTGAGACGCGGGATGGCGCGCCGTTGAAGCAGGTGCTGGAAGAACGCCCGCGGCTGCGCGATCTTTACTTCACCTATATGACCGCCCTGTCCACCCGGGCCGGGCCGGAGAATCTGGACAATATCCCTTACCTGAAGGATCAGCTGCTGAAAGCCAGCCTGGAAATGCTGGGCCGGCCGGCGGTGATCGGCATCAATATCAAAAACGTGTTCGTGGTGCCGCGTGAGGGATGAGGCGTCGGCGTCGGCGGTATCCTCCTCTCATCAGGATCCCCAAATCCCCGGCATGCGGCGCGCCATCTATACCCTGGCGGCGTGCCAGGCCATTGCCTTTACCGGGATCACCATTGTAACCACCACCACCGCAGTGGCAGGGGAGATGCTGGCGGCGGATAAATCGCTCGCCACCCTGCCGCTGGGCCTGCAATTCATCGTCACCATGCTGGCTGCGGTTCCGGCCTCGATGCTGATGCAGCGCTATGGCCGGAGATTCGGTTTTCTACTGGGCAGCGGCCTGGGTGTGATCGGCGCGCTTCTGGCGGCCTGGGGCATGGTGATTGGCTCCTTCCCATTCTTCTGTGCAGCCGGGTTGCTTTTCGGCGCGGCCAATGCCGTCTCGCTCTATTACCGGCACGCGGCGGCCGATGTGGCGGACGATGCCTGGCGGCCGAAGGCGATATCGCTGGTGATGAGCGGGGGCGTGGTCTCCGCCCTGTTCGGCCCGGAAATCGCCACCTGGGCGCGGGATCTGCTTCTGCCCTATCTGTTTGCCGGATCCTTTGTCTTTATCGCCGGGCTGCATGGGCTGAATCTTTTGGCCATCAGCACCCTGCGCCTGCCGAAGCCGCCTTCGCCCGATTTTCGCGCCGGGCGCCCCTTGCGGGACATTGCCCGGCAACGGGATTTCAAGCTGGCTGTGCTGGCGGCGGTGATCGGCTATGGCGTTATGGCGCTGCTGATGACGGCAACCCCCTTGGCCATGCTGGCCTGCGGCTATGATTTCGCCAGTTCGGCCTTCGTCATTCAGTGGCACGCGCTGGGCATGTTCGCCACCTCTTTCGCTACCGGACATCTGATTCGCCGTTTTGGCGTCAAGCGGATCATCTTTGTTGGCGCGTTGGTCATTATCGCCGGGATTGGCGTTGATCTGAGCGGGCAGGAAAAGGGCCATTTCTGGCTGGGGCTGGTGCTGCTGGGGATCGGCTGGAACTTCATGTTCGTCGGCGGGACCACCCTGCTGGCCTCAACCCATACCGGGCCGGAGCGGGCCAAGGTTCAGGCGGCCAATGATACCGCCATGTTCGCCACCACGGCGGTTGCCTCCTTCGCGGCCGGGGCGCTGCAATACAGCCTGGGCTGGAACGCGGTGAATTACGGCGTGCTGCCCCTGATGATCGGTGCCGCCATTCTGTTGTTCTTTCTTCAGCGTCGGTCAGTATAGACCCAGTCAAACCGGACGGCCCCAACGCTATATTCAGTAGCAGACCGGCTGTGACCCACACTTGATTGTTGCGCGCGATGCGCACTGCTGTCAGTCTTTTGCCAAGCAACACCGAAATGGGGCCGTTGCCCCGGTGTTGCAGCATGGTCCGGTCCTTCGGCTCAACCGACCTTGTGGACCCGGCCCGGCACGAGAAAAGGGAGGACGCAGGCGTGTTGCCGATGTTCCGTACCCGACGCAGCCCTGTCCGTCTGCCGCGCCGCCCTGCTGCGGCCGCCGCCGGTATGACTGTCGCCACCGCATCGGCGACCCGTTTCTGCGCAATCGCACAACGACTGCAACGGAAGGGTCGATCATGTCTGGATTTGCATGGTTTGTGATCGGGTGCGGCCTGCTGGCCGTGCTCTATGGCGTGGTAACCGCCCGCAGCGTGCTGGCGGCCCCGGCGGGCAATGCCCGGATGCAGGAGATTGCCGCCGCTGTTCAGGTGGGCGCGCAGGCCTATCTGGGGCGCCAATACCGCACGATTTTCCTGGTCGGCATCGTGATCGCCGCGCTGCTGGCGCTGACGTTAGGATTTAAGGTTGCCATCGGCTTCGCCCTGGGGGCGCTGCTGTCCGGCGCGGCGGGGTTCATTGGAATGTTCGTTTCGGTCCGGGCCAATGTCCGCACGGCAGAGGCAGCGCGGGCGGGGCTGGACCCGGCCTTGGGCATCGCCTTTCGTGCCGGGGCGATCACCGGAATGCTGGTGGTTGGCCTGGGCCTGCTGGGTGTTGCCGGATATTATTTTGTTCTCAAGGCCCTGGGTACCGAGCTTCGCCCTCTGCTGGAGGCGCTGGTGGCCCTGTCCTTCGGGGCGTCGCTGATTTCGATCTTTGCCCGGCTGGGCGGCGGCATCTTCACCAAGGGGGCCGATGTCGGCGCCGATCTGGTTGGCAAGGTCGAAGCCGGCATCCCGGAGGACGATCCCCGCAACCCTGCCGTGATTGCCGATAATGTCGGCGACAATGTCGGCGATTGCGCCGGCATGGCGGCCGATCTGTTCGAAACCTATGCCGTGACCGTGGTGGCGACCATGCTGCTGGCGGCGGTCTATTTCACCGGCGCGGCGCTGGAGACCATGATGATGTATCCGCTGATGATCGGCGGGGTGTGTATCTTCGCCTCCATCATCGGCACCTATTTCGTCCGCCTGGGGGCGGATCGCAAGATCATGCTGGCGCTGTACAATGGGCTGATTGCCGCCGGGGTGATTTCCGCCGGTCTGGTCGCCGGGGTCACGCAATGGATGGTCGGCTTCGGTGCAGCGCTGCCGATGGGCAGCGGGCAGGTCACCGGTACCGGCCTGTTCGGCTGTGCCATGGTTGGGCTGGCGGTTACCGGGCTTCTGGTGGTGATAACCGAATATTATACCGCCACCGCCTATCGCCCGGTGCGCAGTGTCGCCCAGGCATCGACCACGGGCCATGGCACCAATGTCATCCAGGGGCTGGCGATTTCCATGGAATCGACGGCGCTGCCGGTGGTGGTGATCTGTGTGGGGATTATCGCCAGCTACAGCATTGCCGGCCTGTTCGGCATTGCCATTGCGGCAACGACCATGCTGGCGCTGGCCGGCATGGTGGTGGCACTGGATGCCTATGGCCCGGTCACCGACAATGCGGGCGG
>CAYRWZ010000060.1:5879-6229 GCA_964428065.1 uncultured Comamonadaceae bacterium | reverse complement strand
CCGATGCGCTGGATGCCGTCGGCAACACCACCAAGGCGGTGACCAAGGGCTATGCCATCGGGTCTGCCGGGTTGGCGTCGCTGGTCCTGTTCGCCGCCTATACCGAGGATCTGAAATACTACTTCAAGGATGTGACGGTGCAGTTCAGCCTGCAGGACCCCTATGTGGTGGTCGGGCTGTTCGTTGGCGGGGCCTTGCCCTATCTGTTCGGCGCGCTGGGCATGACATCGGTCGGCCGGGCCGCCGGGGCGGTGGTGGTGGAGGTGCGCCGCCAGTTCCGCGAGATTTCCGGCATCATGGAAGGCCGGGCCAAGCCGGATTACGGCAAGGCGGTCGATCTGCTGACCAAG
>CAYRWZ010000060.1:0-5852 GCA_964428065.1 uncultured Comamonadaceae bacterium | reverse complement strand
CGGTGCTGGCGCCACTGGTTCTTTATGCCGTTGTCACGTTTGTCGCCGGGCAGGCGGCGGCATTCGCTGCGGTCGGCGCCATGCTGCTGGGCACGATTGTGACCGGCCTGTTCGTCGCCATCTCCATGACGTCAGGCGGCGGCGCCTGGGACAATGCGAAAAAGTATATCGAGGAAGGCCATCACGGCGGCAAAGGGTCGGACGCCCACAAAGCTGCTGTCACTGGCGATACAGTCGGCGATCCCTACAAGGATACGGCCGGTCCGGCGGTCAACCCGATGATCAAGATCATCAATATCGTCGCCATTTTGCTGCTGGCCGTTCTGGCGCATTGACCAAAAGAACAGCCCCAATCCCGCCTGCGCCGGATTGGGGCTGTTCCAATCGAAAAATTGGCCTATTCCGGTCGGCTGAACCGGCCCAGATTGCCGAACAGCTGTTCCATGAAGGTCAGGCTGTGACCAGTGGTCGGGGTGGTTTTGGCCACATGTTCGATCTGCTTGGCTTCTTCGCCCTTGCTGGTCTTGATATCCTTGACCAGCCCGCCATCGTCGAACAGCACGGCCACCACCTGCTGTTCGGTGGTTTCAGCTTCGAAGAAGGCGCGGGTTTGTGTTTTGCGGCCAATATAGTACCAGACGCGGTCGTTGAAGGTGGCGGCCACGGTGGGGGAACCCAGCACCGCGATCACATCGGACCGGGTGTGAATCCCCGGTTTCAGCTGGGCGATTTCGTCCGCCTTGGGCATATTGCCCCGGCTGTCCACGGTCGGCGCACAGGCAGCCAGCCCGATGGAAACCAGCATGGCGGCCGCCAGCCGCAGGGCGGCGCGGTGCGGACACACGGAATTGAAACCTGTCAGCGGCATTGCCGTACCCTCAATCAACACTGCGTTGCCGCGCAATCGGCAGCACGACGCTTATCTGCTGCGCTGATATAGCCGATCTGGCTGCCGATTTCATCCCCCGTTCATCATCTGTTACGGCTGCATCGGCTGCGTCTCTTGACCAGCCGGCAGTTTCCGCCCACTTTCCGGCCAACGCTTTAACCTGTCTGCCGTTTTTCTCGAAAGGTGCCGAAGAAGCATGTTGTCCCGCCTGATGGCCGCGCTGCGCGGTGCCGCGCAATCGCAGACCGACCGGATCGCCCAAACCCTCTATGCCCATGCGGTGGAGCAGGCGCGCCAGCCGGTTTTCTATGCCGATTGGGGCGTGCCCGATACGCTGGATGGCCGGTTTGAGATGATCTGCCTGCATGTTCATGCCGTGTTGCGCCGCCTGCGGCGTGGGGCAGGGGCCGGGCAGGAGGAGGCCCAGCGGATCGCCCAGGCGCTGTTCGATCACATGATGGGCGATATGGACCGGGGCCTGCGGGAAATCGGGGTGTCGGACGTTGTGGTCGGCAACCGGGTCAAGGATATGGCGAAGGCGCTGTTCGGGCGGATCGCCGCCTATGACGAAGGGCTGGATGCCGAGGATGCCGCCGTGCTGATCGATGCCCTGCGCCGCAATGCCTATGGCACTGTGGTCGATACCCCCGCCGATAATGGCCCCGCCGTTGAGGGGCGGATCGCCCGCCTGGCCGCCTATTGCCGGGCGCTGGAGGCTGCCTTGGCGGACAGCCTGCTGACTCAGCCGGGGGTGACGCTGCGCTTCCCCCGGCCGGCCGATTTCTGCTAAACACAGGCCATGATTGATCCCAATGCCCTGACCCCCGAATTCTCGCGCCCGGTGCTGCTGGACCGGATTGCGACCAAGCCGCTGCGCCTGACCTTCGCGGCGGAGCCTGCCGAATGCGCCGCCCTGGCAGAACGCTTCGCCATTCCGGCCATTCAGCGCCTGGAAACCAAGGTGGCCCTGCGCCGGGTGCGCGGCGGCAGCTATATCGAACTGACCGGTACGGTCGAAGGGCGGGCGGTGCAGGAATGCGTCGTGACCCTCGACCCGGTCGAGGAGGATGTGGTCGAGGAGTTCACCATCCTGTTCGGTCCGCTGGACGGCGCGCGCCCCCAGCCCGCCGACCTGGACCTGGATGCCGAGGCGGATCTGATCGAACCGCTGGACGGCCCGGCCATCGATGTGGGCGAAGTGGCTGCCCAGTATTTCGCCCTGGGGTTGGATCCCTATCCGCGCAAGGACGGGGCGGAAATTCCGGCCGAATGGCGCGGCGATCCCGATGCGACAGACGATCTGCCCGCAGAGGAACCGGAAAAACCCAATCCCTTCGCCAAACTGTCGGTCCTGAAAGGCGGCAAGGGGCAGGGGGGTTGAGCACCGAAAGCGCCGGAAAACACTAGGGTTTGTATGACGGGGATCGCCAAATCCCCATTCCTGTTGGAAAAATTCGCAAAGTCGCTTGAGTTCCGTTGGGTTTTTCGCTAAAGAGGCGGGCGCTTTGCGGTGCCCCGTATGCATCGCCGTCTTTTGTGTTGTGCCATCCGGTATAGCGCAGGGTCGCCGTCACTGATCAGAACGAGTTTCGGAAAATGGCTGTTCCTAAGAAGAAAACCTCGAAGTCGCGTCGCAACATGCGCCGCTCGCATCACGCCCTGACGGCTTCGGCCCATGTGGAATGCAAGAATTGCGGCGAACTGCATCGCCCGCACCATGTGTGCCCGGCTTGCGGCCATTACGACGGCCGCGAAGTGGTGCAGCAGGCTTCGGCCTAACACCGCGCCGCTTGGGTAGAACGCGCCGAAGTCTGCGTAGATCGGGGGCAGTGTGACCGCTCGGCTGACAATAGCTTTGGATGCTATGGGCGGCGATCGGGCCCCCGAAATCGTGGTTCAAGGCGCGGATATCGCCCGCACGCGGTTTCCGCAGGTAGAGTTTTTGATGGTCGGGCAGCAGCAGCGGATCGAACCGCTGCTTGCCCGCCATTCTGCGTTGCAGAAAATCACCACCATCCTGCACACCGAACAGGTCGTCAGCAATGACGAAAAGCCGTCGGTTGCGCTGCGCCAGGGGCGGCAAAGCTCCATGCGGCTTGCCATCAATGCGGTGGCGGAAGGGCAGGCGGCTGCCGTGGTGTCGGCCGGCAATACCGGCGCGCTGATGGCGATGGCGAAGTTCGTGTTGCGCACGCTGCCGGGTATTGACCGCCCCGCCATTGCATCCTTCTTCCCGACCAGCCGGGGCGAATCGGTGATGCTGGATCTGGGCGCGAATGTCGATTGCGACGCCCAGAATCTGTTACAATTTGCCATCATGGGCGATGTGTTCGCCCGCACCGCCCTGGGCCTGCCGGTACCGTCCATCGGGCTGCTGAATATCGGCGAGGAAGAAATGAAGGGCCGGGAGGAGCTGCGCGAGGCTGCCGCCTTGCTGCGCGAAACCCACCTGGCCGATCAGTTCCACGGTTTCGTCGAAGGCGACGATATTGCCAATGGCACGGTTGACGTGATCGTGACCGACGGCTTTACCGGCAATGTGGCGCTGAAAACCGCCGAAGGGACGGCCAAGCTGATCAGCCATTTCCTGAAAGAATCGCTGAAACATTCCCTGTTCGCAAAGGTTGGCTATCTGTTTTTGCGGCCGGCGCTGGGCCGGTTCCGCAACCGGGTCGATCCGCGGCGCTATAACGGTGCGATGTTCCTGGGCCTCAACGGCATTACCGTGAAAAGCCATGGCGGAACCGATGCCCTGGGCTTTGCCAACGCCATTGGCGTTGCGGTGGACATGGCGTCGCATGGGTTCATCGACAAAATCCGCGAGGAGCTGGCCCGCGTACAGCAAGGCACAGGTAACGAGGATTCGGTTTCATGAGCATCATTCGGTCGCGGATTGTTGGTTCGGGGGCGTTTCTGCCCGCCCAAGTGGTGACCAATGCCGACCTGGCCGACCGGGTGGAAACATCGGATGAATGGATCCAGCAGCGGACCGGTATCCGCCAGCGCCATATCGCCGCCGATGGGGAACTGACTTCCGATCTTGCGCTTGCCGCCGCGCAGCGCGCCTTGAGCAACGCCGGGCTGACCGCCGCCGATGTGGATGGCATTGTGCTGGCCACCACCACACCGGACGAAACCTTTCCCGCCACCGCAACCCGCGTACAGGCCCGTCTGGGCATGACCCGGGGCTTCGCGTTCGACGTTCAGGCCGTGTGCGCCGGCTTCATTTTCGCGCTGTCGGTCGCCGATAATTTCATCCGTCTGGGACAGGCCAGGACGGTGCTGGTGATCGGCGCCGAAACCTTCAGCCGCCTGCTGGACTGGGAGGACCGGTCCACCTGCGTCCTGTTCGGCGATGGTGCCGGTGCCGTGGTGCTGCGCGCCGAGGCCGGGCAGGGGGCAATAACCGATCACGGCATTCTGTCCACCCATCTTTATTCCGATGGGCGGGAGCATGATATCCTGTATGTCGATGGCGGCCCGTCCAGCACCCGTACCGTCGGCCATGTCCGTATGGTCGGCAAGGAGGTATTCCGCCACGCTGTGACCAATTTGGCCCAGGCGGTTACGGCGGCGCTGGACCATAACCGCATTTCCCCCGATCAGATCGATTGGCTGGTTCCCCATCAGGCAAATCAAAGAATTATCGATGGAATTGCGCGTAAATTAAACATGTCCCCGGATAAAGTAATTTCTACTGTTGCGCGTCATGCCAACACATCTGCAGCGTCAATCCCGCTGGCTTTTGCCGAAGCAGTTGAGGATGGGCGCATTCGCAATGGCAATTTGGTTTTGATGGAAGCGATTGGCGGTGGTTTGGCCTGGGGTTCGGCCCTGATCAGGACCTGACTTACATCAATTGCCTTTGTGAGAAATTACCGCTAGGTTCCTCGGTAAACCGCATACAAACCTTTGGAATTGACGGGCTTAGCGTCGGTCGTTAGGGTGGTATGAGAAGGGCGAGGGATAAACAATGACCGAGCAGACCGTCACGCGCGCGCAGCTCAGTGAGGCCGTCTATAACGAGGTCGGCCTGTCGCGCAATGAATCTGCCCAGTTGGTTGAGACCGTTCTACAGGAGATCGCTGACGCCCTTGCTGCCGGTGAGATGGTGAAAATCTCATCGTTCGGCAGCTTTTCCGTGCGCCAGAAAGGCCAGCGGATCGGTCGCAATCCGAAAACAGGTGAAGAAGTACCCATCATGCCCCGGCAGGTCTTGGTGTTCCGGCCATCGCATGTGCTGAAGAACCGGATTAACGAGGCTCTGACTGCTGCCGAGGGTAAGGAGTGAGTAGGGGATGAGCGTCGCAGAAGCCAACGAGCAGAATGCCCGACGGGGGGGGAAATCCGCCTCGGCTTTCCGCACGATCAGCGAAGTGGCAACGGAACTGGATGTTCCGCCGCATGTCTTGCGCTTTTGGGAAAGCAAATTTCCGCAGATCAAGCCGCTGAAGCGTGGGGGCGGGCGCCGCTATTACCGACCGGAAGATGTGGATTTGCTGCGGCGGATCCGGGAATTGCTCTACCGCGATGGCTATACCATCAAGGGCGTGCAGAAGCTGTTGAAGAACGGCGACAAGGCGCAGTTCGACGCCGAGGATATGCAGTCGACCGCCAGCACGCCGATCGAACCGCCGCCGCCGCGCGCCGCTCGGTCCGCCGTGCGGGAGCCGACCCTGCCGAATCTGGCCCTGGCGCCGGCCGCCGCGGTCGTTCTGGATGCCAATGCCCGGATGCTGCTGGACGAAGTTCTGGGGGAACTGGACGATATCCGTTCCGAACTGTTGCAGGCCATCGGCGACGAATAGGGCATGACGGTTTGCGGCCCGGTCGGCATCGAAAATTCTGATGCTGCGCCGGGTTTTGTGGATTGCCTTCGGCAGGTCCACCGAATATAGTCCGCACGCCGTCGCCAAGGGCGGCGTGCACGGTCGGAGCGTAGCGCAGCCTGGTAGCGCACCTG
>CAYRWZ010000059.1:0-15746 GCA_964428065.1 uncultured Comamonadaceae bacterium | reverse complement strand
GGATGGCCGGTCCAGCCCGGCGATCATGCGCAGCAGGGTGGATTTGCCGCAACCGGATCCGCCGAGGATGGCGAGGATTTCGCCCGGTTCGACCGTAAGGGAGACGCGGGAGACGGCGAGATGACCGTTGGGATAGGTCTTGGCGATCGTATCGAGGGTCAACATGCCGTCAGCTCCGCACGAAACTGTCCTGCCAGCGCAGCGCACGGGCAGACAGGCTGGCCAGCACCAGATCGGTCGCCTTGCCCAGCACAGCAAAGGCAACGATGCTGGTCAGAATGATGGCCGGTTGCCCGGTCATCTGCCCGTCGATCAGCAGGAAGCCCAGCCCTTCGCTGGCCCCCATGAATTCCGCCGCGACGACGAACATCCATCCGAGACCGAGGCCTGACCGCAGGCTGACCAGATAGCTGGGCAGAGCCGCAGGGATCAGCACGCGGCGCACCAGCGCGAAGCCGGACAGGCGGAACACCCGGCCGACCTCCACCAGCTTGCGGTCGCAGCCCAGAATCGCCGCCGACAGCCCCAGATAGATCGGGAAAAACACCCCGACGGCGATCAGCAGCACCTTGGAGGTTTCAAAAATGCCGAACCACAGGATGAATAAGGGCACCCAGGCAATCGACGGGATATTCCGCAGCGCCTGCAGGCTGGGATCGAATAGGCGGCGCATCAGCGGGGAATAGCCGGTCAGCGCCCCCAGAACCGTCCCCGCGATCACCCCCAGGGCGAAGCCGATGGCGACCCGTTGCAGGGTGGCGGCGATATGGATCCACAGGCTGCCATCGGCGGCCAGTTCGGCGAACTGGGCCAGAATGCGGCTGGGGGGCGGGATCAGCCGCCCCTCGTTCCAGCCCTGGGCCACCACCCCCTCCCAGCCGAGCGCCAGGGCCAGCGGCAGGATCAGCCCGATCCAGCCGCCCGCCAGCAGCCGCTGCCACAGGCGCGGGCCGCGATGGGCCACGCGCGCTGCTTCGGCTGCGGTTTCCGTTGGTGCTCCGGTCACCGGTCCCGGCCTCAGTTGGACGAGAGGCGGGTGGCGAAGCGGGTGTCGAACAGGGCGTTCACCACCGCCTTGACATCGACATCCGGCTTGATGACCCCCGCTTCCTGAAGGGCGATGCCCGCAGCCTCGATCGTGCTGCGCTGCTTTTCACCCAGCACCGGGTCGGTGATATCGGTCCGCTCCAGCTGGCGCAGGGCCACCTGATCCGACAGCTTGGCTGCGTTGGCGAGGGCCGATTTCAGCTCCTCTGGGTTCTGCCGGGAATGCAGCCGCGCCCGTTCATAGGCGGCCAACACGCGGCCGACCAGCTCCGGATGCTTGGTGGCAAACTCCTCCCGCACATTCAGGATGCCATAGGTGTTGAGGTCGGCATTGCGGAAGAACAGGGTGGCGCCCTTTTCCAGTTCCGCCTGCGCCATCATCGGGTCCAGCCCGGCCCAGGCGTCAACATCGCCCTTCTCCAGCGCCAGACGGCCATCGGCATGCTGCAGCAGGATCAGCTTGGCATCGCGTTCCTTCAGCCCGGCCCCGGCCAGAGCGCGGATCAGGAAGATATGCGGATCAGTGCCGCGGGTGACGGCGATCCGCTTGCCCTTCAGGTCGGCCACGGTCTTGATGCCGCTGGACGGGTTGGTGACCAGCGCAGTCCATTCCGGCTTGGAGAAGACATAGATCGACTTGATCGGGTTGCCCGCCACTTTGGCCAGCAGCGCCGCCGCCCCGGCGGTGGAGCCGAAATCGATGCTTTCGGAATTGAGGAATTCCAGCGCCTTGTTGCTGCCGGCCGACAGCACCCAGCGCACGGCAATGCCGTCCTTTTTCAGATCTTCTTCCAGCCAGCCTTTCTCCTTCAGCACCAGGCTGACCGGATTGTAATAGGCATAGTCCAGACGCAGCTCCCTGGGCGCGGTGGTTTGCGCGGCGGCCTGCGCCGGGATCTGTGTGGGCAACGCGGCCAGGGCAACCAGTGCGGCGCTGCGCAGCGGCTTGGAGAAAATACGACCCAGTTTCGTAATAATGTGCATCTCATCCTCCAGTGTGTGGGTCCCCTGCGCGTCCCGGTTGGGCGAAGCGCCCGTATCGGGCGCAGGGTTATGACGGCTTGCCAGACGATCCGGTTCGGAATTGGCGCAAATCATCGGTAAGCGTGAAATTTATGGAAAATACAGACCGGGATGTCAAAACCAATGCAACACACAAATTTTCTGTGAATATCAACCCCGCCATGCGAAAAACGCGGCCGTCAGACTCACTCCCTGCACGATCACCACCAAACCGACCACCGCAGGCCAGCCGAACACGGTCCAGAGCGGCGCGGGCAGCACCGCCCCCAGCGACCCGCCGATATAGTAGCAGGTGACATAGAGCCCGACAGCGGCGGTGCGCCCTTCGGTCGCCTCGGTCGCAACGAAGCCCGTTGCGCTGCTTTGCGCGATGAACAGCCCGATGCAGGCGCAGCCAAGGCCCAGCACGATCATTGGTACGGTCATGCCAAGCGCCAGCCCACCGCCCAGCACGGTCATCCCGACCGCCGCCGCCAGGGCGCCGCGCCGTCCCAGGCGGCGCGCCAGCCACCCGGCACCGGGGCTGGTCACCACCCCCAACAGATAGACGGCGAAGACCGATCCCAATTCGGCCAGCCCCAGGGAAAAGGGCGGCCCGGCCAGATGGAAATTGGCATAGGTAAACAGGGCCACCAGGGAAAATAAAACGCCAAAGCCAACTGCATAGGTGCCCAGCAGCCGGGGATTGCGCACATGGCGCCCGATGCCGGAAAAGGCGCGCGCCCAACCGCTGGCGGGGGTGAAGTGGCGGCTGGCGGGCAACAGGATGGCCAGACCGATCCCGCATCCGGCATTGATGGCCGCCAGCCCGACGAACGCGGTGCGCCAGTCGGCCCAATCGGTCAGCAACGCGACCAGAAACCGCCCCAGAAACCCGCCCAGGATGGTCCCGGCGATGTAGAGGCCCGTGATCGCCGCAGCCTCTGCCCGCGGCCATTCCTCGCCGATATAGGCGATGGTGACGGCAAAGATTGCTGGCAGGCACAGGCCCTGGACGAAACGCCAGATCAGCACTTCGGTCAGGCTGGCCGCCTGCGCCACCCCCAGGGTGGGCAGGGCGAGGGCCAGGCAGGCAGCCACGATCAGGCGCTTGCGGCCCAGCCGATCGGCAATCGCCCCCATGATCGGCGCGATCAGGGCCACCGCCAGGGTGCCCGCCGTCACGGTCAGGGCCACATCGCCCGGCCCGGCGGCAAAAGCCTGCGCCAGTTCCGGCAGCACCGCCTGGGTGGGATAAAGATCCAGAAACGCCGCCATCCCGGCAATGAACACCGCCACCTTGGCGCGCCCGCGCCGCTCTGGAAGGGCAGTCATGGCCCGATCGGCGGCACGGTGAGGAGCAGCACCAGGGCAAACGCCGTGCTGCCGGCAAGCACCGCCGCCAGGATCAACCCGAACCGGCGCGGGCCGAGGCTGAGCGCCAATCCGGCCTTGACCGCCGTATTCGCCCCGGCTGCGACCAGCAGGGCCGTCGCGGCGAGTGCGGGATCAGTTGCCCCCTGCGCCACCGCCTGGGCCAGGGCAACCGCAATGGCATCGACATCGGCCAGGCCGGACAGGCCCGCCGCGACCAGCATGCCATGCGCACCCAGCAGATCCTGGGCAAACCGGCTGCCCAGGGCGACCAGCGCCATGAACAGGCCGAACTTGATGGCCGCCCACAGATCGACCGGGTTTTCCAACGCCGCGCCATCTGCCTCCGGCGCGGCTGCACCGCTGCCCCGGCTGTGGAGCCAGACCGCCAGCGCCAGAACCAGCAGCGCCCCGCCGACCGGGACGCTCAACCCGGCCAATGTCTGTGGCATCAACAGGCCGGCCAGAACGATCAGTCGCACCAGCATCACCGCATTGGCCGCCAGCGCGCCGCCGATCAGCGGCCCGACGCGCGCGGGCTGCGTGTGCGCCGCGCTGGCAAAAGCCGCCGTGATGGCGGTGGAACTGACCAATCCGCCCGCAAGCCCGGTCAACAGCGCGCCGCGTGTGGCGCCCAGCCCCTTCGCCAGTAAATATCCGGCGAAGGATAGGCCGGACAGCAGCACCACGGCCAGCCATAAGCGATAGGGATTGAGGCTGTCATAGGGGCCATAGCCCCGATCCGGCAACAGCGGCAGGACCAGCAAGGTGATGACCGCCAGCCGCAGCGCCGCGCGGGCATCATTCGGGGGGATCGCCGCCAGCGCCCGGTGCAGCGGGGCCTTCGCCCCCAGCAGGACCGCCGCCGCCACGGCCCCACCGGTTGCAATCGCCCCCTGCCCCACCCCAGCCAGCGCACCCAGCGCCAGGGTCAACAGCCCGGCAATCACCGTGGTCAGGCCCAGATCGCCGGTCGCTTCCGCCCGGCTGCGATAGGCAAAGCCGAGAACCCAGGCCAGGCCCAGAACGCCCAGCCCCGGCAGCCATGGCTGGCCGAACCGATCGCCCACTAGCGCCAGTACGCCGCCCAGTAGGCCGATCAAGGCGAAACTGCGCAGGCCAGCCGGGCGCGATCCTTCCGCCGCCTCCCGGTCATGCCAGCCGCGCTCCAACCCGATCAACAGGCCGACGCCCAGCGCCGTCGCCAGCCGCAGGCCCAGGGTGATGTCGATGCCGTCCAACTCTGTCATAGGCAGAGTGTGGCCGGAACCGCCCGATAAGACCAGCGGCAAGGCGCCGCATCCTAATCAGTCAGTAGAAGAACTGAAAATCCACCACTCGCAGTAATATATAATCCAACACATCAAATCATATCATAGTATTCTTGATTGCCCCGGATGGTCCTTGGCCGCACAGTGCCGGTTCTGATGCGGTAAGGGATTTAATCGGGATGGTGGCGCGGGTTCGGACGGTGGCGTTTCAGGGCATCGAGTGTGTGGATGTCGATGTTCAGGTGCAAATGGGGGCGGGCTTGCCGGGTTTTGCCCTGGTCGGCCTGCCCGATAAGGCCGTAGGGGAAAGCCGGGAACGGGTGCGCGCTGCGCTACAGGCGATCGGCCTGGCCCTGCCGGCCAAGCGGATCACGGTCAACCTTGCCCCTGCTGATTTGAGCAAGGAAGGCAGCCATTTCGACCTACCGATTGCCGTCGGGCTGCTGATCGGCATGGGGGTGCTGCCGCAAGAGGCAGTGGACCCGTTTGTCGTACTGGGCGAATTGGCATTAGATGGCGGAATTACCGCCGTGGCCGGGGTTCTGCCTGCAGCGTTCAGCGCATCCCAACGCGATCTGGGGGTGATCTGCCCCGGCACAACCGGGGCCGAGGCCGCCTGGGCAGGCGATCAGGTGCCGGTGATCGCCGCGCCGACCCTGATGGCGCTGATCAATCATCTGAAGGGCGCAGCCCCGCTGTCCCGCCCGACCCCGCGGGTGGGGGAGGAGCCGTCGCGGCTGCTCGACCTCAAGGATATCAAGGGGCAGGAAACTGCCAAACGCGCGCTGGAAGTGGCCGCCGCCGGCGGGCACAATCTGCTGATGATCGGCCCGCCGGGATCGGGCAAATCGATGCTGGCCGCCCGCCTGCCCGGCCTGCTGCCCGATCTGGAGCCGCAGGAGGCGCTGGTGTGCAGCATGATCCATTCGGTGGCCGGGATGCTGGCCCAGGGCAATTTGCTGCGCCGCCGCCCCTTCCGCGATCCGCACCATTCCTGTTCGGTCCCGGCGCTGGTGGGCGGCGGACACAAGGCCAAACCGGGCGAAATCAGCCTGGCCCATAGCGGCGTTTTGTTCCTCGATGAATTGCCGGAGTTTCAGCGGCAGGCGCTGGAATCGCTGCGGCAACCGCTCGAAACCGGGCGCGCCAGCATTGCCCGCGCCAATGCCCATGTCACCTATCCGGCGCGGGTTCAGCTGGTGGCGGCGATGAACCCGTGCCGCTGCGGCTATCTGGACGATCCGGCGCGCGGATGCGGGCGTGCCCCGCGCTGCGCCGTTGACTATCAGGCCAAGATTTCCGGCCCGCTGTTCGACCGGATCGACCTGCATGTGGAGGTACCAGCGGTCAGCGCCGCGGATCTGGGCCTGCCGCCACCAAGCGAAGGGACGGCAGAGGTTGCCGCCCGGGTGGCCGCCGCCCGTTCCATCCAGCGCGACCGCTATGCCGATTGCCCCGGCGTCACCGTCAATGCCGAGGCCGATGGCGAGGTATTGACCCGCGTCGCCACCCCCACCGCCGACGGGCAGACCCTGTTGACCGAGGCGGCAGACCGGCTGCGCCTGTCGGCACGCGGCTATCACCGGGTGCTGCGCGTCGCCCGCACCCTGGCCGATCTCGACAGCGCCCCCACCGTCAACCGCCTGCACATCGCCGAAACCCTCGCCTATCGCCGCGTCGGCCTGGGGCGCTAGAAGCGATCAGGTTGACGCCGTATATAAAAATTATGTAACTATATTGCGCTTACGATATACGGGCATAAATCTTTTATAGGTGACACATGGACCCGGTTCGGAATCCCTTTGTGCCAGGCGCCGGATCACAGCCACCAGAATTGGCGGGCCGTTCAGCGATCATCGACGAGGCGAATATCGCTCTGCAACGGGTCATTCAGCGTCGACCAAGCCAATCGCAAATCCTGCTAGGGTTGCGCGGTGTTGGTAAAACGGTTCTGCTGAACAAAATCCGGCGCAATGCCGAATCCTATGGCCATCTTGTTTCCTTTATCGAGGCACCCGAAGGAAAATCGCTTTCGGAGCTGCTCTACCCAAAACTTTACAAGGTTCTTTTGGACCTTTCGCTGGCCGAAAAAGCCCGTGCGAAGGCGCATCGGGCCATGCGGGCACTGGCGGGGTTTGTCCGGATGATCAAGGTTTCCATCGGGGAAGTAGCAATATCGGTTGACCCTGAACCCGGCGTCGCAGACAGCGGAAATCTCGAATATGACTTGAGCGACCTGTTGGTGCGGGTGGGTGAGGCTGTGGCAGATGCGGGACGCGCCTGGACCCTGCTGATCGACGAAATTCAATATTTGACCGAATCGGACCTCGCCGCACTGATCGTTGCCTTGCATCGCGCCAGCCAGGACAATCTGCCCATCCTGTTTTTCGGGGCAGGCCTACCACAGGCAGCCGGGCTTACGGGCGAAGCGAAATCCTATTCCGAGCGGCTGTTTACCTTCCCACAGGTCGGCCCGCTGGATAAAGCAGCAGCCAACAGCGCGATCCGGCATCCCATCGAACAAGAGGGGGAGAAGATTGACGATGATGCGCTGGACGAGATTTTCGATCAAACCAAGGGATATCCTTATTTCCTGCAGGAATGGGCCTATCAAGCCTGGAATCTGGCGGACCATTCGCCGATTGCTCGGTCGGATATCATCGCCGCGTCAAACGCGGCGCTGAAACGGTTGGATGATGGTTTCTTTACGGTTCGAATGGACCGGCTGACACCGCGTGAACGCGGCTATGTGATTGCAATGGCCCAGTTGGGGCGGGGTCCCTATCGATCGGCCGACGTCGCGGCCAGACTGGGCCAACCAATCCAAACGTTAGGACCGCTGAGGGCCAGCATTATCAAGAAAGGGGTGATCTATAGCCCCGCCCACGGCGATATCGATTTTACGGTGCCAATGTTTGACGAATATTTGCATCGAAAATGGCGGGTCTGACCGTTACCGCTGCAAAGTATCCGACGGGCTTTCGCCGAAGGTTTGCTGGTAATAGCGGGCGAAGTGGCCGGGATGGAGGAAGCCCCAGCGGCGGGCGGTTTCGGCGACGGTGATCGTTCCAGGCGGGGCGGCGGCCAGTTCCGCACGAATGCGCAGCAGCCGCTGATGGCGCAGGTGGAGCAGCGGGGTCGTGTTCCGATACTTGCGGAAACTGGCGAACAGGGCGCGGGCGCTGACACCGGAAATGCGGGCCAGGTCTTCGATCTGCAACGGCTCGTGCGCATGGGCCTCGATATACTCCTCGATCAGCCGAATGTATCGCGGGCCGGAGGGGGGCACCGGTTGATCGATCTGGAAGCGCCCGGAATGCGGCTGCCAGATCAACAGGGTTGAAACCGCCAGCCGTTCCAGCTCTGCCGCCAGCAAGGGGGGCGGTGCGCGGGGGGAGGGCTGCTCAAGCCGCTCGGCCTCGGCCAGGATCGCAAGGCGCAGGGCATTCAGCGCGCCATTGCTGGTTTCGATCACCAGATCGAACCGCAGGGGGGTGGCTGACGGGTGCCCCACCAGCGCGGCAAACCGGCTGGCGATGACATCGGCCCGGATGCCCAGGCTGCAGGTCGCCATTCCGATATCGGTGGTGGCGAAAAAGCGCCGTCCCGGATTGATGATCAGCCCGGATGGGCCGCTGAGATGATGGCGATTGTCCCGATCCGCCAGATCGATCACCCCCGCATCCCGGAATGCGACGACATAGACGGCGCTTTCACCGCCCAACACCAGCTCCGACGGGCCGTTCACGCCCAGCCAGGACAGGCCGAAGCTGGATCCGATATCCGCACTGTTGAGCCAGACATGGCGCGCTTCGGGGTTGCCGCGCCAGCGAAACCGTAAGTCAGGCGCAAAGAGGCGGGCACGCAGACCCTGCGTCACTTCCTCGGCATCGGGGGAAACCACGCGGGGGCGGCTGACCAGCCTTGCCTGAAGCGATAGCACCATGCTGCATCCCCCACGGCACATCAGACCAATATCTATTTATGCCGATATTCGGGGGACTATCTAGCGCACAGGTTGAAAATCGGTGTCAATCTTTGGGGCAGGGAGTTGACAAGATGGCCGGGCACCCCCTGCTACCATAGGGACGAGGGGTGCCGGGTATGCGGTGTATCGGGCGCTATTGGGCGGCCAGCATCCGCCCCAGGGGCCGCCCGCCCACCACATGCACGTGGTAATGCGGCACTTCCTGATGGCCGTTCACCCCGGCATTGGACAGGGTGCGGAACCCGGTTTCGGCCACGCCGGTCAGGCGGGCGACGGCGCTGATCGCCTCGGCCAGGCCCTTGGCCTCGGCGGGGGAGGCGTTGGCACCGAAATCCTCGGCCGATACATACCGGCCCTTGGGGATGATCAGCACATGCACCGGCGCCTGCGGGTGAATATCGTGAAACGCCAGCGCATGGTCGTTCTCATAGACCTTCTTGCACGGGATTTCCCCACGCAGGATGCGGGCGAAGATATTGCTGTCGTCATAGGCGGCGGACATGGCGCGGCTCCCCCATTGATCGTGGTTTCAGGCCTGGGATTCGTCTTCCCGGCTGCTGTGGATATGGCCGGAAATCCCCTCTCGCGCGGCCAGTTCGGCCCAGATTTCCTCGGGCTTCACCCCCTGATCGGCCCAGAGCAGCAGCAGATGGTAAAGAAGATCGGCGCTTTCCGACACCAGCCGCTTTTTCTTGCCGCGCACGGCCTCGATCAGCGCCTCAACGGCTTCTTCCCCAACCTTCTGGGCGATCTTGTGGGTGCCGCGCGCGAACATCTTGGCGGTATAGGACACTTCGGGGTCGGCGCCGCGCTTGGCCTCAATCGTGCTGTACAGGCGGTCGAGGATTGCGGCGTCGAACAGGGGGGGCTGGGTCATGATCAGGCTACCGGAACAGGGTCGATGGGACGCATGGGAATCCCGGCCGCCGCCATATGCGCCTTGGCCTGCTGAACCGTGAACGTCCCAAAATGAAAGATAGAGGCGGCAAGGACAGCACTGGCCCCGCCCTTGACGATGCCATCGACCAGATGGTCCAGCGTGCCAACCCCGCCGGACGCAATCACCGGTACGGGAACGGCATCGGCGACGGCGCGGGTCAAGTCCAGATCGAAGCCGATCTTGGTGCCGTCGCGGTCCATCGAGGTCAGAAGAATCTCACCCGCCCCCAGGCTGGCCATGCGCTGTGCCCAGGCGATGGCGTCAAGCCCGGTGGCATTGCGCCCGCCATGAGTGAACACTTCCCACCGGCCGGGGGCAACCGCCTTGGCATCGACCGCGACGACAATGCACTGGCTGCCGAATTTTTCCGCCGCCTCGCGTACGAAATCGGGCCGGTGGACGGCGGCGGTATTGATCGAAACCTTGTCGGTCCCGGCCAGCAACAGCTTGCGGATATCCTCCACAGTCCGCACGCCGCCGCCCACCGTGACTGGCATGAAACATTGGGCGGCGGTGCGGCGCACCACATCGTAGATCGTCTCCCGCTGGTCGGAGGAGGCGGTGATATCAAGAAAACACAGCTCGTCAGCACCGGCCTGATCGTAGAACCGCGCCTGTTCGACCGGATCGCCCGCATCGACCAGATCGACGAAATTGACGCCCTTGACCACCCGGCCATCCTTGACGTCAAGGCAAGGGATCACCCGCGCTTTCAGCATCAGCGGCCCTCCCCCGAGAACAGGCGCAGCGCCGCCGCCAGATCGACCCGGCCATCATAAAGCGCGCGTCCGGTGATCGCCCCGATCACCCCATCGGCGGCATGGGGCAGCAGCGCCTCCAAATCGGCCAGCGCGCCAATTCCGCCCGACGCGATGACCGGCAGGCCGCTGTCGCGCGCCAGGGCGGCGGTGGCCGGAACATTGACCCCCTCCAGAGTGCCGTCGCGATCGATATCGGTATAGATCACGGCGGCAACCCCGGCATCGCGGAAACGGATCGCCAGGTCGGTCGCGGTCAGGGTCGAGGTTTCGGCCCAGCCTTCCACCGCCACCATGCCGTCGCGCGCGTCGATGCCGACGGCAACCTTGCCCGGAAAGCGGCGGCAGGCCTGCCGCACCAGATCGGGATCGCGCACGGCGACGGTGCCCAGAATCACGCGGGTGACCCCGGCGGCCAGCCAGTCTTCGATCATCGCCAGGCTGCGGATGCCGCCGCCCAGCTGAACCGGCACATCGACCGCGCGCAGGATTGCCTCCACCGCCTGACGGTTGACCGGCTTGCCGGCAAAGGCGCCGTTGAGATCGACCACATGAATCCAGTGGCACCCGGCGGAAGCGAAGCGATGAGCTTGATCGCCGGGATCGGTGTTGAAGACCGTCGCCTGGGCCATATCGCCCTTGTACAGGCGGACGCAGGCCCCGTCCTTCAGGTCAATGGCCGGAAACAGGATCATGGCGTATCCGTCAGCAGCTTGGTGTAGTAGTAGCCGGGGACATAGGCCCCATCGACAAAGGCATAGTGCGGATGTTCCGCCCAGCGGGTGAAGCCCAGCCCTTCATAAAGGGCGATGGCCGCCGTCTGGGTGGCACGGACATCCAGATTGAGCACCCGGAATCCGGCGTCCCGCGCCGCAGCCTCGATCGTGCGGGTCAGGCCGCGCGCCAGCCCGTGCCCGCGCGCCCAGGGGGCGACGAAGGCCCCGGTCAGGGTTCCGATATGGGCCTGCGCCTCGTTGTTCTTCGGCGGGCGCTGCAACTGCGCCGCACCGGCGATCACACCATCCAGCCGGCCGACGAACAGCTGTCGTTCCGGCACCAGCAGCACGCCGCGCCAATAACGTTCGAACACATCGCGGTGCGGCACGGACAACCAGCCGAACCCGCCGCCTTCGGCAATCGCTGCCTCGGCCGCATCGCACAGATCATGCAGATCCGGCCCGGAAAATTCGGTCAGGCGCTGGAAGGAGACGGCGGCCGTCATCGGCGCTCCACCGGGCGCATCATTCATGGTGCCCACCGCAGGAAATTGGCCAGCATCGTCAGCCCGGCGCGCTGGCTTTTTTCGACATGGAACTGGGTGCCGATGCGATTGTCGCGGCCGACCACCGCCACCACCGGGCCGCCATAGTCTGCCGTTGCCAGCACCTGATCGGCCGGAACCCCGGTCAAGTGGTAGCTATGGACGAAATACACATGATCGCCGGTGACAACGCCGCGCATCACCGGATGCTCGGGCTGGGTGACGGTCAGATCGTTCCAGCCCATATGGGGGATTTTAAGGCCGGGGGTGGCGGGGACCATCGCCTCGCACACGCCGTCGATCCAGCCGAATCCCGGATGGATGCCGAATTCCCGCCCCTCGCGCGCCATCAGCTGCATGCCGACGCAGATGCCCAGGAACGGGCGCCCCTTGACCACCACGCCCTCGGTGATCGCATCGAACAGGCCGGGCACCGCCATCAGACCGGCGCGGCAATCGGCAAAGGCGCCCTGGCCGGGCAGAATGATCCGGTCGGCCGCCGCCACCACGCCGGGCGCGCCGCTGATCTGCACCGAAACGGCCAACCCGGCATCCAGGGCCGCCCGCTCCGTCGCCCGTGCGGCGGATTGCAGATTGCCCGAGCCGTAATCGACCACCACCACCTTCATCGTCATTCCACCTCTGCCCCGGGGTCAGGAAGGGTTACCGTGCGGGCTACAGGCTGCCGCCCAGCACCCCTTTGGTCGAGGGCACGGAGCCCAGCGCGCGCGGATCGAATTCGATCGCCTGGCGCAGGGCGCGGGCCAGCGCCTTGAAGCAGCTTTCGACAATGTGGTGGTTGTTTTCGCCATACAGGTTTTCGACATGCAGGGTGATCCCCGCCGCCTGGGCGAAGGCCTGGAACCATTCCTTGAACAGTTCGGTATCCATATCGCCCAGCTTGTCGCGGCTGAACGCCACCTTCCAGATCAGGTAGGGGCGGTTGGAGCAATCCAGCGCCACGCGGGTCAGGGTTTCGTCCATCGGGATCAGCGCGCTGCCATAGCGCACGATGCCCTTGCGGTCGCCCAGCGCCTTGGCCACCGCCTCGCCGATCGCAATGCCGGTATCCTCGGTCGTGTGGTGGAAATCGATATGCAGATCGCCTTCGGCCCGCACGGTCAGGTCGATCAGGCTGTGCCGGGACAGCTGTTCCAGCATGTGATCCAGAAAGCCGATGCCGGTCTTGACGTCGTAGCGGCCGGTGCCGTCCAGCGTCACCGCCACTTCGATCTTGGTTTCCTTGGTCGCCCGACGGATTTCGGCGCTGCGCATGGCCGCTGTTCCCCTTGCCCGCCCCAGCCGAACCTTGCGCCGGGGCCGTGATCTTCGCCGGGCTTGGTTTAGCAGGGAACGCAGCCCGGTTCCAGCCTCAACAGCCGGTAGCGGCCCCTTCGAAAAACGCAAGGATGCAGGGCGCATAGCGATCCGCAAACGGCTGGCCGACGCCCGCCGTATGCCCGGATAGCGCCTGCCCGGACAGGCCGGATGGCCGCGCCAGCAGAAGCAGCGGCAGCTTTGCCCCGGCGAAATGATCGGTCAGCCCTTTGGCGCGGGCGTCCAGATCAGGGTCGAACGGATCTTCGGCAAACAGGGCGACCACAACCCGCCCCGCCTTGGCACGCGGCGGCTGCAGCAGAATGGCGGCAAAATCCTTGAGCGCCTGCTGGCGCTTTTCCTCGGTGAAATCGGTGCCATGGACGGCGGGGGCCAGCGCCAGCACGCCATCCACCACCGGGGTCCGGGTCAGCATGTTCAGCGCCATCCACCCGCCGAAGGATTGCCCCCCGGCGATCACCCGGCCATAGCCCAGCACCTTCAGGCTTTCCAGCCCTTCGATAAAGGCGTTGTTGCCGGGCGGCAAGGTATCGGCGGCGGGGTCGCGGTCGTGGCGGAACACATCCCACCCGGCGGCGGCAAAGGCACGGGCAATCGGCGGCAGGGGATTGGCGCGATAATCTGCCGGCCTGCCATCGCCCCGGCTGCCCTTGCCATGGGCCCAGACCAGCACGCCCTTGGCATGGATTGGCCCCAGGATCGGATAATCGGGATCGCTGCGCAGGCTGCCGACCGTTAGCCGGTACAGATCGCCGCGCACCAGCTGGCCGTTGCGGGCATAGGGGAAGCAGGGCGCGGGCGTTGCCTTGCGGCAGGCTTCCAACGCCTTGGCCTCTGCCTCCGCCGCTGAAGCCTGGCGGGTGGCGGCATAGCAGGCCCCGGTCCGGGTCAGGACGAAGGCCTTATGGTCCGGCGCGTCCAGATACTGGCGATAGATGCCCCGGCATTGGTCGGTCACATAGGGCACCGCATCGGCATCGCGCGCATCGGCCGGCGGCTGCAGGCCGAGGAATTGAGAACCGGGAAATTGAGAACCGGGAGATTGCGGCCCACGGGCGAACGCAGGATCCGCCTGGGTCCAGACGGCCAACGCCAACACCAAACCGAACAGGGAGCGACCGGGGCGGTACCGCATGATCCAGGCTCTCTCTCAGCCCTGGCCGGGGCTGAGGGTGAAAATCTCGGCCCCGGTATCGGTCACCCCGATGGTATGCTCGAACTGGGCAGACAGGCTGCGGTCGCGGGTGACAACCGTCCAGCCGTCGCCCAGCAGGGTCACATCCTTCTTGCCGACATTCAGCATCGGTTCGATGGTGAAGATCATCCCCGGCTCCAGCAGCAGACCGGTGCCGGCAACACCGTGATGCACCACCTGCGGGGCATCGTGGAACACCTGCCCGGTGCCGTGGCCGCAATAATCCTCGACAATCGAATAACCGTAACGCCGGGCGACCGCCGCAATCGCCGCGCCGACATCGCCCAGCCGGGCACCGGGCCGGACGGCGGCAATCCCGGCGGCCAGCGCTTCCTCTGTCGCCTGGATCAGCCGCCTGGCCTTGATCGACAGGTCGCCCACGCCATACATGCGGCTGCTGTCGCCGTGCCAGCCGTTCAGCTTGGGCGTCACATCGATATTCAGGATATCGCCGTCCTTGAGCCGCTTGTCGTCGTCGGGAATCCCATGCGTCACCACATGGTTGACCGAGATGCAGGTGGCATGGCGATAGCCGTGATAATCGATGGTGGCCGGGATCGCACCGTGGTCGCGCATGAAGGTTTCGCACAGCGTATCGAGATAGGCCGTGCTGACCCCCGGCTTCACTTCCGGCGCAATGAAGTCCAGCGTCATCGCCGCAAGGCGGCCGGCGGCGCGCATGGCCTCGAACGCCTCGGCATCGTGGAGGAGAACTGGGCGGCCGGTCATATCTTTTTCGCGTGCGTACAACATAGGTGTCTCTGATGCTTCGGAACTGTGGCGAATAGATGGACCGAACCATCACATGAGGGCAAGCCTGTCCTGCATGCCCCCGATGCCTGCGGGCTTGACAGGCCCCGGGCCCTTGATCCATCCCGCCGAACCGCCACATGCTGCTGCACGCAAGACCAGAAAGGACCCAATCATGAGCGAACAGGGCGCACCGCCCATGCACGGAACGACCGTGCTGTCGGTCCGGCGCAATGGTCAGGTGGTGATCGCCGCCGACGGCCAGGTCAGTTTCGGCCAGACCATTCTGAAAGCCAATGCGCGCAAGGTCCGCCGTCTGGGCAACGGCAAGGTGCTGGCCGGATTCGCCGGAGCCACCGCCGATGCCTTCACCTTGTTCGAGCGGCTGGAAGCCAAGCTGGAACAATATCCGGGGCAGCTGACCCGCGCCTGCGTCGAACTGGCTAAGGATTGGCGGACCGACCGCTATCTGCGACGACTGGAGGCGATGATGGCCGTCGCCGATGCCCAGGTGTCGCTGATCCTGACCGGCGTCGGCGATGTTCTGGAGCCGGAGGATGGGCTGATCGGCATCGGATCGGGCGGCATGTACGCCCTGTCCGCCGCCCGCGCCCTGATCGATGTCGATGGCCTGGAGGCCGAGGACATCGCCCGCAAGGCCATGAAGATCGCTGGCGATATCTGCGTTTACACCAATCACAACGTCACTCTGGAACGGCTATGACCAAGTTCAGCCCGCGCGAAATCGTCTCGGAACTGGACCGCTATATCGTCGGCCAGAACGACGCCAAGCGCGCCGTGGCCGTGGCCCTGCGCAACCGG
>CAYRWZ010000058.1:0-15800 GCA_964428065.1 uncultured Comamonadaceae bacterium | reverse complement strand
GAAGCGGCCCGAGGCCACCTGCTTGATCGCCGAATTGGCATTGTCGCCATTGGGCAGCGGCTTGAAGTACAGCGAATCCTCGCCGCCTTCGCCGCTGTCGGATTTGGCGCCGATCCGGTTCATGGCGATGCCCAGGGTGCGATGGGCTTCCGGCGACAGGGCGCCCAGCGACATGCCGGGTGTCACGAACCGCTGGCGGATCTGGGTGATCGATTCCACCTCCTCCAGCGGCACGGGGGTGCGCCCGGCCTTGAAATCCAGCAGGTCGCGCAGGGCAACCGGCGGCAGCTTGCGCACCGCATCGGAATATTTCTTGTAGGTGAAATAGCTGTCGGTCGAAACCGCCGTTTGCAGCAGGTGGATCAGATCCGGCGCCCAGGCATGGGTTTCGCCCTTGTTGCGATAGCGATAGAAACCGCCGACCGGCAGGGCGACATAATCCTCGGCAAAGGCGCGGCCATGCTGGCCCTGAACCTTCTGCTGGATGCCGGTCAGGCCGATGCCGGAAATGCGGCTGGTCATGCCGGGGAAGAAATCGGCCACCAGGGTGCGCGACAGGCCGATCGCCTCGAAATTATAGCCGCCGCGATAGGAGGAAAGGACCGAAATCCCCATCTTGGACAGGATTTTCAGCAGGCCGTCGTCAATCGCCTTCTTGTAACGCTTGACGCACTCTTCCAGCGCCAGGCCGGGGAACAGGCCGCGCGCATGACGGTCGGCAATCGCTTCTTCGGCCATATAGGCGTTGACCGTGGTGGCCCCGACGCCGATCAGCACGGCGAAATAATGCACATCCAGGCATTCCGCCGAACGGACGTTGAGCGAGGTGAAGGTGCGCAGATTCTGACGAACCAGATGGCTGTGCACCCCGCCAGCAGCCAGGATCATCGGCACCGGCGCACGGCGCGGGCCGATGCCTTCATCAGTCAGAATCAGATGGGTGCACCCGGCACGCACGGCATCCTCGGCCTCGCGGCGGATGCGTTGCAGGGCATCGCGCAGGGCCAAATCGCCGCCCTTCGGATCGAAGGTGCAGTCGATGGTGGCGGCCGTATCGGCCATATAGTCGCGCATGGCCAGGAATTCCGCGGTCGACAGGACCGGGCTTTCCAGCTGCAGCAGCGCGCACTGGCTTTCATCTTCTTCCAGGATATTGCCCAGATTGCCCAGGCGGGTGCGGATGGTCATCACCCGGCGTTCGCGCAGGCTGTCGATCGGCGGGTTGGTGACCTGGCTGAAATTCTGCCGGAAGAAGTGGTGCAGGCCGCGATACTGATCGGACAGCACGGCCAGCGGGGCATCGTCGCCCATGGAGCCGACGGCTTCCTTGCCCTCCTCTACCATCGGCTGGAGGATCAGTTCCAGCTCTTCCATCGACCAGCCGACCGAAACCACGCGGCGACGCATCTCGTCCTTCGCCAGCCGTTCGATCTTGCGGTCCTTGCCCTTGATCAGGCCGTCGATGCGGGTGATGTTCTTGACCCACGAGCCGAAGGGGCGGCGCCCGGCCAGTTCGGCCTTGATTTCCGCATCCTTGAACACCCGCCCGCGCATCAGATCGACCCCGATCATCATGCCCGGCCCCAGGCGTCCCTTTTCCTGCACCGTTGCCTCGTCGATCTTGACCATCCCGGCCTCGGACCCGGCGATCAGCAGGCCGTCGCCGGTGACGACATAGCGCATTGGCCGCAGGCCGTTCCGGTCCATCCCGGCCAGCACCCAGCGCCCGTCGGTGGCGCAGATGGCCGCCGGGCCGTCCCACGGTTCCATGACGCTGTTGCAATAGGAATAGAGGTCGCGCAGGTTCTGCGAGATCAGCCCTTCATCCGGACTCCACGCTTCCGGCATGCACAGGGTCTTGACCATCGGCAGCGGCCGCCCCGCGCGGATCAGCAGTTCAAACACCGCATCCAGCGAGGCGCTGTCCGACCCGCCCGGCTGGATCACCGGCTTGATATCCTCGATCTGGTCGCCGAACGTGTCGCTGGCCATGCGCGGCTCGTGGCAGGCCATCCAGTTGATGTTGCCGCGCAGGGTGTTGATCTCGCCATTGTGGGCCAGAATGCGGAACGGCTGCGCCAGGCGCCAGGTCGGGAAAGTGTTGGTCGAATAGCGCTGATGGTAGATCGCGAAATTGGAAATGAAGCGCGGGTCCAGCAGGTCCGGATAGAAGGAGGTGCATTGTTCGGCCAGGAACATGCCCTTGTAGATGATCGAGCGGACCGACAGCGAGCAGATATAGAATTCGTTGATCCGCGCATCGGCGACGCGCTTTTCGATCCGGCGGCGGATCACATAGAGATCGTTTTCGAACTGTCCCTCGGCCACGCCGCGCGGATTGGCGACGATGATCTGTTCGATTTCCGGACGGGCGGCATTGGCCTTGTCGCCGCACACATCGACATTGACCGGTACCTGCCGCCAGCCATGGATGGTGTAGCCGAAATTCAGGATTTCTGCCTCGACGATGCAACGGCAGCGCTCCTGCGCATCCAAATCGGTGCGCGGCAGAAACACCATGCCCACCGCCAGCTTATCATCGGCGGAAATCTGATGGCCGATGGAGCGGACGTGATCGGCGAAGAAGGTTTGCGGGATCTGGATGTGGATGCCCGCGCCGTCACCGGTTTTACCATCGGCATCGACTGCGCCGCGATGCCAGATCGCCTTCAGCGCCTGCAGGGCGGCATCGACCACCGCGCGGCTCGGTTTGCCATCGATCGCGGCGACAAAGCCGACGCCGCAGGCATCATGCTCCTCGGCCGGATCGTACATGCCGTGCTCAGCCAGATGGGCGGCGTTGCGGCGATAGTCGGTGACGAAATCCTGCGACATGGCGGAAGCTCCCTGCTTCGGCGGTCTCAACGAGACGGAACGGATGAAATGGCGGGTGGAATCGCGACTGTCAGACCCATGCGCCGATCAGCGAACTCCAACACCCCTTGTGTGATGGATAGAAGGGTCGGGATGGCGGCAAAGGCCTCAGACAAGCGGTCAGCCTGAAGGCTGGGGCGGGTTGGGTAGTCATGCGCCAAGCGGTTGCGCAGACGAACCAGATGGCTCCATTGGGTGGCATCGGGCAGGGCGCCCAGCGCCTCGAGTCGGTTGGCAATATCGCGGGCCGACAATCCGTCCAGCGGCTCATCCAACGCCAGCAACACGCCCTTGAATACCCGCCGGGCCAGAATGTCTTGCAGATTCTCAAGCCGCTTCAGCATGGCATCCAGGGCGACCTCCATCTCCTCGGTCAGCCGCTCGAACGCAGCCCCATCCAGCGGAAACAGTGGGGCAACTGTCTGACGGGATCGGCTCAGCCGCACAGCGATGCGGGCAGACTGGTCCAGACTTTCCAGCAGCAAGGCCCGGATATCCGGCTGTTGATCGCTGATCATGATCGTGCCTCCAGAATTGGCACAGCAGTGGCAAGGGCAAGCCGCTCCAGCGGGCCGGGCTGCGCATGATGCGGCAGCAGCACGACATCGACCCGACGCTCCTCTCCCCAAGTCGCTTCCAGCACATCCAAAAAGCGATCGGTTGCGCCCGGCGCGAAAGACTGCGCCCGCACCAGCAGGTCGATATCCCCGCCGCGCTTACGATCATCAACGCGGGAGCCGAACAGCAGCACATCGGCCTGGTCACCGAAAACCTGTCGGGCGGCAGCGCGGATGGCGTCGATTTCTTGGGGGGTCAGGCGCATGGGGCGGTCCCTAGCGTCGGACGGTGGCCATCAGCGCCGCAGCCCCCAGCATGGTGCCGCCGCTGATTTTGTTGAACAGGGTGGTATTGCCCTTGCGCGCCAGCGCCCGGTTGATCCCGGCGGCACCCAGGCCATAGCCCATCATCACGATGAATTCGACGATGAAGGCAACCGCGCCCAGAATGGCCGTCTGCACCAGCACCGACTGGGCCGGATCAAGGAATTGCGGGAATAAGGCACCCCAGAACAGCATGGCCTTGGGATTGCTGGCCGAACAGGCGAAGCCCTTGACCACCTGCAAGCGGATCGGGGCGCTGCGCCCCTCGCCACCCGCCGCCGTGCCATCGGGCTGCAGCACCTGCGGCGGCGCGCGCCAGGCCTGCACGCCCAGAAACACCATGTAGGCGACCCCCGCCCATTTGACCACCTGGAACGCCGTTTCCGACGCCATCAGAATCGCCCCGGCCCCGGCCGCAGACACCACCATCATCCCCGCCAGGCACAGCACCGAACCGATGATGGTCCAGAACGCGCCGCGCGCGCCGTGGGCGATGCCCTGCGCCATGGTCATCATGGCATTCGGGCCGGGCATGATGCTGGTGACGGTGGTGACCCCCAGAAAGATCACCAGGGTTTCCAGGGACATCGGCATGGCCATGGCCCTACTCCGCCGCTGCGGCGGCCGCCACCGGGGCGGCCTTGGCCTGGATATAGCGGTGGATGCTGTCGGCGGCGTCGCGCCCGTCGCGGATCGCCCACACCACCAGGCTGGCGCCGCGCACGATATCGCCCGCCGCGAAAACCCCATCCAGGTTGCTCATCATGGTCTTGTGATCGACACGGATGGTGCCCCAGCGGCTGACCGCCAGTTCCGGCGCGCCAAACAGCGTCGGCACCGCTTCCGGATCGAAGCCCAACGCCTTGATGACCAGATCGGCCTCCAGCGTAAACTCCGACCCTTCGATCTTGCTCGGGGTCTGGCGGCCGGTGGCATCGGGCGTGCCCAGATGGATGCGGCTGGCCTTGACGCTTTTCACCGTGCCGACGCCGTTGAACCCTTCCGGCGCGGCCAGCCAGACGAACTCCACACCTTCTTCTTCGGCATGGGCCACTTCGCGCTGGGAGCCGGGCATATTCGCCTTGTTGCGGCGATAGAGGCACTTGACCGATTTGGCCCCCTGGCGGATCGCGGTGCGCACGCAATCCATCGCGGTATCGCCGCCGCCGATCACCACCACGGACTTGCCCGCAGCATTCAGCGCGCCGTTCTGGAATTCGGCGACCGTATCGCCCAGACCGACGCGGTTGGAAGCGGTCAGATAGTCCAGCGCAGGCACCACATTGCCCAGGGCATCGCCCGGCACCTCCAGCTCCCGCGCCTTATAGACGCCGGTCGCGATCAGGATGGCATCGTGCTTTTCGCGCAGTTCTGACAGCACGGCATCGCGGCCGACTTCGAAATTCAAGTGGAACACCACGCCGCTATCGGCCAGCAGCCTGGCCCGGCGGGCGACCACGTCCTTATCCAGCTTGAAGTTCGGAATGCCATAGATCAGCAGGCCGCCGACCCGGTCATAGCGGTCATAGACATGGACCTGATAGCCCCGGCGGCGCAGCGCTTCGGCCGCCGCCAGCCCGCCCGGACCGGCACCGATGATGCCGACCGACTGGGGCCGTTCCTGCACCGGGCGGGTCGGCTTGACCCAGCCGTTTTCCCACGCAGCATCAGTGATGTATTTTTCAACCGCGCCGATGGAGACCGACTCGAACCCCTTTTCGATCACGCAATTCCCTTCGCACAGGCGATCCTGCGGGCAGATGCGGCCGCAGATTTCGGGGAAGCTGTTGGTCGCCTGGCTGACCTCATAGGCATCCTCCAGTCGGCCTTCGGCGGTCAGCTTCAGCCAGTCGGGAATATTGTTCTGCAGCGGACAATGGACCTGGCAGAAGGGCACGCCGCACTGGCTGCACCGGCTGGCCTGGGTCTTGGCTTCGGTGGCCGAGAACTCGCCATAGATTTCGCCGAAATCAGCCCGGCGCTCTGCCGCCTTGCGCTTTTCCGGCATGCCCTTTTCAACCGTCACGAAGCGCAGCATCAAGGCCTTGGCGGCGTCCTGCGCCTGCTTTGCCGTGGCGGCGGCTTTGTCCTGGCTCTTGTCGGCCATGGCGGAACCCTTCCCTTTGCAGCTTGGTCAGCGATCCTTCCGCTATACGGGGCAAAGGCGCAGATTTCCAGCAAAAACACTCAAAAAGGTCCGATTTGATACCTAAATTGGCGCGAGGCGGCGGATTTCCTGGGATACAACTTTATATGCTCGGGATATTGGTTCCGAAACTGGACTACTAAAATCTTCGGCAATTTTCTGCCTAAAATACCGTTTTGATTGGAAATTCAATGCGGTATCGACAAAAAGAATGGGGGCCGAAGCCCCCATCGTTTCCATGCCGCCTGAGCGGCCGAAGCCATGCGTTAGGCGCGGGCCACACCCGCAAACCGACCGCCGGGCCGGAACCGGCTGAGATAGGCGGGCACAATCGCCTCGACCGAATGGGGGGCGATGCCAAGATCGGCCAGGCCCGGCATACCGGTGCCGACCAGATTGTCGCGCTTCAGCAGGGCCACCTGATCGCGGGTCAGCGGCTTGCCCGGCACCAGTTCCAGCACCGCCGCCTGCATTTCGGCAACCGCCCAGGGCAGCGGCACCAGCATGCGCTTCACCCGGATGGTGTGGAGGATATAGGTCAGCAATTCCTCGAACGTGTAGATGCGCGGCCCGCCCAGTTCGAACACGCGGCCGGCGGCGTCGGGCCGGGTCAGGCCAGCCATGATGGCATCGGCAACATCGCCGACATAGACCGGCTGAAAGCGGGTCAGGCCACCGCCGATCAGGGGCAGCAGCGGCAGATTGCGCGCCATGGCGGCAAAGCGGTTGAAGAACCCGTCTTCCGGGCCGAACACGATGCTGGGGCGCAGGATGGTCGCCTTGGGGAACGCGGCCTTGACCGCTGCTTCACCCGCGGCCTTGGTCTGGGCATAGACCGACGGGCTGTCGGCATCGGCACCGATTGCCGAGACATGAACCAGCGCCTTGACCCCAGCCTTGGCCGCAGCCCCGGCAATCAGGCCCGGCGCTTCGGCCTGGATGGTCTGGAAGCGCTGGGTGCCGGTTTCGGCCAGAACCCCCAGCAGGTTGACCACGGCATCGGCCCCGTCGATGGCGCGGGCGATGGCGGCGGGATCGGTGATGTCGGCGCGCATCGGCACAATCTGGCCCACCGCGCCCATCGGCTTCAGGCTTTTGGCCTTTTCCAGATCGCGCACCACAACGCGCACTTGCGCCCCGGTCTGCGCCAGACGCTGCACCAGATGCCGCCCGATGAAGCCCGATCCGCCGAACACGGTGACAACCCGTAACGCCATGGCCTGCAATCCCTTTCCAATCCAAAAGACAACCGGTTCCGTCCGGCGTTCTTACACCAACCGGACGGTGGTTGAAAGGGGGGCGCGAGCCGGCAGTACGGCTAAGGGGGCGGATGCCCGGCGCGGGTCAGCGATGCAGTTCGATAATCGCGTCGATTTCCACCGCCGCCCCTTCAGGCAGGGCGGCAACCCCGACGGAGGTCCGGGCATGGCGCCCGGCATCGCCCAGCACGGCGACGAACAGATCGGAGGCGCCGTTGATGACCTTGGGCTGATCGCCGAAATCGGGGGTGGAGCGGACAAAACCGCCGAGCCTGACCACCTGTGCCAGACGCGACCAATCGCCCCCCAGCGCCTGCTCGATCTGGGCCAGTAGGTTGAGGGCGGCGCTGCGGGCGACGGCATAGCCCTGGGCCACGTCCAGATCGCCGCCCAGGGTACCGGCCAGCGTGTTGCCGTCGGCATCATCCCCCACCTGACCGGCCAGATACACGGTCAGGCCGGAGCGGCGCCAGGGCAGATAATTGGCGGAGGAACCGCCCGCTGCGGGCAAGGACAGGCCTAGGTCGGCCAGACGGCGATGGACCAGATCGGTGGTCAGGGACATGAAAAAAACTCTCGATACAGGGGGTCAGAAGGTGACGGGAATCATCGTCCCGTCCGACAGTTTGCAGGTGCCGAAGCCCCGGCCGAACGGGCCCGAGCTTGCGCTTTCGAACGTCAGATCGCAGGCCATGGTGCGCCCGCGATTGCCGGTCAGCTGCGCCTTGCCGGTATTGGCCTGCGCAGTGTAGCCGCCGGGGCCGAAATCGTAGAACCCGCCGAAGCCATAGCCCCAGCCGTGCCGCCCGCCATAGAAAACCCGGGGACCGAACACCGGCCCGGTCGAGGCATAGGCCTGTTTGTCCTGAATGATCGTGCCGGTGAAGATTTCACCGTCCGGCAGGGTCGTGCTGGCCTGGATGCGGCTTTCGAACGCCTCGCGGTTGACGGACATAACGATGCTGCCGGTCGCCCGGCCGCTGGCATCCTGCACCGCCCCGGTATAGCTGGCCTGCTGGGCGCAGCCGGCGATCGCAAGGCCAAGCGCCGGAACCGCAAACCGCAGCATCGCAGCCACCATCGTAGGCCGTTTCGGCTTAGCGGTGATCATGGCCCGCACCGCCGCCGGTGGCGGCAAAGGCGGCTTTCTGATCGGCCGTGGCCTCGCGCTGATAGCGGGATTTCCACTCGTCATAGGGCATTCCGTAAATCGCTTCGCGCGCCTGGGGATCGGACAGATCGACCCCGCGATCCTCTGCCGCCGCGCGGTACCATTTGGACAGGCAATTGCGGCAAAAACCGGCCAGGTTCATCAAATCGATATTCTGCACATCGGTACGGTCGCGCAGATGTTGCACCAGGCGGCGAAACGCCGCAGCCTCCAATTCGATCCGGGTTTGGTCGTCCATCGGGCATCCCCTTCGGCTTGGTCAAAGGCAAACAGAATCGTACTGCCTTGATGTGGCGCAGTTCGCCGAACGCCGCAAGGGGCAAGGTGTCTGGCATGCCCGGAACGCCCCGGCGGCCATCGGCCCGCCGCAAACAATCCGCAAATTCAAAGAAAAATAACTGGAAGATTATTATTTTGAATCGATCGATTTCATGGCGCTACGCTGAACATAATACACACCGAAGCTCAAAGGCGGAGCGCGATCATGTCTCCAGTCATTTTGCGCCAAGGATCTTTTGGCGATTATTGCGCACTTTTGATTTGCATTGCCTGGTTGACCATCATCGCCTATGGCGCATGGATTGAGCGGATCGATGGACGGACCGCAGGGTTTCTGTCGCTGCTGACGGTCTATCACGGCCCACGCGCCCTGCTCTATGTGACCAATCCGGTGTTTCGCCAGCTGGAACTGCGCCCGCAAGGGCTGACCATTCCCCGCCCCTGGGGCCGGCTGTTCCTGCCCTGGGCCGATATCGCCACCATCCGGGTCGAGACGGAACCGCCGTTTTTTCTGCTGACGCGGGTGCGGCTGCTGGTCCGGTTTCCCGGTCCAAGCTGGCTTGGGCGCAACACGCATTTCGTCACCCTGCCCTATACCTATGGCTGCACGCCGGAGGCGCTGGCAACGGTGATCGGGACCTACCGGGCCCGGGTGCTCAGCCGCATGACCGCCGGGGTCATGGGGACCGAGCCAGGACGCGACGGCGCTCACACCCCTTCGACGGTTTCGGCCACCAGATGATCGACCACGCGGCGGAGGGCGGCCTGGGTATCGGCCCCTTCCTCCAGTGCGGCGCGATAGACCGCCAACTGCCGGTCGGCGCTGGAGCCGCGCTTCAGGATATCCCGCGCCTGTAAAATCTCCTCGGTACAGCCGAAATGTTCGGCATCTTCCCAGCACAGCTCGATCAATTCCTCGACCAGATCGGCGCAGGGCACCACGACGCCCTTGCCGAAATCGACCAGGCCTTCCTCCAGCCCATAACGCTGGGCGCGCCAGCGGTTTTCTGACACCAGCATCCGTGCATAGAGCCGCCAGCGCTGATTGTTCCGGCGCAGCCGCCACAGCATGCGCAGCAGGCAGCGGTACAGCGCGGCAATCGCAATCGTATCGTCCAGCCGGGTACAGATATCGGTGATGCGCATTTCCAGGGTCGGGAACCGGGCCGACGGGCGCACATCCCACCACAGCTTGCTGGCATCGCCAATCAGCCCGGCGCGCACCAGGGTTTTCACCTGCCGCTCATATTCGCCCCAGCTTTCGAACACTTCGGGCAGGCCGGTGCGCGGCAGCCCGTTGAACACCGAAATGCGGAAGGATTTGAGGCCCGTCGGCTCCCCCCGCCAGAAGGGGGAGGAGGTGGAGAGCGCCAGCAGATGGGGCAGGAAATAGGTGATCTGATTCATCAGATCGATGCGCAGTTCCTCATCCTCGATCCCGACATGGACATGCATGCCGCAGATCACCAGCCGCCGCCCGACCATCTGCAGATCGCGCGCCAGCAGGGTATAGCGTTCGGCATCGGTTGGCTTTTGCGCACCCCAATGGGCGAAGGGGTGTGTGGCGGCCGCCATTGGCGCCAGGCCGTAGCGGGTGGCGACATCGGCCACCGTGCGGCGCAGCCGGGCAAGATCGGTCCGCGCCTCCGACAGGGAGGAGCGCACCTTGGTGCCGACCTCGATCTGGCCTTTCAGGAATTCCGGCGTCACCTGCTCTGCCAGGGCAGCCTTGCACTCTGCCCACAGGGCATCGGGCGGGGCGGCGGCGATATCGCGCGTGTCGCGGTCGATCAGGAAATATTCTTCCTCGATCCCCAGGGTGAAGGCGGGTTCGGCCATGATACGGGATCCTTACAAACCGGCGATAATGGGGGTCAAGCAATCGGCCAGGCGGTGCGCCCAACGCTGCACGCCGCCCGGATAGTCGATCTGGTCATGCCGCACTTCCAGCAGCACATGGGGCAGGTTTCGGGCTTCGGCATGGACCGGCAGGGTATAGCCATGGGCATCGCGCCCGGAATAGGGCTGGTTATCGCCCACCTGAATATCGCCGGGCCGCGCCAGCGCCGCCATCAGCGGTTCGGCGATCCGCCCGTCCCGGTTCCACAGGATGCCGATTTCCCACGGGCGGTGAAATCCGGCCATGACGGGGGTGCAGGAATGGACTGAGATGATGGCAGGCGGCGCCCCCTCTGCCATCATCCCGTCAATCTCGCGCGCAATGGCGGCGTGATAGGGGCGATGGAACAGATCCACCCGCTGCTGGCGCTGGGCGGCCGACAGCCGCAGATTGGCGGGGACTTCGGTACCGTCGGAGCGCGGGGGGATGCAGGTCGGATCGTCCGGCCGCCGGTTGCAGTCGATCACCAGCCGCGAATATCCGGTCAGCAGCAGCGGCGCGGCCAGCAGGTCCCCCAGGGCGCGGGCCAGGGCCTCTGCCCCGATATCATAGCCGATATGCCGGTCCAGATCGGCCTGCGCCACGCCCAGATCGCCCAGCCCCCGCGGCACCCGGTTGCGCGCATGGTCGCACACCAGCAGCGCCCGGCGGCCCGTGAGGGCGGACCGTGCCGGGTTCGGTGCCACCCGCTCGAACACCGGCGGATCGCCCGGTCCCAGCAGGTCGATGGCAGAGGGGGGAGGACGATTGAGATCGCTTGACGGCAGATCGGACATGATGACAACGGGCATCCTTTTTCCCACAGCGACTCCCTGTGAATGACGCGCTACCATGGCAACAGGGGTCTATCGGGGCAAGGAGGATATGTCATGCCACCCAAGATCGTTCGGCCATCCAGGGCTGTTTTGGCAGCACTTGTTGCGGTGGGCTGCGCCGGTTTGGCTGCCCTTCTGACCGCCCTGCCCGCCAGCGCCCTGTTCTGGAAGGACAGTCTGCGCCGGGTGGCAGAGGCCGAGGCGAAGGGCGATGCCCGGTCCGCCTTCGACGAGGCCCTGATTCTGGCCCTGGCCGGCGAATCGGCGGGTTATGACCTGCTGGCGGGATATTATCGGTCGGGCAAGGGCGTTCCGGCCAATGCGGAACGGGCAGCGCAGATCACCTGCATCGCGGCGGAGCGCGGGTCGGAAACCGCGCAAACCCGCCTTGCCGCCCTATATGCCGAAGGGGCTGGCCTGCCGGCCTCGCCAGACCGGGCCTGGTTCTGGGCCGAAGTTGCCGGCCGCAAGATGTTCGCCCCCTTGCGCGATACATCCGGCCTGACCGCGATCCAGCAGGCGGCCGCTCCGGCCATCCCCGCCGCCCGCCTGGCGGACCTGCGCCAACAGGCCGCCGCCTGGAAACCCGCGACCATCGGGGCGGACAATCCCGCCCAGCGTTATGGCGTTTATTGTCCCTAGCCGTCAGGGGGAGGTGGGGGAGGGCGCACCCAGGCGCCGCTCCTCCAGTACGCAAAATACCCTAAGGGCGCTGGACAGATTGGCCGCCAGCATCGGGCCGCCGGGCATGGCGTCCCCGGTCAGGATCGCCGCTCCCTGGCGCAGATCGTCAATTTGGGCGACCAGCGCGTTGATGCTGAGGCCCCGGCGCTGCGCCGCGCGCTTCAGCATGTCCCAGAAGATCGGCTCCAGCGAGATGCTGGTGCTGTGCCCGGCCAACAGCACGGATCGCTTGACCAGCGGCGGGGCCAGGGAGTCCGGCGCCGCCGCAAACAGCACGGATGGCAGCGGATGCTCGGTCATCGCGGCGCCCCCTCCTGACGGCGCTCCGCCCCCTCCTTGCCGCGCGGCGGCCGCGATTGCAGCCGCACCATCGCCTCGGCGAAACGGCGGCGCTGTTCGTCGGTCAGCTGGGCGGCGAAACTCAAGGCTGCCTCCATCTGCTCGACAGCCGCCCGATGCCGGCTGTCGCGGATTTCGCCCAGCAACGCCGCCAGCCTGTCCCGATCAGGCTGCGCCTGCGCCAGTTCCTGCCAATATGCTTCGCTGGAACGGCGGTTGGCATCGTTGGTCGCCCGGAACAGGGGGCCGGTGCGCTCATGCATCTGGCGCAGGGCGCGCCGCTGCGGTTCGGTCAGCGCCAGATCCCGCTCCAGCGCGCGGATGAAGGGCGGCGGCGGGCTGCCCGGACCGCCAGCCGGGCCTCCACTCAGGCTGGGGCGATCACCATGCCGCTCCAACGCTGTATCCCGCAGCCGCGGATGATTGTCACCGAAATGCCCGGCCCGCCAGGCACCGGCCAGAACCGCCACATTCAGCGCCAGGCTGACGGCCAGCAGCGCCCAGGGCAAGGCAGTGCGAAAGGGGGGGAGCCGATCAAGCAGAGCCATTGCCGTCGCTTTCCATCATCCAGGGGTCCAGCAGATCTTGCAGGGAGAGCGAGGGGTCGGCCCCCTCCTCGATCGTTTGGGTTTGGGCGAGGCCAATACCTAGGCCCGCGCCAGGCACACCGGTCACGGCGCTCCCGGTGCTGTAGCCGTAGAGCGAGACGAAAACCAGGGCAAAGCCGGTCATCATCCAGCCGGCCAGGTTGAGCAAGCGCCCCCCCATCTGCCCCCCGATCTGCCCCCGGAGCTGCCCGATACGGTGCGCCGGATCGTCCGCCACCCCAAGCGCCAGAACATCGTCCAGCGCATCGGGCCAGTGGATCAGGGCGCGCTCCACCTCCGCCCGCTCGGCCGGAGACAGGCGATTATCCAGATAGGCCGCCAGCGTCATCAGGTCCGGCGCGGCCAGTGGCTGCCCGGTTCCTTCGGCAGAGCCGGCCATCCCTGCCTTGGCCGCGCGCCACAGGGCCGCCGCCTCAAGATCGCGGGGCGGCTTTGGTTCGGTCTGCAATGGGGTGCGGCTCATGCCTCCTCCTTTCCGCCGGGCTTAGAGTCTTCGGGCTTGGCGTCGCTGGGACGGACGGCCGGGCGCGCGCCAACCCCGAAAAACTGCCGCAAGCGGCTCAATGCCTTGTGATGTTGGCTGCGCACCGTTTGCGCCTCCACGCCCAGATGGGCGGCAACCTCGGCCACATCCATGTCCTGTTCGTACAACAAGGTTAAAATCATCCCCTGCCGGGGGGAGACAAGATCGCGGGGGATCTCGATCTCCAGCCCCGCTGCACTTGTTCCGGCCACACCTGGTCCCGCCGCACCATCCCTGGCGTGCAGAGCCGCCTCCGGCACCCCTTCCAGCGGCGTGGTGGTAATCCGCTGCCGCCGCTGCGATTCCCGCGCCACGCTGCGGGCGATCAGCGCCAGATAGGTTTTCAGGCTGGCGCGCGCCGGATCGAACTGGCGCAGCAGGCGATACTCGTCCTTGACCAGCCGCAGAAAGACCTCCTGCACCAGATCGCCCAGTTCGCCCGCTACCGGATCGCCCGGGTTGGCCCGCCCCCGGAAATAGGCCCGAATGGCCGCCGCAACCGCCGGCGTATGGGCCGCGATGAAGCTGTCCCACGCGCGCGGCTCCCCCCGCAACAAGGCCGATTGCGGCGCATTGGGGGCAAGCAGCGCATCGCGCCCGCTCCCGCCCGAGTCCCCGCCTCCACCCCCGTCTCCTGGGGCGGCTGCCGGTTCAAACTCAACAGCCAAAGGGGGCGATGGGCGTGAAATCGTCTGTCTCCAACAGGGGCCGGCCTTGCATCTTCATCAGCATATAGGCAGGGTCGCCAGCAATCATCCCCATCAATCCTGCTGAGAGTGAAGATGGCCTGGATCGCCCTGTTCGTTGCCGGTCTGATGGAAATCGTCTGGGCTATTGGCCTGAAATATACCGACGGCTTTTCCCGCCTGTGGCCGACCGTCGGCACACTCGCCGCCATGGTGTCCAGCATGGGCTTGCTGGGCTGGTCGCTGAAAACAATTCCCGTCGGCACCGGCTATGCGATCTGGACCGGCATCGGCGCGGTCGGCACCGCCACCCTCGGCATCCTTCTGTTCGGCGAGGCCGCAACGGCGGCCCGGCTGGCCTGTATCGCCCTGATCGTCGCCGGTATACTGGGCCTGAAACTTACAAGTTGATAAAGTATTTTTTATTCAATTAACCTCACCCCGGAGGCGATTTGCATGAAAAAACAGGTATTTACAGTTGTCCTATAAATCCATGGTTTCCTTTAATTACTTCAATAATAACTTATGATTGAATTTTAATACACCTTAGATATATCTCGATTCAATGAATCTTAACAATGGTGGCGCTCATTCTATCGCATGTTTTATGAGGTGCGATCATGGGCATGATCTACGGCTATTGGAAATCGGGCGATCCGGGCAGCGGCTCTGGGTTCTATGCCGACGGGGCACCGCCCTATCCGAACTACACGTTCAACGATGCCGGGGCAGATCTTACGCTGGGTTCGTTCAGTGGAACAACCGGCGTTACCATTGGCAGCTTCGGCACCGTTGCCGATTTCAACGCCTTTACCAGCGCAGTGACCGGCAAAGCGACCGAAAACTACGCCGGCGCATGGAACATTACAGCAAACGCAAGAACCCTGGTGTTCATCGGCGGCGCCGGGAATGACAAGGTCGATGGCTCCGGCGTCACCAACGGGGTTCAGGCCAGCGGCGGGGCCGGAGACGATACCCTGATTGGCGGCGCAGCGGGCGATACGCTGGTGGGTGGGGCTGGAACAGACGCCATTACCGGCGGCGGCGGCGCCGACACCATGAGTGGTGGGGCCGGGCAAGACTCATATTATGTCGATGATCAGAATGATGTGATTGTTGAGACAGAGGTTGGCATTCAGGATTATGTATATTCGACGGCAAGTACCTACACACTGGGTTCCGAGGTTGACAACCTGACCGGTCTTCTGAACACCGGGCAGAGGCTCATTGGCAACAGCGATAAAAACTTCATATCCGGTGGATCTGGCGATGATTACATTGAGGGGAATGGTTTAGACGATCAAATTTTCGGCAACGGCGGCAACGATACCATCGTAATCGACTTTGCATTCGTAAATGCCTACGGCAGTACGGGCAATGATGTCTATGTCCTCTTGTCAACCGCAGCCGGCACCGGACCAGTAATAGAAAATGCTGGCGAAGGAACCGATGCGATCGAATCGCATTTGGGGTCGGTCACTCTTATTAATAACATTGAAAACGGCTGGGTTGGCACCGCAACCGGCGGCAGGATTATTGGCAATGCCGTTGCCAATTGGCTAAGCGGCAACACGGGTAACGAGTCGCCCCTGAAATATTCATTTTCAAGCTGCCCGCAGCCACAGCGGAGCCGGG
>CAYRWZ010000057.1:277-16576 GCA_964428065.1 uncultured Comamonadaceae bacterium | reverse complement strand
CAGATGCGGGAACTTTTCGTGCAGCATGACGGTCAGATCGCCGCCATCGTCGAGCACCATGTTGGGCACCCAGCCGTTCGGGCCGAAAATTGTCTGCTCGATGCACCACCAGAATTCTTCCTCGCTCATGCCCTTCCAGGCGAAGACGGGGATGTTGGCGGCGGCGATGGCGGCAGCGGCCTGATCCTGGGTCGAGAAGATGTTGCACGACGACCAGCGCACTTCGGCGCCTAGCGCGGTCAGGGTTTCGATCAGCACGGCGGTCTGAATGGTCATGTGCAGGCAGCCGGCGATGCGCGCGCCCTTCAGCGGCTTGGAGGTGCCATATTCCGACCGCAGCGCCATCAGGCCGGGCATTTCAGTTTCGGCGATGCGGATTTCCTTCCGGCCCCATTCGGCCAGGGACATGTCTTTGACTTTGTAATCGGTGAAGGCGGTCATGGCGATCCTCGAAGCAGTCGGGCCGCAGGAACCGCGGCCGGGCGGGAACAGGGTCAGGCTTTCGGCATCGATATAGGGATATAAAGATACCTTTATGTCCCGCTTATACGCAGACTCGATGCAAAGGGCAAGCCCGAAGCCGTAACCGGATTAAATCGCCAGCCGCTTGAAGATCTTTTCCGGCACATGCTGGATGATCAGCATGATGAAGCGCCAGAACCAGGGCACATAGACGATCTCCCGCCCGGCTTCGGCGGCCTTCAGGATGGCGGCGGCGGCGGCCTCCGGCGCAGCGGCCAGGAAAATGCCGGGCAGGCCCCAGGTCATGCCGGTATCCAGAAACCCCGGCTTGACCGTGGTGACAGTGACGCCCGCGCGGAACAGCCGGTTGCGCAGGCCGGCGGCGAAGGTGGTCAACCCCGCCTTGGCCGACCCATAGATATGGTTCTTCAGCCGCCCGCGATCCCCCGCAACCGAACTGACCACCACCACCCGGCCCGCTTGGCCCGCCTCTAGAACCGGGGCCAGATGTAGCAGGATGCTGACCGCACCGGTATAGCTGGCCCCGATACAGTCGAGCGCGCGGGCCGGATCGCGCTCCATCTCTGCCTGATCGGGCATCAGGCCGAAGCCGAGAAACACATCCAGCGCGCCGGGCGGCACCTGGTCCTGTACCGCCGCCGCCAGACCGGCATGGCCGTCGGTCGCCAGCGCATCGAAGGGTAGGCAGCGGACGGCAGCGGCCCCGCGCACTGTCAGATCCCCGGCCAACCGTTCCAGATCGGTCATATCGCGTCCAGCCAGCAGCACAGTTGCACCCTGCGCTGCCACCGCCCGGGCGAAGGCTCGCGCCAGGGGGGAGGACGCGCCCAGAATCAACCAATGGCGGCGGGCGGGATCGAGGGACGGGCGGCTCATGCAGGCTCTCCTGAAGACGCCGTGGACAGGGAGGTAAGGCCGAGGCGTTGAGACATGCGGCTGGCAAAGCGCTGCTGCGGGTCAACCTCGGCCAGCACCGCCTTGAACTCCTCAAGCCGCGGATACATGCGGGCGAACCCTTCGGCGCTGAGGGCGGAATCCTTTGCCAGATAGATGCGCCCGCCGGCATCCAGTGTCATCCGTTCCAGATCGCGCAGCAGTGCGTCGCTTGCCGTCCCGCGCGGCAGGTCCAGCGCCAGCGAAAACCCCGGCTGACCGAAGGACAGCATGCCCCGGCCGGGCCGGCCCATGCTTTTTAACACCGACAGGAAGGACGCTGCCCCCGCCTTGCGGATCGCCGTCAGCATGCGCACCAGCCCATCGCGGGCGCCGGCATCGGGCAGGACGCACTGGAACTGCTGGAAGCCACGCGCGCCGTAAATCCGGTTCCAGTCCAGCAGGGCATCCAGCGGATACAAGAACGCGCCAATATCGACCAGCCGTTCCCGCCCGGCGCGCGGCACCCGCCGCCAGTAGAGGGCGTTGAACGCCATCACGCTCCACCGGTTGAGCGCGAAATCGGGGAAGGTGATCGGCACACGCTTCTGCCGCACCCGGGGCCGGGCATAGGGATCGCTGCCGACGGTTGCGGTAGACAAGGGGGCAGGGTCGGCCAGCTCCAGTATCCCGCGGCCCAGCGCCGAACCACCCGCCAGCCCGTCGATCCAGCCGACGGCATAGCGCGCAGTGCTGCGCGCCTCAATTAACCCCTGCAGAAAGGCATCCAGATCGCGCACCCGGCGTTCGTGCATCAGCATCCGCGCCGATGGCACCCGCACCATGCGGAAGCCCAGCGCGGTGATGATCCCGGTCAGGCCGCAGCCGCCCAGCGTGGCGGCAAACAGGGCGGGGTCGCTGTCTGGCGTGATGCGGCGCTGTTCGCCCGACGCCAGCAACAGATCGAGCCACAGGATATGGTCGCCGAACGAGCCGTCGCGGTCGTGATTCTTGCCATGCACATCATTGGCAACTGCCCCGCCCAGGGTGGCAAACCCCGTGCCGGGGCTGACCGGAACCAGCCAGCCGCGCCGCAGCAACAGCGTCAGCAGATCGCGGAAGGTGACGCCCGCCTCGACCGCAATCTCCCCCGTTGCCTCATCGAACGCCAGGCTGCGGTCCAGCCGCCCGGTCAGAAGGGCGGCACCCGCGTCTGCGGGAATCGCCTGATCGCCATAGCTGCGCCCGCCGCCACGGGCAATCAGCTTGGTATCGGTGCGCAGGATGCGGTTCAGTTCCGCCAGCCGTTCCGGGCGATAGGCCGGGCCGGACGCGGGCGGAAAGCGGCCCCAGCCGGACAGATCGACGATCTTGCTGCGGGTCATGTGGGAAGCCTTAGCCAGAGTGATCGCAGGAGGTTAACCGGCACCGCGCCGCGCCATGCGCAGCACCGGCGGCAGGGCGATGAAGCCCAGCAGGGTCGAATACCATAGGGTGGTCAGGCGGATGATCGCGGTCGCCACGATCGCTTGCTCGAAACCGACGCCGATCGCCGAAAGCAGGGCGAGCATTACCGCCTCGGTCCCGCCCAGACCGCCCGGCAGCAGGGCGACCGTGCCGGCGATCAGCGCAAAGGTGAAAATGAACGCGGCCTGTTGCAGCGTCACCTCTGCCCCCAGCGCGTTCAGCAGCAACTGGAACGACCAGGCCTCCAAGGCCCAGCCGATCAGCGCCAGCACCAGGCCGAAGCCGAAAATCCGCGGCTCCAGCAGGCGGGAGGTGCCGCGCAACGCATGGCGCACCCGGCCGAACAGGCGCGGAAAGCGCTGGCCGAACAGGCCGTACAGGCGGTTGACCAGCCACATCAACACCTTTGGCCGGGCGAAGGGGATCAGCAGCAGCCCCATGCCCAGCGCAAAGGCCAGGGTGACATTGGCATAGGCGGAAAAGGCACCGATGGCGGCAACGCAGATCAGCAGAATCGCCAGCATGTCCGACAGCCGGTCGCCGACGAACAGCGGCGCGGCCCGGTCATAGCCATAGCCGTGGCAGCGTTCCACCACCCACAGGCGCAGCGCCTCCCCCGCCTTGCCGGGGGTGGTGGTCAGCGCGAAGCCGGCAATGAAATACAGCGCGTTGCGCCAGAACGGGATCGCCATGCCCAGATGGGCGGCAAAGGCATGCCAGCGCCAGCAGCGCAGGGCGTAATTGACCGTGGACAGGCCCAGCAGCGCGGCAATCACCCACAGCGGCACCGCCTTCGCCTTGGCCAACACTTCGTCCGCACCGGCCCACAGCGTACCCGCCGCCAGCAGAACGACGAAGGCCACCACGGTCAGCACCACAGTATATTCCAGACGCCGCAGGCGGCTGCCGCTCATATTGGCGCCGGCAGACCGTGAGGATGAGGGCCGGGAGGGGGAAGGCCGCTTAGACATAGATCAGCAAGCCGAAGGTGACGACCCAGGCCAGAATGCAGCCGATCAGCATCTTGTCGGTCAGAACCAGCGTGGTCGGCGATCCGGACCGTTCTTCCACCAGCGCGATTTGAAGGTAGCGCAGCACGCCCATCATCACGAACGGGGTGGTGTAGTAGAGGTTTTCGGTGCCGAACCGGGCCATGGTTTCAGCCTCGGTCGTATAGATCAGATAGGAAACCAGCAGCCCCGCCAGCACCATGGAGATGGAGGCATCCAGGAACGCGCGGTTATAGCCGGCCAGCGCCTTGCGATGCCCCGCGCCCAGATCCTTCACGATATCATCGCGCCGCTTGGCCAGGGCGATGAACAGCGACACCAGCCCGGTGCAGACGATGATCCAGACCGACGCATGCACCCCAATCAGCGCCGCCCCGGCAAACACCCGCAGCACATAGCCGAAAGCCACCAGCATGACATCGACGATCGACACCCGCTTCAGCCGCAGCGAATAGGCAAGGTTGACCGCAAGGTACAATAGTGCGATCAGCAGCATTTCCCGCCCCAGCGACCAGGAGAGCGCAATCCCCCCGGCAGCAAGAACTGCCAGCGCCACCAGCGCTACCGGCGGGCTGACCGCGCCCGATGCCAGCGGCCGGTTCTTCTTGGTCGGGTGCATCCGGTCGCTGTCCCGATCCATGTAGTCGTTCAGGACATAGACCGCGCTGGCCAGCAGGCAGAAGGCGGCAATGCCCAGCGCCACCTGCACCAAGGATGCGGCATTCAGCGCGCTGGGGGTGAAAAACAGCGGCGCGGCAACAAAGGCGTTCTTGACCCATTGGTGTGGGCGCAACAATTTCAGCAGGGCAATCACGGGATCGGGCCACCGAATAAGGAATGGCGGGGCGTCGCTGCCCCAATCGGCCCGGACTTTAGCAATGCCAGGCTGGTCGATGCACTTAATTTCCTGTAATCGGTCCTCGCGCAACGATGGAATGCCAGCACAGCGATGGAAAGGACGCCGCCCTATGGTTCGTATCCCCCTTCTGGCCGGGTTGATGACGGGTGTTCTGGCGCTGGGCGCCGCGAGTCCGATGGCGGCGGCAGAGACGCCCGGCACAGTCTATCGGGTTGATCCGGGCAGTCTGCCCGCCCCCTATTCCGGCCGGTCGGCGGCCAATTCCCCCCGCGTGGTGGAACGGCCGCCGGGGGCCGGGCTGGCGGTTCCGGCGGGGTTCCAGGCCAATATTTTCGCCGACGGCCTGGTGCATCCGCGCAATCTGGCAGTGGGCGGCGATGGCACGGTCTTTGTGGTGGAAAGCGGGCCGGGCCATGTCCTGGCGCTGAAGGATACCAACCGCGATGGCCGTGCCGACCAGTCCACCCGGATTGTTTCGGGCCTGACCCGCCCGTTCGGCATCGTCGCGCTGGGCAGCACGCTTTATATCGCCGACACGCAAGGTCTGTGGCGGGCCTCCCTGCGCGGGGTCGGCCCCAATGGCACAACTGCCAAGGCAGAGATGATCACCGCCCCCGGCGCGTTCGGCGAGGGCAGCGGCCATTCCACCCGCAGCCTGGCCTTCGATCCGCAGGGGGAGCGCTTCTATGTCGGGGTCGGCAGCCGCAGCAATATCGAGGAAGAACCCGAACCGCGCGCAACCGTCCTGTCCTTTAACCGGGACGGCGGCGACCGGCGCATCGTCGCCAGCGGGCTGCGCAATCCGGTCGGCGTCGATTTCCACCCGGATACCGGCAAGCTGTGGACCGTGGTCAACGAACGGGACGGCATGGGCGACGATCTGGTGCCCGATTACCTGACCGAAGTGGTGCCCGGCGCCTTTTACGGCTGGCCCTACAGCTATATCGGCCGCAATCCGCAGCCGGGCTTTGCCGACAAGCGCCCGGATCTGGTTGCCAAGGCGCGGGTGCCCGATCTGCTGTTCCGCAGCCATTCCGCGCCGATCGGGCTGGTGTTCTATACCGCCCGGCAGTTCCCGGCCGATTATCGCGGCCATGCCTTCGTCGCCCTGCGCGGATCGTGGAACGCCGGCAGCCCGCGCGGCTATCTGGTGGCGCGCGTGCCCTTCACCGATGGCCGCCCGACCGGGCAGTACGAGGTCTTTGCCAGCGGCTTCCGCCTCGGCGGGACCGACCGGGCCGAAGTGTGGGGGCGTCCGGCCGGTCTGGCGGTGGCCGAGGATGGCGCACTGCTGATCGCCGACGATACCGGCCGCAGCATCTGGCGCGTCGCCTATAAAGGGCCGGTGAAAAATTGGTTCAATTTCTAGACGACCTATATGGTAGTCTAGAAAACAGCTCCAGAATGGAGGGTGTGCGTCATGATTGTACCGCCGCTGAACCCCGTCGCCGCCGCACTGGCCGGTGCCGCGCAGGTGAAACCTCAGAACCCGACCCCGACCGCCGCGCAGACGATGACCCGCCGCGCCGCGAAGCCGGTTGACGAGCGCGATAAACTGCAGGCGCGCACCCGCCGTAACCGCGATACCGAAAAAGAAGAAGAATTGTTGCGCGGCCAGAAATACGACCTGTCCGTCTGATCTGACAGCCGGGAAAACGAAAACGGGGCAGACTGATCTGCCCCGTTTTTTAGTGCCCGTCTTGTGGCCACCCGTCTTGTGGCCACCCGTCTTGCGGTTGCGCGGCGCTGCGGCCGATCAGGCGGAGCGCAAGGCCGCCACGCCGGGCAGGTCCTTGCCTTCCAGCCATTCCAGGAATGCGCCGCCGGCCGTCGAGACATAGGTGAAATCGTCGGCCACACCGGCATGGGCCAGCGCCGCCACGGTATCGCCGCCGCCCGCAACGCTGACCAGCGCGCCCGCCTTGCTCAAGCGCGCCGCTGCCTGGGCCAGGGCATTGGTCCCGGCATCGAAGGGGGGAATCTCGAAGGCGCCGGCCGGGCCGTTCCAGACCAGGGTCTTGGCCGCCGCGAAGGCCTTTTCCGCCTCGGCAACGGAGGCCGGGCCGATATCCAGCATCATCTTGCCCTCGGGGATTGCGGTGACCGGCACCACGGCGCTGGGCGCACCGGCGGCAAACCGATCCGCCACCACGCCATCGACCGGCAGCACCAGACGGCAGCCGGCCGCTTCGGCACGCTTCAGAATGGCGCGCGCGGTTTCCGCCATGTCCTTTTCGCACAGCGAGGCACCGACCGAATGGCCCTGGGCGAACAGGAAGGTATTGGCCATCGCCCCGCCGATCACCATGGCGCCCACCTTGTCGACCAGATGGGTCAGGATATCCAGCTTGGTCGAAACCTTGGCCCCGCCGATCATGGCGACGACACCGGATTTCGCCGCACCACCCAGCGCCTTGGTCAGCGCCTCCAGTTCGGCCTGCATCAGACGGCCGGCCGCCGCCGGCAGATGGGCCGCCAGCCCGGCGGTCGACGCATGGGCGCGATGGGCAGCCGAAAAGGCATCGTTGACGTACAGATCGCCCAATGCCGCCAGCGCCTTGGTGAAGGCCGCGTCATTCGCTTCCTCGCCCGCATGGAAACGGACATTCTCCAGCAGCAGCACCTGGCCCGGCTGCAACGCGGCAACCGCCGCCTCGGCCTTGGGGCCGATGCAATCTTCGGCAAACAGAACCTGGGCCTTGGGCAAGGCGTCCTGCAACGGGGCCACCAGCTGACGCAGCGAAAATTCCGCCTCCGGCCCCTTTTTCGGACGGCCGAAATGGGACAGCACGATCACCTTGGCGCCCTTGGCGGCCAGTTCGGCCAGGGTAATCGCCCCCCGGGTGATCCGGGTGGCATCGGTCACGACACCGTCCTTCATTGGCACATTCAAATCGACACGCACCAGCACGCGCTGGCCCGCCACCGAAAGCTGATCGAGGGTACGGAACGACGCCATGGACTTTCCCGTAAGGTTGGAGTGAGAAGGGGGATTTAGTAGATGCGCAGGGCGTTCAGATTGGCCTGCGAGATCGGATTGATCGCCAGATGATTGGCCTTGGCCGCCTGGTAGGCGCGGCGCACAATGGGGACGAATTCTTCCAGGCTGGAATCGAGCTTGATGGTGCGCCGGCCGCTTCTCAGCACCAGCTCCATCCAGCCGTTCTGCCGGTCCCGGCGCAGCGAGTAATAGTTCAGCTCGAACCGGCTAAGCTCGGTCCAGCGGAAGCCGGTTTTGCTGAAGGCGGCAACCGTGATGCCCTCATCGTCGATGCCGACGACGGTGCGGTGGCGGTCGATGGTTTTCAGCAGGAAATAGGCGCAGATCACCGCCAGGATGATGAAGGCGATGCGGACCGGCCAATCGGGATTGGCGGCGGCCATTACAACCACGGGGATCAGGATGCCCAGCCCGGCGCGGACATAGTCCCCATAGAGGGATTGAATCTGATAGCGATGCGTGCTCACGGGCGAAACCCCTATCACTCTCCACGCCGGATTGCCAGCCCGGACACTGTTGTGCCCGACACTGTTTCCCATCGTCTCCGGGCCGTCAAACCCCGATTGCAACCGTGACGGGCGCGTGATCCGACGCCTTGTCCCAGCCGCGCACCGGACGGTGGATCCGGGCCGAGGCCAAACGCGGCTTCAAGGGCGGCGTCACCCAGATGTGATCCAGACGGCGCCCCTTGTCGGCCGCATCCCAATCGCGGGCGCGATAGCTCCACCAGCTATAGAGTTTCTGGTCGGCGGGCACGAAATGGCGGACGGCATCCACCCAATCGGCCGATTGCATCCAGCGGTCGTAATGCTCAACCTCCACCGGAGTGTGGCTGACCACGTCGAGCAACTGCTTGTGCGACCACACATCCTGCTCCAGCGGCGCGATATTGAGATCGCCGACCAGCGCCATCGGCAGATCCGGGCGCCGTTCGCGGCGGAACCAATCGGTCACTTCGGTCAGGAATTGCAGCTTGTGGGCGAATTTGTCGTTCTGCGCCGGATCGGGAATATCGCCCCCAGCGGGGACATAGAAATTGTGCAGCTCCATCCCGGCCACCCGGACCGCGACATGGCGGCTGTCCTGCCGGCCGCACCAATCCAGCCCCTCCACCCCGTCGAACGGCAGGCGCGACAGGATGGCGACGCCGTTATAGGCCTTCATGCCGCGCACGGCCTGATGCGCGTACCCGGCGGCGCGGAAGGCATCGGCCGGGAAGAACGCATCCTCGGTCTTGATTTCCTGCAGGCACAGAATGTCGGTATCCGACTGCTGCAGAAACGCCAGCACACTGTCCAGCCGCAGCCGAACCGAATTGATGTTCCAGGTGGTCAGGGTCAGCGTGGGCACAATGAAACCTCGTTCAAACTATTCGGGCAAATTATTCCGGCCACTTATTCGGGCCGCCCGATCTCGACCGCCAGCGGGGTCAGGCCGGTGACGGTGGCCAGCAGCCGGTCGCCCGGCTGGACCGCAGCAACGCCGTCCGGGGTTCCGGTATAGATCAGATCGCCGGGATAGAGGGTGACCAGCCGCGACAAGGCGGCGATGGTTTCGGCCACCGACCAGATCATGTCGGCCAGATCGGCCTGCTGACGGGGGGTGCCATTGACGGTCAGCCGGATCGTGCCGCGCGGTGTATCGTGGGGCGCACCGGTATCGGCGCCGAAATGCCCCGTGCCCCCCTCAGCCGAATGGGCCGGATGGATCAGACCCAGCGGGGCGGAATGATCGAAGCCCTTGGCCATGTCCCAGGGCCGGCCATGCTTCTTCGCCTCTGCCTGCAGATCGCGGCGCGTCATGTCCAGCCCGACGGCATAGCCATAGACATGGGCCAGCGCATCAGCGACGGGAATATCGCGCCCGCCCAAGCCAATGGCGACCACCAGTTCAACCTCGTGATGCAGATCGGATGTCGCCGGCGGATAGGGCATGGTGCCGCCATCGGGCAGGATGGCATCGGCCGGTTTCTGGAAGAAAAACGGCGGCTCCCGCGTTGGATCGCCACCCATTTCGCGCGCATGGGCGGCATAGTTGCGCCCGACGCAATAGATCCGCCGCACCGGAAACCAGCCGCCGCCCGCAACCGGGGCCAGGGCCGGGGCGACCCCCGGCACGACATATTGGCCAGCAAGGGGGGTCTTCTGTCCGATCGCCATGCTTGTTTCTCCTCCCGATTGCCCAATCCTCATCCAGCGAAGGGGCCTTCTGGCTATAGGGGGAAAGTCGCGTGTCAGCAAGCGCGGCCTGTGCCACTCTAACCCCAGGGGCCAGTTTTGGGGGAGGGATGGAATGATGGGGTGCAAGCTGTGGCGGTGGGCGGCGGTTGCGTCGTTGGTTCTGGCGGCGCTGATGGCGCGGCCGGGGGAAAGCGCGGCCCAACAGGGAACCGCGATCAAACCGCCGGTCGATCTTCTGCTGGTGCTGGCGGTCGATGCTTCGGGCAGCATCACGACCGGGGAATTCAGCCTGCAACGCGAAGGAATTGCCGCCGCCGTCATCAACGAGCGGGTGCTGCGGGCGATCCGGTCCGGCCCGCTGGGATCAATCGCCATCGCCTATGTCGAATGGGGCGGGCCGGGGATGACGCGGACCATGGTGGACTGGCAGCGCGTCAGCGACGAGATGACGGCCCGCGCCTTTGCCAATTCCGTACTGTCTGCGCCACGCTCGCCACAAAGCTATAACGCCATCGGGGATGCCCTGCTGCACAGCGTCGACGAGATCGAGCGCGCCCCCTTCGAAGGGGCGCGGATGGTGATCGACCTGTCGGGCGACAATCGGGACATGCGGTCGGCCATCGCCGCGCCGCTGGCGCGTGACATGGCGGTTGCCAAAGGCATCACCATCAACGGACTGCCGATTATCGAGGATGCGGGCGAAGGGCTGGTCGATTATTTCAAGCGCGACGTGATCGGCGGTAATGGGGCCTTCGTCAAACCAGCCGCCAGCCGGGCCGATTTCGCCCAGGCGCTGCTGGAGAAAATGGTGCTGGAAATCGCCGGCGATATCCCCGCCGATACCCGCCTGCTGGCGCAAGGACGTTAGCCCCTTACCATGCCGGATTTCAGTTTGGAACGGGCCCTCGCCGGGCCCCATGGCGGCCGTGTGGCCGGGGTGGATGAGGTTGGGCGCGGCCCCTGGGCCGGGCCGGTGGTCACGGCGGCGGTGATCCTGCAGATCGACCGGATGCCCGGCGCCCTGCTGGATCAAATCACCGATTCCAAGGCGCTGCCGGCGGCCAGACGCACCCGGATCGCGGCGGACCTGACCGCCCTGGCCGCCGGCCCGGCACCGGCGCTGCATCTGGCCTTTGGTGCGGCCAGCGTGGCGGAAATCGACCGGATGAACATCCTGCAGGCGACCTTTCTGGCGATGCGCCGGGCCGTGATCCGGTTGCCGGTCATGCCCGACGCAGCGCTGATCGACGGCAACCGGGTGCCGCCCGGCCTGCCCTGCCCGGCCCAGGCGGTGGTGGAAGGCGACGGGCAGAGCCTGTCGATCGCCGCTGCCTCCATCCTGGCGAAGGATCTGCGCGACCGGATGATGGCTCGGCTGCATCGGCGCTATCCCGCCTATGGCTGGGATCGCAATGCCGGCTATGGCGTGCCGGATCATCGCAAAGCCTTGGAGGATCAGGGCGTTACCCGCCATCATCGCTTTAGTTTCAAGCCGATAGCCGAAATTATTCAATTGAAAGGTGAGGAGACACCAAATCTAGCGTCCGAATAGCCACTCTGTGTCAATAGATTGTGATTTTCTCATACATTGGTTTAGAGTTCAGCGATAACACATTGAAAAACGAACATTTTTCTCTTGACGGCGAAATACGGTCGCCGTCACAGTGGGGGTATGACGAACCGTGATACCCTTCCTCTGAATAACATCCTGGTGGGCGACTGCGTTGCCCACATGGCCTCCCTGCCGGCGGGATCGGTGGATCTCGTCTTTGCGGATCCGCCCTACAACCTGCAGCTGGGCGGCGATCTGCACCGCCCGGACAATAGCCGGGTCGATGGCGTGGATGCCGAATGGGACAAGCTGGGCGATTTCGCCGCCCATGACCGCTTTTCCGAAGCCTGGCTGCGCGAAGCGCGGCGGGTGCTGAAGGACGATGGCGCGCTGTGGGTGATCGGCACCTATCACAATATCTTCCGCCTGGGCGCGATGTTGCAGGACCATGGCTTCTGGATCCTGAACGATATCGTCTGGCGTAAATCGAACCCGATGCCCAATTTCCGCGGACGGCGCTTCACCAATGCGCATGAAACCCTGATTTGGGCAGCAAAATCAAAGGGTTCCAAGTACACTTTCAACTACGCCGCCATGAAGATGGCGAATGATGATTTGCAGATGCGGTCGGACTGGACCCTGCCACTGTGCACCGGCGGGGAGCGGCTGAAAACCAGCGACGCCGACGGCAAGCGCAAGCTGCACCCGACCCAGAAGCCGATGGCGCTGCTGCACCGGCTGATCCTGGCCAGCACCAAGCCGGGCGATGTGATCCTGGATCCGTTCTTCGGCACCGGCACCACCGGGGCGGTGGCAAAGCTGCTGGGCCGCCGCTTCATCGGGATCGAACGCGACGAATCCTATGCCGCCGCCGCGCGGGAGCGGATCGCCGCCATCGACCCCGCCCCGCCCGAAGCCCTGTCCACCACCCCGACCAAGCGCGAAGCCCCGCGCATTCCGTTTGGATCGCTGGTGGAACGCGGGCTGATCCGTCCGGGGGAAACCGTTTTCGATCTGCGGCGGCGTTATTCCGCCCGGGTCCATGCCGACGGCAGCCTTGCCGCCGACACCAAACGCGGATCGATCCACAAGGTCGCCGCGGAGTTGCAAAGCCTACCCAGCTGCAACGGCTGGACATTCTGGCATGTCGAACGCCAGGGCCGCCCGGTGCCGTTGGATTCGTTTCGATCCACCCTGCAAGAAGGTATGGAAGGATGACCATGATGAACCGACTGCCGCTGCGCAAATCCGCCGCCGACAGCCAGGTGATGCTGACCGTGCGTGTCGAAGCCGATCTGGAACGCCGTCTGGCCCAGCTGGCCCGCGCCACCGGCCGCACCAAATCCCACTATGCGCGGGAAGCGATCATGCGCCTGCTGCGTGAAGAAGAAACCACGCGGCAAATGCCGATCGATCAGGTGCGCCCGCGCTTTGCCCCAGTAACGGCCCGTTAAGCGCTTTCCTCTTGGTCCGGGATGCTGTTGGCTGATGACGGAAGATCAGCCAAACAGCAGCCGGTACAAAAGCGGCACCAGCACCGCCGTCGCCAGGGCATTCAGCCCCATGGCCAGCCCAGAAAAGGCGCCAGCAACCTCGTTGACCTGAATCGCACGGGCCGTGCCGATGCCGTGGGCGGCAACGCCGATGGCGAAGCCCCGCACCCGCCAATCCCGAACCCGCAACAGGTTCAGGGTTGCGGTTGCCAGCATCGCCCCGATAATCCCGGTCAGAATGACGGCAACCGCCGTCAGCGACGGCAGCCCGCCCAACTGTTCCGCAATGCCCATTGCCACCGGCGTGGTCACCGATTTCGGTGCCAGCGACAGCAGGGTTTTTTCCCCCGCGCCGAGGGCCCAGGCAATCCCCACCGCACTGACCGATGCGGCGATGGACCCGGCGATCAGGGCCACCCCCATCGCCAGGGCCGACCGGCGCACATGGGTAAACTGCTTGTACAGCGGTACGGCCAGCGCCACCGTCGCCGGCCCCAGCAGATAGTGGACGAACTGCGCCCCGTCGAAATAGGTGCGGTATTCGGTTCCCGTTGCCAGCAACAGCCCGACGATCATCAGCACCGACAGCAGGACCGGGTTCAGCAAAGGGTTGCGCCCGCTGCGGGTATAGATCCAGAAGCCGATCTGATAGGCGATCAGCGTCACGGTCAGCGCCGTCAACGGCTTGGTTGACAGATAAACCCAGATCCGTTCCAGTTCGCCAGTCATTATTCCACCCTCGTCATGCGCCTGCCTCTGTTTTGGCGGACGCGGCGCTTTTCCCGGCGTCAGACTCCAGGTCAACCGGCGGCGCCAGCCAGCGCATCACCAGCGCGGTCACCGCAATCGTCACCACCGTGCTGATCACCAGGGCGGCGGAAATCGCCATCCATTCCTGCTGGATCAACTGCAGGTGGATCATGACGCCAACGCCCGCCGGCACAAACAGCAGGGACAAATGGGACAAGAGCCCGCTGGCCGTGCGCTCCATCTCCTCCCCCACCCCCTTGCGCACAACCAGGGTCAGGAACAGCAGCGCCATCCCCACCACCGGCCCCGGCACGGGCAGACCCAGAAGATGCACGGTCAGCTCCCCGATCAGTTGGTATACCAGCAGAATTGTGACTTGAAAGACCATGGTGCCTCCGGGCAATACTGGCTGTGACCATGATTGCAAAAGTAACCAAAACCGATTGCGGACAAACGATTTTTGCGCCAATTCTTGCGATGCAGACCGCAATCGATGGGCTCTCGTTCCCATGCGGTACGGCCCGCAGTCGATGAGGACGGTACACCGAATGGGCAGAGTTCGCGACCGGCTTGCATCGCGCCCACCGCAGCGCAGCCAGGATCATGGCCCGGCCTTCGCCCGGTTCCGCCGTTGGCTGGCGGCCGGTATGCTCGGTAGTGTCGTGGCCGGGCTGTTTGCGATACTGGCCCCCTTCCCCGCGCGTGCCCAGGACCCCTTGACCCTGTTCGCCAGCGAGGCGACACCGCCCAAACATTACAGCGACAATGGCGTGCCCAAGGGCTATGCCATCGACCTGGCGGTGGAGGCGATGCGGCGCGCCGGCTTCACCCCCACTATCGTCACGGCACCCTGGCCGCGCGCCGTGGCGCAGGCAGAGGCCGGCGCCGGGGTGATCACCGGATTTTCCCGCACCACCGAACGGGAACGGGCGTTTCTGTTCAGCACGCCGCTGTTCGAGGATACGGTGATCCTGGTCCAACGGTCCGATGCCGCCTTTGACTTCCTGACCATCGACAGCCTGATCGGCAAGCGGATCGGCACGGCGCGCGGCGCGCGCTATTCATCCGATCTCGACCAGATCATGAACAAGATCGATCTTTACGAGGATTCGAACCAGGAAAGCCGGCTGCGCATGCTGGCGGAAGGGCGGATCGACGCGGCGATTTTCCCCGGCGGGCGGCAGACTGTGGTTTACACCGCCGGTAAGATCGGCCTGCCGATGACCCTGTTCACTATCCCCTTCCGCCCAATCTCCCTGGATGCCAACCATATCGGCATCGGGCGCACCCTGCCGAATGCCGCCCAGGTGCTGCAGCGTCTCAATACGGCAATCGATGGCATGCGCCTGGATGGCACCATCGACGCGATCCTTGCCAAATATCGCTGACAGCCCGAAGCCGGAATCACCATCGATCCGTCAAGGATGCAGCGGCATGCCGATCAATAGGCACGCTCCCGATAGACGCAATCGATATCGCCGCCCCAGACGCCGTAGAAATTGTCCAGCAACTCATCTGCCAGGGTACGGCCCGATCCGGCGAGCGCGAACAGGGTATCAAGAAAGAACGTCTCATCCTCGCCCATGGCCGACAGGGCATTGCGGTTCTTCAGGCCCTCGCGCGCGATGGTCAGCACATCCAGCGCCACGTCGCGCAGGGTGCCGCCCCGGAACGGGGTGGCCAGCGCATGGCGCGGCACCGCATCGCGCAGCGCCTGATGTTCCTCGATCGTCCAGTCCTTGACATAGTCCCAGGCGGCATCGAGCGCGCTGCCGTCATACATGATCCCGGTCCAGAAGGCGGGCAGCGCCAGGAGGTGGGCGCGGTCGCCCGCGTCCGCCCCGCGCATCTCGATGAAGCGCTTGACGCGCGCTTCGGGGAACACGGTGGTCAGGTGATCGGCCCAGTCCGACAGCGTGGGCTTCTCGCCCGGCAGCGCGGGCAGTTCGCCCTTCAGGAAGTCGCGGAAGCTCTGCCCCAGCGCGTTGACGTAGGTGCCGCCGCGATAGACGAAGTACATCGGCACGTCGAGCACCCAGTCCACGTACCGCTCGAATCCCATGCCGTCCTCGAACACCCAGGGCAGCATGCCCGTGCGCGCGTCGTCCAGCCCCCGCCAGATGCGCGAGCGCCACGACCGGTGGCCGTTGGGCGCCCCCTCGAAGAAGGGGGAGGAGGCGAAGAGCGCGGTGGCCACGGGTTGCAGCGCCAGCGCCACGCGCAGCTTCTGCACCATGTCGGCCTCGGAGGCGTAGTCGAGGTTCACCTGCACGGTGCAGGTGCGATACATCATCTGCGTGCCGTGGGTGCCGACGCGGCCCATGTAGTCGGTCATCAGCCGGTAGCGGCCCTTGGGCATGACCGGCATCTCCTCATGCCGCCAGACGGGCGCCGCGCCCATGCCGAAGAAGCCGATGCCCAGGGGGTCGGCGACGGCGTGGACTTCCGCCAGGTGGCTGTCGAGTTCCGCCGCGGTGTCGCGCACCGACACGAGCGGCGCGCCCGACAGCTCGAACTGGCCGCCGGGTTCGAGGCTGATGTTGGCGCCGCCCCGCGTCAGGCCGATGAGGTTCTCGCCCTCGCGCACCTCGGCCCAGCCGAAGCGGTCGCGCAGGCCCTCGAGCATCGCCC
>CAYRWZ010000057.1:0-267 GCA_964428065.1 uncultured Comamonadaceae bacterium | reverse complement strand
ACCGCGGGCCGTCGTAGGGCAAGGGCGCGCCGCTGTCGGTGAGCCAGCCGAACTTCTCGTGCTCGGTGCCCAGCCGCCAGGCCTGGGGCGGCTTGCATCCGGCGGCCAGGTATTCGGCAAGCTGCCCGAACCGCTCGATGGGGCCGCCGCCGGACTGGGGGATCGACATGGAGGGCGGCCTTCTGCTGCGTCGCGTCGGGGGCGGATGTGCTGCCGGGCGCAAGAGGTGACGGGGCGGCCGGGCATAGTCAAGGCCACGGCGGGCGG
>CAYRWZ010000056.1:994-17279 GCA_964428065.1 uncultured Comamonadaceae bacterium | reverse complement strand
TGTTCGCCAGCTTCGCCATGCTGATGAACTTCCCGCGCTTCAACAAGATGAAGGGGATGGGGCAGATCGTCTCCTGGTCGGTGCGCGATGAATCGCTGCATTGCGAAGGCATCATCAAGCTGTTCCACACCTTCTGCCAGGAAACCGGCTGCCTGACCCCGGCGGTCAAGAACGATATCGTCGACTGCGCGCAGCAGGTGGTGCGGCTGGAAGACAATTTCATCGATCTCGCCTTCGAAATGGGGCCGGTGGAAGGCATGACGCCGATGGATGTGAAGCGCTATATCCGCTACATCTGCGACTGGCGTTTGCAGCAGCTGGGCCTGAAGCCGATCTATCTGGTTGGCGAGCATCCGCTGCCCTGGCTGACCGCCATCCTGAACGGGGTGGAGCACGCCAATTTCTTCGAAACCCGCGCCACCGAATATTCCAAGGCCGCCACCCGTGGCGATTGGGAAAGCACCTGGAATATGTTCGACAATCGCCGCAAGGCGAAGGATCAGGAAACCGATCAGGTCGAACTGGCCATGTAACCCGCGCGCGCCATCACCCGCGCAAACGAAAACCCGCCCGGAAGATCTGGGCGGGTTTTTTCTTGGGGCCGTTTCTTGTTTTAAGAAGCGATGCGCTCGCGCGATGGCTCGGGCGTTTGCACCGCCTCGGCGGCCTGGTCGTCCGGGGTGCCGGTTGCGGCGGACTGCTTGGGCATCTTGCGGAAAAACAGGGTGGCTTCGCCGATTTCGACGCCGAATTTGGTCACCCGGGCGCGGTTGATCAGCGTGTCCTTATCCTGCAGGAACATCCAATCGTCGAAGTGGACGGCCCAGCGGCTGTCGCCGACCTTCAGGTTGAAATCGTAGCGCCAGTTCAGCGCCTTGCCGAAGGCCAGGCCCTCTGCCGTGCCGATCACATCGGCTGCGCTGCCCTGATAGCGGTTCTCGTCCAGCTTGACGATGGTCCAGACCCGCCGTTCGGTTTCCCCGTCGGAATAGAGGAAATCCTCGGTCAGCACCAGGGTGCGCGTTTCCGGGTTCCAGACGCCGTCGATATCGACCACGAATTCGCGGCGCAGCGTGCCGAAGCGATCCTCGAAGATCCCCCAGGCCTTGGTATAGCCCGCGAAATACTCCTCGATCACCAATTTGGGTTCGGTCTTGGCGAAATCTTGCGGCTTCATTGTGCTACACCCCGAGAGCAGAACTAGGGCGGCGAGCAGCCCCGTCAACACGCGTTTCATGATCGGTTTCCTTTGATGGAGAAGCATCGATGGCCGCCCGCAGCCGGGCCTGGGCGGCGGCATCCAGCGGGTGTGACCAGAGCAGCGCAATCGCTGCCAGTTTCAACGGAATCGGCAAGGCGGCGTAGAGGAGCGCCAGCCCCAGGGTGGTGGCGGTACCAGCAGCAACCGCACCATGCGCAACCGCACCATCCGGGCCGGTGCTGAACCCCAACGCCTCCAGCGCCGGAAAGGCGATGCCGACGGCCAGTGCCAGCGATGCCTTGGTCGCCAGGCCCCACAGGGCGACATACAGGCCCGAGCGTTCGCCCCCGCCACCTGCCCGGTCAACATCAATCACATCGGCCTGCATGGCGCCGGGCAGCACCAGATCGGCCCCCAGGGTGGCGCCGGTCAGCACGCAGATCACGGCAAACAGGGCGGCATCGCCGGTGCCCAGCAGCGGCGCGCCGACAAACACGGCGCAGGTGCCCAGCATGGCCCAGCACCAGGCGCGATGCTTGCCGATCCGGCGGCTAAGGCGCAGCCAGACCGGGACCGACAGCAGCCCGGCCAGAAAATACACCAGCAACAGCGGCCCGGCCCAATCGGGCTGGCCCAGCCGATAGGTAACGAAGGGAATGAACAGGGTGGCCGGCAGGCCGTTGGCCAGACCGTTCAGGAAATAGCCGAGCAGCAGCCGCAAAAACGGCCGGTTGGCCAGCAGCAACCGCCCCCCGGCGCGCCAGCCGATCGCCCGACCGGCTTCATGACCGGGCTGCACTGCCGTCCGCACCGGTTCGGCCACACTCAGCAGGGTGATGGCCGCCGCCAGGGGAAACAACACCAGCAGGCCCCAGCCTACGGCATTCAGCGCCGCCACGCCCGACAGGCCCAAAAGGCTGGGCAGGGCGACCGCCAGCACAGTGCCAACCACCACAAACCCTTCCCGATAGCCCATGACCCGGGTGCGCTCGTGATACTCGCCCGACAGATCGACCGCCCAGGCGGTATAGGGCACCTGCATCAGGGTCCAGCCGAAATAGAGCAGCACGCTCCACCATAAAAGATAAGTCAGGCTGGGCGGCGCAGCACCATCGACCAGGAACAGCGCCGCCACCGCCGCCATCGCCAATCCGGTGCCAAGCACAATCCACGGCCGCCGCCAGCCGCCCGGCAGCCGCACCCGGTCCGACAGCCAGCCGACCAGCGGGTCAGTCGCCGCATCGGACAGGCGGGCCAGCAGCAGCGCGGTCCCGACGGCGGCAAAGCCCAGGCCCAGATCATCGGCATAGACCGCAGGCAGCAGGATGAACAGCGGAATCCCCAGCGCCGCCAGCGGCAAGGCCAGCAGACCAAAGCCGGTCAGGCGCAGGGGCGGCAGCGGCGGCGCTGCGCCGTGGGCGTTGTTGCTTGCGGGTGGTTTGGGATCATGCATACCTATCGATACGCAGGATGCCGCCTATCGGATTGATCCTGGTCCGTGTCTTTCGTGGATCGGCTTTACCATTCCAACAAATGATTGCATGATGAAGAAATTAATCGCGTTTTGAGTGGGGTTACCATGTGTTATGTCTGTGTTGCCAAGGGGTCAATGTTCGCCGGCTTTTCTACCGAACCGGATGGCCAGGCCTCGGCCCCATTCGCTACGCTCGGCTATCGTTATCCGATGACCGACGGTGTTGCGGTCATTCCCTGGTCCTATGATGTGAACAAGACGGCCACGCCCGATGGCGGCGGGTTCGTCCAGTCCACCTATACGCTGGAGGTAGAGCGCGCCCTGGATGCGTTCGAAGTGGTGGGCAATATCGATTTCGTTTACACCGCTGATGCGACCGGCGCCAAGGTGCTGGTCGGAACCGGGACGATCGACGGCCCATCGGGCACCCTTGCCGTCGCCGGGTCGGCCTATTTCACCGAAACCGGTCTTGCCACGACGGGCGATGCCAAGTTCGAGCCGGTGGAGAGCTGGACCTATGCCACCAACGATATCGAGGCGATCAATTTCCAGACCGTGGCGATGCACGAATTCGGCCATGTCCTGGGCCTGGATCACGAACCGCTGGCCAGCTCCATCGCCTTGATGAATCCGATCTACAATCCCGATGTGCTGGGCCTGCGGCCTGACGACATCAACGCGGTGCGCTCGCTCTACGGCACGCGCAACGGCGATATCAACGGCAATGTCGATATCGGCGGCCGTCTTGACGACCGGGTGGTCGGCAGCGGGCAGAACGATTACCTGCGCGGCTATGAAGGGCAGGATGTGCTGATCGGCGGCGACGGCAACGATTCGCTGCTGGGCGATACCGGCAATGACGATCTGCAAGGCAATGCCGGCAATGATACCATCTTCGGCGGCGATGGGGCGGATACGCTGCGCGGCGGCCAGGGGATCGATACCGTCAGCGGCGGCACCGGGGACGATCAGGTCTATGGCGGGGTGCTGAACGATCTGTTGTTCGGCGATGCCGGGGCGGATCTGTTTTATGCCGGCCTGGGCGACGATACCCTTTATGGCGGGGAGGGGGCAGATACCCTGTTCGGCGCGCGCGATGCCGATCTGCTGGTCGGCAATGGTGGGGCGGACCGCTTCATCCAGTCGCTGGGCGCCGATACGGTGGCCGATTTCGAAATCGGCGTCGATACCCTGCAACTGACAACAAATGCCGCCCTAGGGCTGACCAGCGCCGCCGGGGTTGCCGCCCGCGGCACCGATATCGCGGGCGGTGTGCGCATCGACCTTGGCAATGGCGACAGCATGACGTTGCTGGGCGTCAACAAGGCCCAACTGACACAGCTAAACTATCTTTTCCTTTAACGCTGTAGCCCAACCTGCCGCACGTCGATGGAGCCGAAGCGGAAGCCCGCTTCGCAATAATAGAGATAGTATCGCCACATGCGGCGGAAGCGTTCGTCAAAGGCCAGGGTGCCGTTGGCGGCGCTTTCGCCGTGGCCCAGGATGCGCGGCCAGGCGGCATCGAAACGGTTGAGCCAGTCGCGCAGCGTGCGCGCGTAATCCAGCCCATAGCCGTGATCTTCCAGCCATTTCAGCCCGGCGCGCGTCACCTGATCGCGCATCCGGCCGGGCGATGGCAACATGCCGCCGGGGAAGATATAGCGCTGGATGAAATCCGGGCTACCGACATAGGTGTCATAACGGTGATCGGCAATCAGGATTGCCTGGATCGCCGCCTTGCCGCCATCGCGCAAGACATTGAAAATCTTGGAGAAATAGGTGGGCCAATATTGTTCCCCGACGGCTTCGATCATCTCGATGGAGACCACGGCATCGAAGGTGCCGGTCACATCGCGGTAATCCTGTAGCCGCAAGTCGGCCTTGTCGCCCAGCCCCTGCCGATCCAGCCGGGCGCGGGCGAAGGCAAGCTGTTCTTTTGACAGGGTCAGGCCGACCAGGGTGGCACCGCGTTCCTTGATGGCATATTCGGCAAACCCGCCCCAGCCACAGCCGATCTCCAGCACATGGCTGCCGGGGCCAATGCCCGCCAGATCGGCCATACGCTTGTATTTCTCCCGCTGGGCGGCTTCCAGATCATTCGCCCCGCCGGCAAATACAGCGGAGGAATAGGTCATGCTGGGGTCCAGCCATTCGCGGTAAAACGCATTCCCCAGATCATAGTGATAGGCGATGTTGCGGCGGCTGCCGGTGCGCGAATTGCTGTTGAGGAAATGCCGCAGCCGTTCAAACAGCCGGGTCAGCCAGGTGCCTTCGATATCGACCGCCTGTTCATTGGCCAGGAAGTAATGCAGCAGGTCGGCCACATCGGGGCTGTCCCAATCGCCATCCAGATAGCTTTCGGCAAAGGCCAGATGGCCGCCCAGCAGCACCCGGCGAAACACCTTCATCCGCCTGATTTCAAAGATCGCCTGCGGCCCCGGCTCACACCCCTGGACGATCAGGCGATGCCCATTGGGAAAGCGCATTTCGATCCGCCCGACCTTGAACCGCTCGGTCGCCTTGATCAGCAGCCGGACCCGGCGCGGAATCCGCGCGGTCGGCGGGTCGAGAATGATCGTCGTCAGCGGGGATGCGGCATTGGCCGCCAGGGAGGACTCGGTCATCGGGGTCTCGATCCTGGTCGGGGGTGGGCTCGGAAGGGCTGGGTCAGGCGGGCACATGGCACGGTGAAGTTAGCGTATCATACTGAATTTCGTCATAACTGCGCGCGTCTATCAACCTAAAGGTCATGCCGGCCGCCAGATTGAGAAGTAATCCAAATCGGCGATGCGTCAACGCGGCAGGATGATCGACACCGCCTCTGGCGGCGGTTCGGGACGGCGGAAGAACGGGGCGCCCTTGCGCCACAGGAACAGCGCCTGCCAGTGAATCGCCGCCATCACCTTGACGGTCATCAAGGGGTGGCGCAGCCAGTTCGCCAGCAGCCGGGCATCGGTCATCGGCTGGCGGGTTCCGGTCTGTGTTGCCACCAGCATTTCCTGCCCGTTCTGGAACAGCCGGATCAGGATCGACAGGGTTTGCCCCGGCGGGCGCAGGCGAAAGCGATATTCGCCCTCCTTCGCCATGAAGGGGGAGACATGGAACCCCTTGGTGCAGGATTGCCGGATCGGCGCATCGGCGGGCCGGTCGGCATCGACCGGGATCAGATAGCCATGCTTGTCGCCGAAGGTGTTGCGCACATCGTACAGAATGGCGCGCAGCCGCCCGTCGGTGTCATGACAGAAATAGATCGACAGCGGGTTGAACACATAGCCCAGGATGCGCGGGAAGCAGTGCAGATCGACCCGGCCCAGCGGCCAGGTCATGCCGCCTCCTTCCTTGGCGGCCCGGTCCAGCGCCGCCTGCAGCCAGGGGCGCAAGGGGCTACCGTCGCGTGGGCCATGGTCCTTGTCATGGAAGCTGAACAGGTTGAACCGGTTGCGGGAAAACAGGCGCAAACGCTGAGACAGGGCAGGTAGTTGATCAATGTTGATCAACATTGAAAACACGCGATAGGCAAAGCGATGGCGGAACGGGTGCAGGCGAACATGCATCACCTCGCCCACATAAAGCGCCCCGTCTGGCTTCGCATCGTCGCCTTGCGTGTGTGTTCCGGTCATCCGCGCCAATCCTATTCCGCAGCGGCGATTTCGGCCAGCTCGGCCGGGGTGCTTGCCGGGGTGCCGCCAGCCGGCTCCACCGTATTCGGCCAGGGAATCTGCGCACCCAGCGCCTTGGCAACCGCCAGGCCGGACCGCAGCCCATCCTCATGGAAGCCATAGCCCAGCCAGGCACCGGCGAACCAGACATGATTGCGGCCCTGGATGGTGTCAATCTCCCGCTGGGCGGCCAGGGTGGCGCGGTTGAACAGCGGATGATCATAGGCGATTTCGGCCAGGATCGTCTCGTCGCGCGGGGCGTGCAGCGGGTTCAGGGAGACGAACACATCGGCATCGGTCGCCAGCGGTTGCAGCTTGTTCATCCAATAGGTGAGGGAAACCGCCCGTTCTTCCAGCCCTTCGCCAGAGTGCGGGCGGGTTTCTGCCAGATAGTTCCAGGACGACCAGGCGCGGCGGCGGCGCGGCATCAGCCCGGCATCCCGGTGCAGATAGGCGGTGTTGGGCTGGAAGGCGAAGGCAGACAGGATGCGCCGTTCTTCGGCGCTGGCATCGTCCAGCAGGCGCAGGCTTTGATCGGCATGGCTGGCAAAAATCACATGGTCGAACCCGCGGATCTGCCCAGCATCGTCCAGAACTTCGGCATGGCCCGCCACGCGCCGCACGGCCACCGCCCCGTTGCCGATCTGCACGCCGCCGCCATTGGACCCCGGCAGGGCCGCGACCAGCCGGCGGACATATTCCCGGCTGCCGCCAACCACAGTGCGCCATTGCGGCCGGTCATTGACCGACAGCAACCCGTGATTGGCGAAGAAGCGGGCGAAACTGACCATCGGAAAGGCGCGCATTTCAGCCAGCGGGGCCGACCAGATCGCCGCGCCCATCGGCAGCAGATGGTCCAGAATGAAGCGGTCGCCATAGCCGCGCTGGTCCAGAAACTCGCCCAGGGTCAGGGTATCCAGCGCACCGCCCGCCAGCACGCCGCGCGCCTCGCGGAAAAAGCGCAGCACATCCAGCAGCATGCCCCAGAAGCCGGGGGACAGGAGATTGCGCCGCTGGGCGAACAGCCCGGCCAAATTGGTGCCGGAATATTCCAGCCGCCCGCCATCGACCGATACGGCGAACGACATGTCGGACGGGGCGCTCGGCACGTCCAGCGCCTTGAACAGTTCGACCAGGTTTGGATAGTTGCGGTCGTTGAACACGATGAAGCCGGTATCGACCGGCACCGCCTGCCCGTCGATCCGCGCTTCTACCGTATTGGAATGACCGCCGATGCGGCTGTCTTTCTCGTACACGGTCACATCGTGGTGGCGCAGCGCCCAGGCCGCGCCCAGCCCCGAAATTCCCGATCCGATAATGGCAATCCGCATGTCAGGCGACCTCTTTCTTGATGGTGGCATAGGCGGCAAGGGCACGCTGCCGCCCCTGGTCCAGCCCGATCACGGGCCGGGGATAGGTGGTGTCAAGGGTGATACCGGCATCGCGCAGAACCGGATGCGGGGCATCCCATGGTTTGTGGAGATAACGGTCGGGCAGGCGGGCCAGTTCCGGCACCCAGCGGCGGACATACTGCCCGTCGGGATCGAATTTCTCGCCCTGAAGCACCGGGTTGAAGATGCGGAAATAGGGGGCGGCATCGGCCCCGCATCCGGCGACCCATTGCCAGCTTGCCACGTTATTGGCCAGATCGGCATCGACCAGCGTATCCCAGAACCAGGCTTCGCCCGCCCGCCAATCCTGCAGCAGATGCTTGACCAGCAGGGAGCCGACGATCATCCGCACCCGGTTGTGCATCCAACCCGTGTGCCATAGTTCGCGCATTCCAGCATCGACGATGGGATAGCCGGTTTGCCCGCGCTGCCAGGCGGCCAGCAGGGCGGCATCCGGCTGCCAGGGGAAGGCATCGAACTCCTTGCGCAGATTGTCGGTTGGGAGCTGCGGCAGGTGGTAGAGCAGGTGATGGCTGAATTCGCGCCAGCCCAGTTCGCGCGCGAACACCTCGCCACCCGCCGCCAGACCGCTGTCAGCGCCCAGCCGGTGCATCAGCGCGTGCCAGATCTGACGCGGGCCGATCTCCCCCCAATGCAGGTGGGGTGACAGGCGGGACGTACCTTCATCCCCCGGCAGATCGCGCCGCTCGCCATAGCGTCGCAGCCGATGGGCGAGAAACCGCTCCAGCCGGGCCTGAGCCCCGGCCTCGCCCGGCGTCCAGGTGGCGCGCAGCCCGCCCGCCCAATCGGGCTTGGTTGGCAGCAGCGCCCAATCGTCCAGCCGGTCGCTATCGATGGTCAACGGGGCTTGCTGAATTGGTTCGGGAACAGGCAGGCACGGCGGCACTGTTAGCCCGGCCTGCGCCGCGCGCCAGAAGGGGGTGAACACCTGGAAGAACCGGCCTTGCCCGGTTTTGACCTCCCACGGCTCCCGCAGCAGGGCGCTGTTGAAGCTTTCGACCGCCATGCCGCGCTGTTTCAGGCTGAGCTTCAGGGCGGCGTCACGGCTGATCGCCCCCGGCTCGTAACAGCGGTTCCAGAACAGCGCCGCTGCACCGGTTTCCGCCAGCAGGCGATCCAGCACCGCTTCGGCCGCACCCCGCCGCAGTATCAGCGGCAGGCCCAGCCCGGCCAGCCCTTCGGCCAGCGCGGTCAGGCTGTGATGCAGCCACCAGCGCGCCGCGCCGCCCAGGGGGCGCTGCGGTGGGGTTTCGTCCAGAATGAACAGGGGAATGACCGGCCCGCCGCCGTTCCGTGCTCGCTCCAGCGCCGCACTCAGTGCCGGATTGTCGGCCAGACGCAAATCCTGCCGGAACCAGACCAGCATCGGCGCGGCAGCAGTGGCAGGGGGAAGAGAGGCAGGAGGAACAGTCATCAATGGCCGCAGCATAGGGGTCTGAACAGTCGGTGTAACTGTTTATTCTGCGCGCGCGGCGCTCTGGATCACCCGACCGCGCGAAAAACCTTCAGGCGGCGCTAAAGCATGCCTTGGCCGACGGGAGACGGGGCCAACCGATAATGCGGCACCGGCAGGATGCGCTGGCGGCCGATCAGGTGGGCGGTGAAGCCGCGCGGGAACAGGCGGGTCAGCGCTGGATCCTGGGCATCCAGCCCGCCGGTGAAGGTGCCATAGGCGGGCAGGACGATCCGGTGTCCATCTTCGACAAAACAGCGGGCGGAAAGCCGCCGTCCGCGCTGGACAATGGCGGCTTTCGGGTGGAAATGGCCGGACACCTCCCCCGCGCGGGGGCCGTCCGCCGCTTCATGGCGGAAGGTCAGCGGGCCGAGGGTCACGGTTTCCGCCACCCGCCCGCCCCACAGGTTGAGCGGCGCGTCCGCCAGGTCAGCCCCATGATGATCGTGATTGCCGATGATCCAGACCAGATCGACCCGCCCGGCAATCGCCGTCAGCCGCGCCGCATCCGGGGCGGGCAGCCGGGCCGGGCCGCCGCCATCGTGGAAACTGTCGCCCAGCGCGATCAGGCTGCGCGGCGCCAGCCGGTCCAGATCGGCTTCCAGCCGGGTCAGGCATTCGGCGGAATCATAGGGCGGCAGAAACTGACCGGTCCGCGCCAGGGCGGATGCCTTTTCCAGATGCAGGTCGGCGACGATCAGCACCTGCCGGTCCGGCCAGTACAGCCCACCGGACAGCAGCGGCACCAGGCGCGTGCCGTTGAGGCTGATATCGGGGGGCGCAGCAGAGGCGGATTCGGCAGCGGATCGACTCATAAGCCTTGGATAGCGGGGATTGCCCAGCCGGTCAAAGTGGCAATTGGGCTGGCAAATTGGGCGGCTGGTCGATCCGGGTCGCTTCGGCGATCAGGTCGGCGGCGGCTTCCTCGAACAGATCGTCCAGCGCCGCGCCATAGACCGGCTCCCGCCCCACTTCCAGCAGTACGGGCACCGCCAGGGGCGAGACCCGGTCCAGCGCGCGCAGGCGGATCCTGCCGCGCACCCGGCGCAGCATATCGCCCAGCCGCCCGATATCGCACAGGCCGCTGGCCGCATCCTGCCGGGTGGCGCGCAGCAGAATATGGTCGGGTTCGTGCTTGCGCAGCACGTCATAGATCAGATCGGCGTTGAAGGTGACCTGACGGCCGGTTTTCTCCATGCCGGGATAGCGCCGCTCGATCAGCCCGGCGATCACGGCGGCCGTGCGGAAGGTGCGCTTCAGCATGGCCGATTCGGCCATCCATTCCTCCAGATCGTCGCCCAGCATATCCTGATCGAACAGCTGGTCGATCTCTGCCGGGCCGGGGCTGCGCAGGCTCCACACCGCAATCACGTAATCGGTGGCGACAAAGCCCAGCGGCCCCAGGCCCAGCCGCTCCATCCGCCGGGTCAACAGCATGCCCAGCGTCTGATGGGCGTTGCGCCCCTCGAAGCAATAGGCGACCAGGAACTGCTTGCCACCGCGCGGGAAGGTTTCCACCAGCAAGCCGTCCGCGCTGGGGCATTCGGATCGCCAGCGCTGGATATCCAGCCAGTCGCGCACTGGATCGGGCAGGGCGGCCCAGGCATGCGGATCGGCCAGAATCGCCCGTACCCGGTCGGCCAGATGGGTGGAAAGCGGCAGCCGCCCCCCGGCATAGGCGGGGATTTTCGGCTCGCCCCCCGCCGCCGGGGATACCTCCACATTGGTCAGGGTCAGCTTGTCGAAGCGCAGATGCTGCCCGGCGAAAATGAAGGTATCGCCCGGGCGTAGGCCCTGGATGAAATATTCCTCCACCTCGCCCAGCACCGGCCCGCGCCGCAGCCGAACCTTCAGGCTGGTCGCCTCGACAATGGTGCCGATATTCATGCGATAGCGCCGGGCCGCTTCCTCTCCGGCAATCTCCATCCGGCCGTCGGACCGGGGGAACAGGCGGCGGAACTTCTCATACGCCCGCAGGGCATAGCCACCATGTTCAACAAAGGCCAGGGCATCGTCAAAATCGCGCCGGGGCAGCGTGGCATAGGGCGCGGCGCTGCGGATTTCGGCATAAAGATCGTCGGGCGCGAAGGGTTGGGCGCAGGCCATGCCCAGAATATGCTGGCACAGCACATCCAGCGCCCCCCGATAGGGGTGCCCCTCTCCCGCCGAATCCCGGCTTGCTCCATCTAATGTGCCGCCATCCAGGGTGCCTGCTGCCACGGCATCTAGCGCGGCGCGGCATTCCAACACCTCAAACCGGTTGGCGGGCACTAGCAGCGCCCGGCTCGGCTCGTCCATCCGGTGATTGGCTCGCCCGATCCGCTGCAACAGGCGGCTGACGCCCTTCGGCGCGCCGATTTGGATCACCAGATCGATATCGCCCCAGTCGATACCGAGATCAAGGGAAGATGTCGCCACCACCGCGCGCAGCCGCCCCTCTGCCATGGCGGCTTCCACCTTCTGCCGCTGTTCGGCCGACAGGCTGCCATGGTGCAGGGCAATCGGCAGCCCATCGGCGTTGAGCCGCCAGAGTTCCTGAAACACCAGTTCGGCCTGGGCGCGGGTATTGACGAACACGATCGCCATGCGGCAGGCGCGCAACCGATCATAAACCGGCTCCAGCGCGTGCAGGGCCATATGGCCAGACCAGGGCATCCGCGTCGGCGGGATCAGGATATCGATCTCCGGCGCGGCACCGGGCGGCGCGGTGATCTGCGTCACCGGATCGCCGCAGCCAAGCCAGCGGGCCAGGCCTTCGGGGTCAGCCACCGTGGCCGACAGGCCGATCCGCCGGCTGCGCGGGGCCAGACGCCGCAGCCGCGCCAGCCCCAGCGCCAGCAGATCGCCCCGCTTGGTCCCTGCCAGGGCGTGGATTTCGTCAATGATGACCGCTTGCAGTCCGGCGAAACTGCGCGCGGCGTCCGGCTGGCTCAACATCAGGGCCAGGGATTCCGGGGTGGTCATCAGCAGGTGGGGCGGCTCCTCCCGCAGCTTCTGCCGCCGGGCGCTGGAGGTATCGCCGGTCCGGCTGTCGATGCGGATCGGCAACCCCATTTCGGCGATCGGCCCGGCCAGATTGCGCTGAATATCGACCGCCAGCGCCTTGAGGGGGGAGATGTAGAGCGTGTGCAGCCCCGCCGCCACCCCCGCCGCCATCCCCGCCAGATCGACCAGGCTGGGCAGGAACCCCGCCAGCGTCTTGCCGCCGCCGGTGGGGGCGATCAGCAACGCATGCTCGCCCCGCCGCGCCGCCGCCAGCATCGCCTGCTGATGCGGCCGGGGCTGCCAGCCGCGCCGGGCAAACCAGCCCGCAAACGGCTCCGTCAGCAGGGGGGTGAGGTCATTCGCGCCATCCATGATCGCACAAGGATGGCGCTGTCCCGGCGGGAGTCAATCGTGGCAAGGGGGTAATCGCTGGGCAAAAAATATGGGGGGCAGAGCCCCCCATGGATACGCCCGAAAGCGCAACTGATCCCTTCATTCAATCTTTCAGTTTAGATTGTCATCTTGAAGGGTGGGCTATGCCCTACGGCCGAAGCCGTACCTGTAAAGTAGACGGCTAATCGGTGCCGTTCAAGAGATTTCCGCGTCGCGGTACAGGGGCCGAGTGGATTGGTCGGATAAGGGGGCGCTTCCAAGGCCGGAAACACTAGAAAGGATTGGGAACGCCTTCAAGACTGCGTTCAATATTCCTTTTGTGTCTTCGTCAGTAAAATATAGTCCGTGCAGAATTTTTCCCTTTGAGCTGGTTATGCTGAGGCGGGAAACATTCAATGTATATATGTGATTGCAGATAGCCCAGGTTCTAATATCCTTTTTTGCCGGATTCGGATTTTGTTTTATCTCATAGTGATAGGGTTTTATCGGATCTGGTTGTCTTGATGTGATCGGGATCACAACGCAGATATCTTTCATGTTCTGGGCTGTTCTCAGAACAAAAACCGGATGGGGATCGGAAAATTCCGGTGGAATTGACCCTTCAGGGAAATTCGCCCAAAGAAATTGCCCAAATCGAGGCGCGCGCATCTTATTCCATAATTTTGAATTTTTCCCACGGTATTTGGCCGCGTAATCTGCTGTCAAGCCACCCGCGCCTTGCGGGCGGCGAAATGTCCGGCCAGCACAGTGACGGCCAGGCCGGTGAACACCAGGGCGACGGCGGCGAATTTTAGCGGGGTCAATGTTTCCCCCAACACCAGGCTGCCGGACAGCAGGCCGAAAATCGGCACCAGCAGGGCGAAGGGCGTTACCCGTGAGGGCGCATGGCTGCGCAGCAGGAAGCCCCACAAGGCAAAGGCAAGCAGCGTCGATGGCCCGGCGATATAGAGCAGCGCGCCAAACCCCTGCCAGCTCATGCTCCAGACGGCGGTCTGCACCGCGCCGACCCCGCCTTCGAACAGGATCGACAGGGCCAGCAGGGGCAAGGGCGGCACCAGGCTGATCCACAGGGTCAGCGACAGCATGTCTTTCGCCTGGCTTTTCTTGGTCAGGATGTTCGCCACCCCCCAGGCAGCAGCCGCCGTGATGCACAGCATGAAGCCGGTGACGATATCGCCGCCGCCGGCCGGGCTGTTGGGCAATTCGCTGGCGATCAGCACCAGCCCGACCACGGCCACCGCCATCCCGGCATAGTGCAGCGGGCGCGGGCGATCCCCCAGCAGCAGGACCGACAGCAGGATCGTGAAAAACACCTGGCTTTGCAGCACCAGAGAGGACAGCCCGGCAGGCATCCCGATCTTCATGCCAATGAACAGCAGGCCGAATTTCACCACCCCCAGCATGGTGCCGATGCCGATGATCCAGCGCCAGGCAACTGGCCGGGGAAAGCGGAAGCTCAACAGCGGCAGGGCGGCCAGGGCAAAGCGCAGCGCGCAGAACAGCAGCGGCGGGAAATCCTGCAAGCCGATCTTGATGACGACGAAGTTGAAGCCCCAAATTGCGGCAACCAATATGGCAAGACAGATATGGGCAAGGGGCATCATTAACCTCCGACACGATTGTCTGCGACGCTAGGGGTCTTCTGCCGCCATGTAAATCGACCGATTGTCAGCAGGACAAGATTGCCGCGACCGCCGCGATTACCCCGATAGCCCAGATTGCTGTGATTAACCCATTGCCCCCATTGGCCCGATTGCCATCTCGCACCATTCCGGGCAGGATGCGCCGATCATGCTGAAAGCGCTTCTGTTCGATATGGATGGCACGTTGGTCGAAAGCGACCATCTGCACCTGCACGTCTGGGCCGATGTTCTGGCCCCCCATGGCTTTACCGTCGATGATGCCTTTTATCGGGCCAGAATCATGGGTAAGCTGAACGAAACCATTGTCTCTGGCCTGTTCCCCGAAAAGTCGCGGGAGGAGTGTCTGCGCTTCGGCGATGACAAGGAGGCGGAGTTCCGCCGCCGCTTCCCCGTGCTGGATCCGATCGACGGGCTGATGGATGTGGTGGGCGCGGCCCACGGCGCGGGCCTGCGCCTGGCTGTCGTCACCAATGCCCCGCGCGCCAATGCCGTGCATGTGGCCGATGCCATCGGCCTTGCGCCGTACCTGACCACCTCGGTCGCGTCGGAGGATGTGGCGCGCGGCAAGCCCGCCCCCGATCCCTATCTGCTGGCGCTGGAGCGCCTGGGCCTTGCCCCCCATGAGGCGCTGGTGTTCGAGGATTCAGCGACCGGCATCGCCGCCGCCCGCGCCGCCGGGATCGAGGTGGTGGGCCTCGCCACCACCCTGGCCGAGGCGGAATTGCTGTCCCTAGGCGCGCGTCTGGCGATCCGTACCTATCGCGATCCGCGTCTGGGTGCGGTTCTGGCCGCCTAGCGGAAAGGGGTCTGCGCCATGTCCGACACCGCTGTCGCCCACGCCGATTTCGTTCATCTGCGGGTTCATTCGGCCTATTCGCTGTCTGAAGGGGCGCTGAAGGTCAAGGATCTGGTCAAGCTGGCGGCCAAGCAGGGGATGCCCGCCCTTGCGGTGACCGATAGCGGCAATCTGTTCGGCGCGATCGAATTCACCCAGGCGGCGATGGAGGCCGGGGTGCAGCCGATCATGGGTGCACAGGCCAATCTGCGCCGCATCGGCACGGAAACACTGTCGGCGAAGGAGTCGGCGGTATCGGAATCGGCGTCCACCCAGGGCGGTCTGGCCGCGCCGCCGGATCAGATCGTGCTGCTGTGCCAGAACCAGACCGGTTACGATTCGCTGCTGGCTTTGCTGTCCCATGCCTTCATGCAGACCGAAAGCCATGAGGTGCCGCAATTTTCTATCGACCTGCTGGAACAGCACAATGCCGGGCTGATCTGCCTGACCGGCGGCCCGTCCGGCCCGCTGGGGCGGTTGCTGGCCGATGGTCAGGCCGCTGCGGCCGAGGCCGTGCTGCTGCGGCTGAAGGCGATTTTCGGCGACCGGCTGTATATCGAGTTGCAACGCCACGGCCTGCCGGTGGAAGACCGGATCGAACCGGGGCTGCTGGATCTGGCTTATCGCCATGATGTGCCGCTGGTTGCCACCAACGATGTCTATTTCGCCGATCCCGGCTTTTACGAAGCCCATGACGTGCTGCTGTGCATCGCTCAAGGGGCGACGGTTTCGACCGATCAGCGCCGCCGCCTGACGCCGGAGCATTACCTGAAATCCCCGGCGGAAATGCGCGCCCTGTTCGCCGATCTGCCGGAGGCGCTGGACAATAGCCTGGTGATCGCCCGGCGCTGCGCCATCGGGGCGACCTTGCGCAAACCGATCCTGCCCGCCTTTGGCGACGATACCGGCGAGGGCGAGCCGCAAATCCTGACCCGCATGGCGGGGGAAGGGCTGGACGCGCGGCTGGAAGCCGGGGTCTATCAGCCAGGGATGAGCGCGGAGGAGCGGGAGGCGCTGGCCGCGCCCTATCGGGAACGGCTGGCGTTCGAGCTGGACGTCATCATCAAAATGGGCTTTCCCGGCTATTTCCTGATCGTCGCCGACTTCATCCAGTGGGCGAAAAAACAGGGGATTCCGGTGGGGCCGGGGCGCGGATCAGGCGCCGGGTCGGTGGTCGCCTGGGCTTTGACCATCACCGATCTGGATCCCCTGCGCTTCGGTCTGCTGTTC
>CAYRWZ010000056.1:0-877 GCA_964428065.1 uncultured Comamonadaceae bacterium | reverse complement strand
GGCATGACCGGGTGGCGCAGATCATCACCTTCGGTAAATTGCAGGCGCGCGCCGTGCTGCGCGACGTTGGCCGGGTGCTGGAAATGCCCTATGGCCAGGTGGACAAGATCTGCAAGCTGGTGCCCAACAACCCGGCCAATCCGGTGACGCTGGAACAGGCCGTGGCGGGGGAGCCGATCCTGCAGCGGATGCAGGAGGAGGATGAGCAGGTCGCCCGTCTGATCGCCATTGGCCTGAAGCTGGAAGGGCTGTACCGCCATGCTTCCACCCATGCCGCCGGGGTGGTGATCGGCGATCGGCCGCTGGACCGGCTGGTGCCGCTGTACCGCGATCCGCGCTCCACCATGCCGGTCACCCAGTTCAACATGAAATATGTCGAACAGGCCGGGCTGGTGAAGTTCGACTTTCTGGGCCTGAAAACCCTGACCGTGCTGGTGCGCGCGGTGCAGCTAATCGAACGGCGCGGCGTGCAGATCGATCTGTCCAACCTGCCGCTGGACGATGCCAAAACCTATGAGATGCTGGGCCGGGGCGATGCGTCGGGCGTGTTCCAGCTGGAAAGTTCGGGCATGCGCGACGTGTTGCGCAACATGACGCCCGACCGGCTCGAAGATCTGATCGCCGTGGTGGCGCTGTACCGCCCCGGCCCGATGGACAATATCCCCAGCTACATCGCCCGCAAACACGGCAAGGAGGAGCCGGACTATCTGCATCCCAAGCTGGAAGGCATCCTGAAGGAAACCTATGGCATCATGATCTATCAGGAACAGGTCATGCAGATTGCCCAGGTGCTGTCCGGCTATACCCTGGGCGGGGCGGATCTGCTGCGCCGCGCCATGGGCAAGAAGATCAAGGAGGAAATGGACGCCCAGCGCGC
>CAYRWZ010000055.1:0-17880 GCA_964428065.1 uncultured Comamonadaceae bacterium | reverse complement strand
CAGCGCCTGATAGACATTGGCCAGGGTCTGCGCCTCCACGCCCTGGCTGGCATCGACCACCAGAAGGGAGCCTTCGCAGGCGGCCAGACTGCGGCTGACTTCGTAGGCGAAGTCGACATGGCCGGGCGTGTCCATCAGGTTCAGCTGATAGGTCTTGCCATCCTTGGCCTTATAGGACAGGCGCACGGTCTGCGCCTTGATGGTGATGCCGCGTTCGCGCTCGATCTCCATATTGTCGAGCACTTGCTCCTTCATCTCGCGGTCGGACAGGCCGCCGCAAAACTGGATCAGCCGGTCGGCCAGGGTCGATTTGCCATGGTCGATATGGGCGATGATGGAGAAGTTACGGATATGGCTGAGATCGGTCATTGGACAGGGTCACCTTGCAAACGAGGCTGCACCATAGTGCGCAGGCCGAAGCCTGGCAATAAGTGCCGCAGCGGTCGGCGGGCACGATTGGGCCCGACCGGCAAAAAGGATGGGGCGGCATGCCCGTACAGCAAGCCGGACGTCAAGATTGGCATTGCAGCCACCGGCCCGGGGCGGCAAGACTCGTTCATTCACACAGTTCAATATCGTCAGGGAGTCATCCGCCCATGCCGCCCTTCCATCTTGCCTTTCCCGTTCTCGACATCGAATCAACCCGCGGCTTCTATGCCGGGCTGCTGGGCTGCGGTGTCGGGCGCGAAGCCGAAACCTGGATCGATTTCGATTTCTTCGGCCATCAGATTTCCGCCCATATCGCGCCGGACGAGCTGGCCGATGTGGCGCGCAACGAGGTGGACGGCAAGCGGGTGCCGGTGCGCCATTTCGGGGCGATCCTGGCCTGGCCGGACTGGGAGGCGCTGGCGGAAAAACTGCGCACTGCCGGGTGCGATTTCGTGATCGAACCCTATGTCCGCTTTGCCGGCGAGGCGGGTGAACAAGGCACCTTTTTTGTGCGCGACCCATCGGGCAACTGCCTGGAATTCAAAACCTTCAAGGATATGACCACCGTCTTTGCCCGGGCATGAGAAAATCCATGACAGGTTCCCCCCTGCCCGCCCCCCTGCCCGACCGCCTGCTGTTCATCACCCCAGGCAAGGCCGACCGCTGGAAACAGGAATTGCAGCGGCAGATGCCGGGGGTTGCGCTTCAGGTCTGGCCCGATGACGCCGCGCTGGACCGGATCGAATATGCCCTGGCCTGGAACCCGCCGGCGGGGGTTTTTCCGCGCCTGCCAAACCTGAAGGCGGTGTTCAATCTGGGCGCGGGGGTGGACCGGCTTCTGTCCCTGGCGGATTTTCCCCGGCACCTGCCCCTGATCCGGGTGGTGGATGGCGGCATGGGGCGGCAGATGGCGGAATATGCCGCCTATGCCGCGCTGCATTACCATCGCCGCTTCGATCTTTATGCCGATCAGCAGCGCCGGGCCGAATGGCGGATGGGTGGCATTACCGATTGCCGGGAGACGCGGATCGGCATCCTGGGCCTTGGTACCCTGGGGCAGGTGGTGGCGGAACGGCTGCTATTCTTCGGGTTCCCGGTCGCCGGGTGGAGCCGTACGCCCAAGCAGATCCCCGGCGTGAGCAGCCATGCCGGCGACGCAGCCTTGCCAGGCTTCCTGGCGGCAAGCGACATTCTGATTGTCTTGCTGCCCCTGACCGGGGCAACGCGCGGGCTGTTGAACGCAGAGCGGCTGGCCCTGCTGCCCCAAGGGGCTGCGGTGGTCAATCTGGCGCGCGGGGCATTGATCGATGATGACGCCCTGCTGGCGGCGCTGGATCGCGGCCATTTGCGCGGGGCGATGCTGGATGTGTTCGCGGTTGAACCCCTGCCCGCCGATCACCGCTATTGGCGGCATCCGAAAGTGATCGTCACCCCGCATATTTCCGCCGCCACCCTGCCCGACGAAACGGTGGCGCAGATCCGCGCCGCGCTGGCCGATTTCCACGCCGGGCGGCCGGTGGCCGGACTGGTGGATATCGGCCGGGAATATTAACGCACGAACCGATAGGCCAGGCTGCCAGCGATCATGCCGCCGGCGAAGATCAGCCAGTTCCAGGACTGGCTGATCACCGCCCCGCCCAGCCCGACCAGCGCCGGGCCGGGGCACAGGCCGATCAATCCCCAGCCGAGGCCGAACAGGGCCGCACCCAGCACCAGCGGGCGGTCGATATCGGTCCGGGTCGGCCAGGACAGCGCTTGCCCGCCCAGCGTGGAGCCCCGGCGGCGCAGCAGGGCATAGCCCGGCGCGGTCACCAGCAGCGCGCCGCCCATGACGAAGGCCAGCGTCGGGTCCCAGGCTCCGGCCAGATCCAGAAAGGCCAGAACGCGCGCCGGGTTCGCCATGTCTGAAAGCAGCAACCCCGCCCCGAAGATCAGCCCAGCCAGCGCAGCGCCGCCGATGGCCAGTCCTGTGTGCTGTCCTGTGTACCGAGCGCCCGTCATGCCACGCCTCCCCATCCCAAGTGCCGGGTGGCGAAAACCGTTGCCGCCGCCACAGCCATGAACACGATCACCGCCACCAGCGACCGGGCGGAAAACCGCGCCAGCCCGCAAACGCCATGGCCACTGGTGCAGCCCGAGCCAATGCGGGTGCCAAGGCCGACCAGCCCGCCCGCCAGCGCCAGAAGCCAGGCTGGGGCGGATAGCGGCGCCGGATCGTAATCCAGGGTCAGCATCGCCAGTGGGCCGGCCAGCAGCAGTCCGGCCAGAAAGGCCAGGCGCCACGCCAGGTCCGGCACGGCAACCCGCATCGGGCCGAACCGGTCGAGCACCCCGCCCAGAATCCCGCTGATGCCGGCGATCCGCCCCGACAGGGCCATCAAGACAAGGGCAGCCAGCCCGATCAGCGCGCCGCCCGCCGCACCCAAGACCCAATCCATAGGGGTTCCACTGATGGTCATGGTGTCGCATCCCTTCGATGTCACTTCCCAAAGATAATTTATCTTCGTACTTTCGCAAGTATCAACCTGCGTCAAGTATCGACCTGGGCATGGCGCGGGCCGTATCGGAGGACAAGATCATGAAAAATATCGGCACTGTGGACCGGGTGATCCGGGTTCTGCTCGGCCTTGCCATTCTGGCCAGCTATTTCGTGCTGGAAGGCAATCTGCGCTGGCTGGCCGTGATCGGCGTGATTCCGATTGGCACGGCGCTGGTTGGCTTCTGCCCGCTCTATTGGCTGATCGGCACCAACACCTGCGGGCTGCGCCGGACCTGAGCGGCACCCCAATCCTGAAACAAAAAAACCCCATCCCGGCCGGGATGGGGTTTTTGTTTATGGGATACCGGGCCCGATCAGCCGTCGATGCGCACTGCGGCGAAGCGGGTATCGCCCTTCTGGTCCAGCATCAAGAGGACCGTTTTCTTCCCACCGTCGCGGGCGGCCTTGATCCGGGCGGCGACATCATCTGCGTTCCGCACCGGTTCCTGATTGATCTCGACAATCAGATCGCCGGGACGCACGCCCTTTTCCGCCGCCGGGCCGTTGGGGTCCACCTCGGTCACCAGCACGCCCTTGGGATCGCCGGTCAGGCCGAAGCGTTCCTTCGCCTTGTCATCAAGCGTGCCCAGCTGCAGGCCCAGCGCCTTGATCGCAGCCGAAGCGGCGGCGGGCGGGGCGGCCGTGCGGGCGGCCACCTGCGGTTCGTCCTTCAACTCGGCGACGGTCAGCTTCAGGGTCTGCTCGCGGCCATCGCGCCAGACCACCACATCGACCGGCTTGCCGATCGGGGTTTCCGCCACGACGCGCGGCAGGCGGGTGGAATCGGCGATCTCCTTGCCGTCGAACTTCAGGATAATGTCGGACGCGCGGATCTGCGCCTTAGCCGCCGGGCCAGTTTCATCCACCCCGGCGATCAGCGCGCCGCGTGCCTTCTTCAGCCCGAAGCCTTCGGCCAGCTCGTCGGTCACCGACTGGATGCGGACGCCGATCCAGCCGCGCTTGACCGCGCCGCCATTCTTCAGCTGTTCGATCACCGGACGGGCCAGATTGGCGGAGATGGCGAAGCCGATGCCGACACTGCCGCCATTGGGGGAGTAGATGGCCGAATTCACCCCCACCACTTCGCCCTTGAGGTTGAACATCGGGCCGCCAGAATTGCCCCGGTTGATCGAGGCATCGGTCTGGATGAAATCATCATACGGGCCGGCCTGGATATTGCGGTTGCGGGCCGACACGATCCCGGCGGTCACCGTTCCGCCCAGGCCGAACGGGTTGCCGATCGCCATCACCCAGTCGCCCACGCGCATCTTGTCGCTGTCGCCCCAGGGCACGGCGGGCAGCGCGCGGCTGCTTTCCACCTTCAGCAAGGCCAGATCGGTGCGCGGATCGCGGCCGATCAGCTTGGCGGGCAATTCGGTATTGTCGGCCAGGCGGACATTGATCTCATCCGCCCCGTCGATCACGTGGTTATTGGTGACGATGAAGCCCGCCGGATCGATGATGAAGCCCGACCCCAGCGAATTCTGACGCCGCCGCTGCTGCTGACCGCGATCTTGCGGGCGGCCCTGGCGGGGCAGAAAGTCGCGGAAAAACTCCTCGAACGGCGAGCCGGGCGGCAGCTGGAACTCCTCCAGCGGGTTGCGGCTCTGCTGCTGGGTCACCGTCGCCGTGGTGTAGACGTTGACCACCGCCGGGGACAGGCGTTCGGCCAGATCGGCGAAACTGTCGGGGGCCGACGCTGCGGCAACGGGCTGCGGCACGACCGATATCATCGGCACTGCCACCAGCGCTGCAACCGCAAGGGCCTGGATCGTCTTCGTCAGACGGAAAGAGGAAAGGTCGAATGATCCGGTCATCGGTTGACGGCTCCGTAGCTCAAGGAAAATGGGCGCTGCCACAGATGTCGGCATTGCCCTGAAAAAGTCCAGAGGATCACGCTATCAACTATCGCCCGAAATGTGGTGCAAATACGACAGTCAAGGCCGAACGGTCATGCGCCTAACCGGCGGCGGTGACCTTTTTCGCGTACTGGCCGCAACTGTCGTTGGGCAGGGTGAAGCGTTTGGTTTCCCCGCGCTCATGGGTGCCGGCCGAGGGGGCGGTGCAGCGGCCAAAGCCCCCGTCCTTCGCCCAGGCGATCGCGCGGGCGCTGGGAACCACCTTGGTGGTCAGGGCGTCGGGGCCGATCCAGTGCTTGCAGGTGGCGCACGCATCCGGTGCCCGCCGCACCGGCGGCGGGGCCACGCGCTCTTCCACCGACAGGAAGTCGATGATGGATCGGATCAGGCTCACGAACAGGTCCGCTTCTGTGGAAAACTCCCAATACTTATTTACGATTCGGGGCGCTTTTTCAATCGGGATTCAAGGTCGGGGGGCCAGCCGATCCCTTTGTATGACAAAGGAAAAAGCGAAACGGCCCGCACTGGGGCGGGCCGCCTTGCCGATTGATGTTTGGTTAAAGACTATCGCGCCGTGCGATCAAGATACCGGAAGAATTCCGCTTCCGGCGACAAGATCAACGTATCCCCCGGCGTAATCGCGGTGCGGTATGCCTGCATCGACCGATAGAAGGCGAAGAATTGCGGATCCTTGCCGAAAGCATCGGCATAGATCTTGATCGCCCGACCATCGCCTTCACCGCGGATCTGCTGGGCGTCGCGCTGGGCTTCGGCCAGCAGAACCGTCCGCTCGCGATCCGCGCGCGACCGGATTTCCTGGGCCTGCTCCTGGCCCTGCGCGCGGGCCTCCTTCGCCTCCCGATCGCGTTCAGAGCGCATGCGGTTGAAGATCGCCTGGCTGGTTTCCGGCGGCAGTTCGGCCTTGCCCAGACGGACATCGACCACTTCAACGCCATAGGTGCGGGTCTTTTCCGTCACTTCGCGCTGAATTTCCGCCATCACCCGTTCGCGGTCATCCGACAGAAGAGTGGTGAGCGAGGTATCGCGGCCGCCCAGAACCCGGCGGATGCTGGCGGTGATGATGCTGGTCATGTTGCGGCGGGCGGTCGGCTCGTCCCGCACGGCCTGATAGAAGGCCAGCGGATCGATGATGCGATAGCGCGCATAGGCATCGACATCGACCAGGCGCTGGTCGCCCAGCAACACCCGTTCCGCCGGCGGATCGACATCGATCAGCCGCTTTTCATACCGGCGGACATCCTGCAGGAACGGCATCTTCACGTTCAGGCCGGGCTCCCGCACCACGCGCACGGGATTGCCCAGCTGCGTGACCAGCACCTGTTCGTTCTGCTGAACGATGAACAAGGAACTGAGACCGGCATAGCCGATGACGGCAAGGGCGATCAGAAGGATAAACAGACGGGGGCTCATCGCGGGGCTCCCTGGGCAGGATTGGGCTGCACGGCGCCACGGCCCTGAAGCTGCGGCAGCGAAAGATAGGGCACAACGCCGCCCTGGGTGCCGGCCCCGGTCTTGGGATCGATCACCACTTTCTGGGCGTTGCGCAGCACTTCTTCCATGGTTTCGATATAAATGCGCTGGGTGGTCACGCCCGGACTGGCGCGATAGGCCTCGTACACCGCCAGGAAACGGTTGGCATCACCCGAGGCGCGGGCCACCACTTCCTCCCGATAGGCTTCGGCTTCCTGCAGCAGGCGCTGGGCCTCACCGCGTGCGCGGGGCAGGATATCGTTGCGGTAGGCCTGGGCCTCATTGCGCAGCCGCTCCCGGTCGGTGCGGGCGTTCTGCACATCGGTGAAGGCATCGACCACCTGACGCGGCGGCGAGACCGACGTCAGCTGGATCTGCCGGACATTGATACCGACGCCATAGCTGTCGAGCAGCGCCTGCAGCTGGGCCTGGGTATTCTGTTCGATCCGGCCGCGGCCTTCGGTCAAGGCCTGCTGGATCGGGGTCTGACCGACATTCTGGCGCATCACGCTTTCGGCGGCGATGCGCAGCAGCCCTTCCGGATCGCGGGACGTGAACAGAAACTGCCCAGCATCCTTGATCTGCCACAGCACGTTGAACTGCGCTTCGACCAGGTTTTCATCCCCGGTCAACATGATGGAGGTGCCGCCATCCCCGGCCGTCGCACCCCGCGCTGCGGCGGCAGTCACCCCGCCGATCGTCATGCTGTTGTCGCGGGTGACGGATACCTTGATTACCGACTGGATCGGCGACGGCATGGCCCAATGCAGGCCCGGGCCGCTGCTACCGGTCCATTTGCCGAAGGTCAGCACCACACCCTGCTGGTCGGGTTCCACCCGGTAGAAGCCGGTGGCAAGCCAGCCGGCCACCACCACAAGGGCAATCGCCGCCGCGCCTTTCAGGCCGCCCAGGCCGTTGAAGCCGCCGGGCAGCATATCCTTGCTGCGGCGCAGCAGTTCTTCGATATCGGGGATCTCGTCGCCATCGCGTCCGGGGCCGCGGCCGCGCCCTCCCCCTGAGCCACCGCCGGAACCGCCACCAGGACCGTTACCGGAACCGCCATTGCCCCAGGGGCTGCCGCCATTGCCGCCCCCCCCGGAACCTCCACCTGAGCCACCGCCGCCCCAGGGGCCACTCATCAGCCAGGCGACCGGCCAAAATCTGCGGCGTTTTGCCATCATGCCGTGTGTCTGCATGCTTTCTGTTTGCACTGGCATTGTCCTCAACTAGCATCCCCGTTGATTGTTACCCGGCCGATGGCCGCCTTATCTGACACACCGCCCTTTGCAAGCGCGCGCGGCAACCGTATATGACACCGACGCATCCGGCTAGTGCGCACCCGCCCCAACACCCACCGTGGGCGGGGACTGTGCCAGTCGGATATTGGAGAAATCGAGGAGAATTCAAGCATGGCGAGCGGAACCGGTCCGGGCGAAGGCCCCAATGCAGTCACCGAGCAGGCCGTGCTGGCGGCATTGAAGGGCGTCACGGATCCCGACCGGGGCCAGGATATCGTCACGCTTGGCATGGTCAGCGGCCTGGTGGTCAAGACTGGCCATGTCGGCTTCAGCATCGAGGTGGACCCGAAGCGCGGCCCGCATCTGGAGCCGCTGCGCAAGGCGGCCGAAAAGGCGGTCAATGCCCTGCCGGGCGTGCTGTCGGTCACGGCGGTGCTGACGGCGGAACGCGCGCCGCAGAAAGGTGCAGGCCCCGGAAGCACCCCGGCGGCCCAACAGGGCGCCGCCCCTGCCGGCCAGCGCCCGCTGGTGCCGGGGGTGAAAGCGATCATCGCGGTCGCCTCGGGCAAGGGCGGGGTGGGGAAATCGACCACCTCGGTCAATCTCGCCTTGGCGATGAAGGCGCTGGGGCAGCGCGTTGGCCTGCTGGATGCCGATATCTATGGCCCGTCCGCCCCGCGCATGATGGGCATTTCGGGCCGGCCGACCAGCCATGACGGCAAGGTGCTGCAACCGATGGAAAATTACGGCATCAAGGTGATGTCGATGGGCTTTCTGGTGCCCGAGGATACGCCGATGATCTGGCGTGGCCCGATGGTGATGAGCGCGATCGAGCAGATGCTGCGCGATGTCGATTGGGGCGAGCTGGATGTGCTGGTGGTGGATATGCCGCCCGGCACCGGCGATGCGCAACTAACCCTGGCGCAGCGGGTGCCGCTGTCCGGGGCAGTGATCGTGTCCACCCCGCAGGACATTGCCCTGCTGGATGCCCGCAAGGGGCTGAACATGTTCCGCAAGGTCGATGTGCCGGTGCTGGGCATTGTCGAGAACATGTCCTATTTCCTGTGCCCGAACTGCGGCCATCGGAGCGAGATTTTCAGCCATGGCGGCGCCCATCGGGAGGCAGAACGGCTGGGGGTCGATTTCCTGGGCGAACTGCCGCTGGACACCGTGATCCGCGAAACCTCGGACGGCGGGCAGCCGATCACGGTCAGTCAGCCGGATGGCGGCCATGCGCAGACCTATAAGGCGATTGCCAGCCGCGTGCTGGCCAAACTGGGCGGCGCCCAGCGGGCGGCACCCGCCATCAAGGTGATGTAACCGGCCAGCTCCCTAGCCGCCCCCCTTAACCGGGGGGCCTAGCCGGGGAGTGTGATCTGCGCCCGCAGGCCGCCCAGTGGACTGCGGGCCAGCACCACATCGCCGCCATGGCCGCGCACCAGATCGCGCGCGATGGTCAGGCCAAGGCCAACCCCGCCATGGCCGCTGGTGCGGGCGCTGTCGAGCCGCCGGAACGGGCGGAACACTTCTTCCAGCTTGTCGTCGGGAATGCCGGGGCCGTCATCGTCGATATCCAGCTCGAAGCCGCGCGGCCCCACCGCCCCGGACAGGTGAACACGGTGGCCGTGCCGGCAGGCATTGGACACCAGATTGGTGATCGCCCGCTTCAGCGCATTGGGGCGCACGGTCAGGTGCAGATCCTCCGGCAGGTCAACCGTGACCCGCGTGCCCTGGCGGCGGGCATTCTGGGCCACTTCCTCCACCAGTGCGGTGATGTCGGTATCGCGCGCGGCCTCGCTCCCCTCCCCCCGGGCGAAGGCCAGATAGGCCTCCAGCATCCGCTCCATTTCCACCACATCGCTGCGGGCGTCCTGAATATCCTCGGTTTCCGGCATCATGGCCAGCGCCAGTTTCAGCCGGGTCAGGGGTGTGCGCAGATCGTGGCTAACCCCGGCCAGCATTTCCGTGCGCTGCTGGATCTGGCGGGTGATGCGTTCGCGCATCCGGTTGAATTCCAGCGCCGCCCGGCGGACTTCTGTGGCCCCTTCCGGCTTAAAGGGCGGCAGGTCCAGCCCCTTGCCGAACCGTTCCGCCGCATCGGCCAGCCGTTGGATCGGCCGCACCTGATTGCGCATGAAGGTGGCGGCGACAGCGAACAGAATCAGCGACGATCCGACCATCCACAGAATGAAGACATAGGTGGTGGCGCTGAACAGCCGCTTGCGCGACACGGTGGCCGTCAGTACCCCATCGGACAGTTGCACTGCGATCAGGATCGACCGGTCGTCGCTATCATCGTCGATGCGATAGGGCCGGCGCACCCGGTCTTCCAGGGCGCGGGCCAGAAATTCCCCGACCACGGAATTGCCCAGGATCACGCCCTGGCCATCGCTGGTCCGCCCGGCGGCGCCTGCGCTGCGCGGCAGGATCGCCCCCGGTTCGAACCGGAACAGCACCCCGGTGGCATGCAGGGCATTGACCATCGACGCATCGCGGTCGGCCGGTTCGGGCAGGCGGTTGAACAGTTCGATCACGAAAGCGATATCCCCCGCGACCGACAGGGCCAGACGGCGGCTCAGGGTGCTCCAGTGCTGATCGAAGAAGATGTAGGTGGCGATGATCTGCAGCAGCACCAGCGGCGTGACAATGATCATCAGCGCCCGGCCGAACAGGCTGCGCGGCAGAAAGCGTTTCACTCCGACACTCATGCGCTGCCCCTGCCTACCATCATGGCCTGCCGTTGGTCCGGTTATCGGTCGGGTGCTCAATCGGGCCGCAGCACATACCCCAGCCCGCGCACTGTCTGAAGATAACGCGGCAGGCGCGGATTGGGTTCGATTTTCCGTCGCAGCCGGGTGACTTGCACATCGATGGTGCGCGCCTGCCCACCGGCAATCCCCGCTTCCGCCATATCGTCGCGGGTGATCGGCTCTCCCGGTTTACGCGCCAGGGCCGCCAGCAGGGCCTGTTCGGCGGGGGTCAGGTGAACGCGCAGCGCCCCTTTCCACAATTCCTGCCGGACTGCATCGAAGCGGAACTCGCCCATCCGCAGATCGGCCTGGACCGGGCTGGGCGCGGGCGGCGCCACCGGACCGGTGCGGCGCAGCAGATTGCGCAGCCGCAGCAGCAGCTCGCGCGGCTCGAACGGTTTGGCCAGATAATCATCGGCGCCGGATTCCAGCCCTTCGATCCGGTCTTCCACCTCGCCCATGGCGGTCAGCAGCAGAACCGGCGTCGGATCGGCCCGGTCGGCTTCGCCCGATTTCCAGAAGCGGGTGAATTCCAGCCCGGTTTCACCCGGCATCATGACATCGACGATCAGCAGATCGAACCGGATGGTCTCCAGCACGCCCCGCGCCTCGGCCGCATTGGCGGCCACCGTGACGGCGAACCCGTTTTCCGACAGATAGCGGCGAAGCAGGTTGCGCAGCCGTGCATCGTCATCGACGACCAGAATGTGCGGCGTATCGGCCAGATCCGCAGACATGGCCCCGATCAGGCACGGGCGGGCAGCGCGATGCCCAGACTGTCCAATTTGGTCTTCAGTTCCTGAAGCAGCTGCTTGCGGCCATCCCCGGCGGGCACGCCATCGAAATAGCGGTCAAAGAAATCGGGCCGGGTCAGGTAGTGCTGTACCAGGGCGCGCGCGCGATCCAGGTTTTCGCCCGGGATGAAGCAGCCTTCCTCGATCATGCCCATGACATGTTGGGCCTTCTTGGCCGAATTGGGCAGCTGCTTTTCCAGGGTGGCAAACATGCGGGTTTGAGCGATATAGCCCGCCTGCATGGCCGACAGTTTGGCTGCCAGCGCGTTCTTCTCCTGGGTGCCCAGTGGGGCCCCGGCAATGGCGCGGTAGAGGTTGGAGATGATGCGCAGTTTGTGCGCGCCCGACCCTTCCCCCGTCACCAGCCGCCGATCGAAATCCTCGTCGGCGAAATAGCGCTGGATGAAACTTTCCACGATCTTCTTGTTGGCAGGCCCGAAGGTGACCGAATAGATGCCCAGCAGCGAAATCAGCCGTTCCGGCAGCGACGCTGCGCCGCGGATATAATCTGCGATGTTTTCCTGCGTCAGCAGGCGCGCCATGCGCTTGTCGATGAATTCCAGCGCGCGGCGGCCGCCGATGATCCGATCCTCGTGCCGCAGGCGGCCGAGCAGCGCGTGGGTCGCCTTCAACTCCGACATCATCTCGGGCGAGGCGACCGGATTGCGCGAGGCCAGCAGCTGCACCACCGCCGTCTCGATCGCCTGCTTGGTTTCCTCCAGCGGCAGGGTTTGCAGGAACCCCATCAGCTTCTTGGCAATTTCCGGCGCTTCCCCGATGCGGCGGCGCGGATAGGTGCCTTTCAGCACATCCAACAGATCATCGATCCGGTCTTCCAGCACCATGCGGCGGCCAAAAATCGCATCCTGTGCGGTATCGGAAATGATCGCTTCACCCAGCAGGGCATCGATATAGGGCAAGGCCATGGAACGGCCCGCTTCCTCCATCAAGCCCAGGATGCGGTCTATTTTCTCCAGCCACATGCGGGAGCCGGCGAGCACCTCCGTCAGCATGCGATAGACGCGGGCATCGGCCTGGGGGCCGCCCTGCGCCTTGATCTCGCCGACGCTGCGCACCAGTTCGCCGGGGCGCAAGGCGCGCGGCGGCTCTGCCTGTTCGACCTGGCGGGTATGATTGATGAGCTGATCGATCAGGCCCTGAAGCTCGCGGGTGCGTTCATGGGTTTTCTGACCGGTGACCTTTGCCTGAAGGCCGGCGGCCCGTTCGGTCGCATCGCGCAGCAGCGTGCCGGCCCCGTCCAGACGGATCTGGTTGCGGCTTGAATACAGTACTTCCAGCGGCGTGATGACCATCTGGTCCAGGAACGGGCGGCACAACTGGCCGACCAGCGCGCGGGCTGGCTGCAGATAGAAATCATCTATCGACGCGCATACGATGAGGCGCGAATTGGGATCGTCGGTCTTCTGCGGCGCGGCTGCGGTCATAATGGCAGAGAATGACCATTTGCAGAGCAAAAGGTCAACCGTCCGTCCATGCCAAAGAGTATTACATGCGACAAAATCACCAAACATATTGGTTGAATTTTACGCAAAAGCCTTTCGCTTACTGGGATCGAACATCGGTTTGGTTAGCGGATCGCCGCGATGCGATTGGCTGGTGACTGTCCGCCACCTTGGGGCGTAACCGGCGATGCACCCGCACCAGACGCGGCCCCCGGCCCGACAGCCGGGCCAAAACTGGCGCGGAACCGGCGGCGGTCTTCCTCGCTCAACATTCCCAGCAGCACCTTGCGGAAACCATCGACCGCCGGGGCGCCCGCCGCCCGATAGGCGCGGGCGATCAGCGCCCGCTGGTTTTCCGACAGCTGGCGTTCCAGATCCTGCCCCTTGGGGGTCAACTCCAGCAGGCGCTGGCGGCGGTCGCGCAGGCCGGGGGTCTGGGTGATGAAGCCGTCATCGATCAGCTGGCTCAACACGCGCGACAGGCTTTGCTTGGTGATTTTCAGGATCGCCAGAAGTTCGGAGACGCTGATTTTCGGGTGCCGGCCGACAAAATAGATCACCCGGTGATGGGCGCGCCCGAAATTCCACTTGGCCAGAATGACATCCGGTTCGGCCGTGAAATCGCGATAGGCGAAGAACAGCAATTCCATCGCCTGGCGCAACTCTTCCTCGCGCAGGAAAAGCTGATTGAATCCCCCTTTGACGTCTGGCATGGCGGCACCATCCCCCGCAATCGTCCCCGCAGCGTTCCGGCCCGGCGCCCCGCCCTTGTTTGGGCGGCTGGAGTGTCTTTCCGGGCCACTCCCCGATGGTGGATGCTACCGCCGAAATCGCCACAGCAAAACGGTTTTCAACCGCAAGCGGGCGGGCGGCCCCGTCAAACGCCGTGACCAAGATGGGGCAGCCGGATCACCAGCGGTCGGTGGCGGCCTGATCGGCCTCCCGCGCGGCGACCCACTCGGCGGTGCCGACGCCGGTTTCTTCCAGCTTCCAGAACGGCGCTTTGGTTTTCAGCCAGTCGATCAGGAAGGCACAGCTTTCCAGGGCCGCCTGCCGATGGGCGCTGGCGGTGACCACCAGCACGATATTGTCCCCCGGCTCCAGTCGGCCGAAGCGGTGGATCACCAGACTGGCGGTCAGCGGCCAGCGGCGATGGGCCTCTGCTTCAATGGCGGCCAGCTGCTTTTCGGTCATGCCGGGATAATGTTCCAGCGTCATGCCGCCAACGCTGCGGCCATCGGAAAAATCGCGCACCAGCCCTATGAAGCTGGCAATGCCGCCGATATCGGTGCGGCCCGCGCGCAAGGCGGCGATTTCCGCCCCGGCATCGAAATCGGCCTGCTGTACCCGGATCATGGGTCAGCCCCCGGTCACGGGCGGGAACAGCGCCACTTCCGACGCCCCGGCCAGCAGGGCATCCAGATCGCAGAAATCCTGATCCAGCGCCGCGCGCAACGCGGTTGGATCGGCAAAGGCGGCGGCATAGCCCTCACCCTGCCCAGACAGATAGGCGACCAGATCGGCCACTGTGCGCACCTCCGGCGGCAGGGCGCGGGTTTCTTCCCCGACGCCGATGCGCTGCTTGATCCAGGCGAAATACAGAATTTTCATAGCCCAACCTCCCCCAAGGGGACATAGGACACGATTACCCCGGTGTCGAGGGCAGTCACATCTTCGGGCAACTCGACCAGGCCATCTGCCCAGACCATGGAGGACAGGATGCCCGCCCCATCGCGCGGATAGCGTTCGGCCTGCGGGAACGGATCGCCCGGCTCCGGCGGATGCAGGCGGACCCGGACATATTCGCGCCGGTCGGATTTCTTGCGATAGGCAAAGCGCGCCCGGACCGGCATACGGCGCAGCCCGTCCCAGCCCGCACCCGAAATACCGGCCGCGCCTGATACACCGGCCAGCGCCAGCAGCACCGGACGCGCCACCATGGCGAATGTCACCAGCGCTGCTGCCGGATTGCCCGGCAGGCCGATGATCGGCACCCGGCCGATCTGCCCCAGCGCCACCGGCCGCCCCGGCTTGATCGCCAGGCGCCAGAAATGCAGGCTGCCGACGGCGGCGATGGCGGCGCGCACATGATCCTCCTCCCCCTCTGACATGCCGCCGCTGGTCAGCAGCGCATCCACCGCGCCCGCCGCATCGACCAGGGTGGCACGGATGGTCGCCGCCTGGTCGGGCAGCAAGCCCAGATCGACCGGATCGCAACCCAGCCCCTGCAATGCCGCGATCAGGCCATGGCGGTTGGCATCGTATTGCTGGCCGCGCCGCAGCGGCGTCGGCGGATCGGCTATTTCATCGCCCGTGGAAAACACCCCCACCCGCAAGGGGCGATAGACCGGCAGGCGCGTCAGCCCGATCGACGCGGCCAGGCCGATTGCCGCCGGACGCAGCCGCTGACCGGGGGCAAGGATGGTATCGCCCGCCGCCACATCCTCGCCCGCGCTGCGGGCATTGGCGCCGCGCTTCAGCCCGGCGGGCAGAAAGACGGTGCCGCCATCGTCGGACAGGCGGCAATCTTCCTGCATCATCACGGTATCCGCCCCGTCCGGCAGTGGGGCGCCGGTGAAGATGCGCAACGCCTGCTGCGGGCCCAGCGCCGTCTGTGCAGGGTGGCCCGCCGCCGCGCGCCCGGCCAGGGTGAAGGCGGTCTGTGGTTCGGACGACAGATCGGCCCAGCGGAAGGCATAGCCATCGACGGCGGAATTAGCCAAGGGCGGCACGGACAGGCCCGCGACGATGGGCGCCGCCAGGATCCGGCCCAGGGCCGCCGTGAGCGGCACCTCCTCCACCGTCGGCAGCGGCACCAGCCGGGGCAGCAGATCGCCCAGCGCGGTATCGATCGGCGTCAGCTTGCCGCCGAAGGCGAAACAATCGTCAGACAGTTGGGCCATTGGCCAACCCGCACTGTTCCAGAATGAACTGCACCACCCGCGCCGGATCGTTGAGCGGCAGCAGCGGTGGCTGGATGGCACCCGCCAGGGCGTCCCCCGCCAGGGGACCATCGGTGGCAATCCCGACGATGCTGGGATCGTGCGCCGCCAGCAGCGGCTTGCCCAGGGACGGGCGGTGAATTTCGATCTTCGGGTGGCTGTCGCGCTTGAACCCTTCGACCAGGACCAGATCGACCGGGCTCAGGCGGCTGACCAAGTGATCGAGTGTCGGCTCCGGCGCACCGCGCAATTCGTGCATCAGGGCATAGCGGTTGGCGCTGCTGATCAGCACTTCGGTTGCCCCGGCTTCCCGATGGGCATAGGAATCCTTGCCCGGCTGATCGACGTCGAAGGCATGGTGGGCATGCTTGAGGGTCGATACCCGGATACCGCGCGCGGTGATCAGCGGAATCAGCCGGATCAGCAGGGTTGTCTTGCCCGAACCGCTCCATCCCGCCAAGCCAAAGACGCGCATCGCCTACCCCTTGGTCCGGACCGGGGTGGCAGGCGGCGCCACGGCCGATGCCGGCTGTTCCGCAGCCTGATCCGCCGCCCGATCCGCCGCCCGATCCACACGATCCATATGCCGCAGGCCGGACCGCAGATAATCATACCCCGTCACCAGGGTCAGCAGGGCTGCGGCCATCAGCCCCACCTCGCCCAGCTGGCGGGTTCCCACCCCCCAGTTCGGGCCATGATCGCCGATGATCAATATCGCCAGCGCCACCATCTGAATCGCGGTTTTCCATTTGGCCAGGCGGCTGACCGGCACACTGACCCGCGCCCCGGCCAGAAATTCGCGCAGGCCCGACACCAGGATTTCCCGGCATAGAATGATCAGGGCGGCGACCACGGCAATGCCGTCGATCCGCTGCTGGCCGACCAGCACCATCAGCACCGCGGCGACCAGCAGCTTGTCGGCAATCGGGTCCAGGAACCGGCCGAAATCTGATTGTTGCTTCCAGGCGCGGGCAATATAGCCGTCCAGCCAATCAGTCACCGCCGCCAGCGCAAACAGCGCGAACGCAACCCAGGCCCAGAGGGCGCCGGGAACGTAGAGCAGCCCCAGCAAGACCGGAATCACGGCAACGCGCGACAGGGTCAGGCCATTGGCAAGGTTAACGGTCATGCTCTGCCTGCAACCAAGAGGGGCGGCCTTTCACCCAAAGGCCGTTCGGGCCAGTTTACCCTTCTGCGTGGAAATGGTCGTATATCTTTTTCGCAACGGCCCCACTGATTCCCGGCACTTGCGCCAGATCGGCGACACCGGCCCGGGCGATCCCCCGGACCGAGCCGAAATGATGCAGCAGGGCCTTGCGCCGCGCCGCGCCGATGCCAGGAATTTCATCCAGTTCAGAGCGCGCCATCGCCTTCTGCCGCCGCGCCCGGTGGCCGCCGATCGCAAAGCGGTGCGCCTCGTCGCGCAGCCGCTGCAGGAAGTAGAGGACCGGATCCTGCGGCTCCAGCATGAACGGTGCGCGGCCCGGCAGGAAGAATGTCTCCCGCCCGGCATTGCGGTCCGGCCCCTTGGCGATCGACACAATCGGGATATCGACCAGCCCCAGCGCCTCCAGCGCCTTGATGGCAACCGTCAGCTGCCCCTCCCCGCCGTCGATCACCACCAGATCGGGCCAGGTATCGCCGCTGCGCTCCGGGTCTTCCTTCAGCGCGCGGGCGAAGCGGCGGGTCAGCACTTCGCGCATCAGGGCGTAATCGTCGCCGGGGGTGAAGTCGGTCCCGGCGCCCTTGGCGTTGAACAGGCGATAGGCGCCCTTGCGGAAGCCTTCCGGCCCGGCCACGATCATGCCGCCCAGGGCATTGGTGCCGGCGACATGGCTGTTATCATACACCTCGATCCGCTCCGGCGGGGCGGGCAGGCCGAACAGGGTCTGCACCCCGGCCAGCAGGGTCTGCTGGGCGCTGCTTTCGGCCAGTTTGCGGCCATGGGCCTCGCGCGCATTGGTCAGCGCCTGATCGACCAGCCCCCGCTTGCCGCCACGCTTGGGCACGGCCAGCACGACCTTGCGCCCGGCCTTGATCGACAGGGCCTCGGACAGCAGCGCGGCCTCGGGCACATCCATATTGATCAATATGGAGGGCGGCGGCTCCTTGTCGTCATAGAACTGACCGATGAACGCGGTCAGCACCTCGTCCGCATCCATGCCCTTTTCGTGGCGCGGGAAATAGGCGTGGCTGCCATAGGCCCCGCCGCCCCGGAAGAAAAAGACCTGAACGCAGGACATGCCGCCCGCCTGATGGATGGCGATGACATCGGCATCCTCAACCTCGGCGGTGTTGATATCCTGCTGGGCCTGCACCGTGGCCAGCGCGCGGATCCGGTCGCGGTAGCGGGCGGCGGCCTCGAAATCCAGGGC
>CAYRWZ010000054.1:17622-17921 GCA_964428065.1 uncultured Comamonadaceae bacterium | reverse complement strand
GCTCTACTTCTCGGAGCGCTGGATTTCGGGGGGATTACCATTACACCGTCCGCATTTCCATCAAGGAACCGCTCTCGCCCTTCATCACCAACATGGCGATGCCGTTCATGTCGGTTTATTCCAAGGAATATGCCGATCAGCTGCTGAAGGCCGGCACGCCGGAAAAGTTTGACCTGGAGCCGATCGGCACCGGTCCGTTCGTCTATGTCCAGTACCAGAAGGATCAGGTGATCCGCTATAAGCGGAACGACGATTACTTCGAAGGCAAGCAGGCGCTGGACGGTCTGGTGTTTGCCATC
>CAYRWZ010000054.1:0-17612 GCA_964428065.1 uncultured Comamonadaceae bacterium | reverse complement strand
GCGGGTCGGGGTGATCACCAGCGCCAGCGGTGCGGGCGCGAAGCCGATCCGGCCGTGCGCATGGCCAAGCTGAAAAAGGGCGAATGCCATATCGCCGCCTATCCGAATCCGGCCGATATCGCGGATCTGAAGAAGGACGCATCGCTGAACGTGATGCAGCAGCCGGGGCTGAACGTCGGCTATATCGCCTTCAACACCCAGAAAAAGCCGCTGGACGATGTTCGCGTGCGCCGCGCCCTGAGCATGGCGGTGAACAAGAAGGCCATCATGGATGCGATCTATCCGGGTGGCATCGGCGAAATTGCCATCAACCCGATCCCGCCGATCATGTGGTCGTACAACAAGTCGGTGAAGGATTACCCCTATGATCCGGAAGCGGCCAAGAAGCTGCTGGCCGAGGCCGGGGTGCCGAACGACATGGAAATCGACCTGTGGGCCATGCCGGTTGCCCGCCCCTATAACCCGAATGCCCGCCGCATGGCTGAAATCGTGCAGCAGGATTGGGCCAAGGTCGGCATCAAGGCCAAGATCGTCACCTATGAATGGGCGGAATATCTGAAGCGCACCACGGAAGGTGAGCATCAGACCATGATGCTGGGCTGGACCGGGGATACCGGCGATCCCGACAACTTCCTGTACGAACTGCTGGGCTGCACCGCCGCCAAGGCCGGTGGCAACCGCGCCCGCTGGTGTGATCCGCGCTTCGAGGAGCTGGTGCAGAAGGCGCGCAAGACCACCGACAAGGCCGTGCGTACCGCTGCCTATGAGGAAGCGCAGGTGGTGTTCAAGGAACAGGCCCCGTGGCTGACGGTGGCGCATGCGGTGCAGACCGTTCCGATGCGCAAGGAAGTCCAGGGTTACAAGATCGACCCGCTGGGTCGCTTCAAGTTCCAGGGCGTGTCCTTGAAGTAACCCTGCCGACAGACATGGACAGGCCGGATCGGCAATCCGGCCTGTCCTGTTTTCGGTTCGGGCTTTCGGCCAGTGTTATATGGCCGGGACTTTCCCCGGTCTGATCTTTCTTCTTCTGTCTTGGGTCTTCGATGATCGGCTTTCTGCTGCGCCAGATCGCGTTGGTCATTCCCACTTTCCTGGGCATGACCGTCTTTGCCTTCTTCATGATCCGGCTGCTGCCGGGCGACCCGGTGCTGGTGATGGCGGGGGACCGCACCCCTTCGCCGGAAACCTATGCCCGGCTGCTGAAGGAAATGGGCCTCGACCGGCCGCTCTGGGATCAATACCTGATCTATCTGGGCAATCTGTTCCAGGGTGAACTGGGCAAATCGATCTACACCCAGGAACTGGTCCTGAAGGAATTTTTCACCCTGTTTCCGGCCACGGTCGAACTTGCCGTCTCGGCCATGCTGTTCGCCGTGATCGTCGGCCTGCCCGCCGGCATCATCGCCGCCTTGCGGCGCAAGACGGCGGTCGATTATTCGGTCATGACCGTCTCGCTGACCGGCTATTCGATGCCGATCTTCTGGTGGGCGCTGCTGCTGATCCTGTTCTTTTCGATCAATTTGGACCTGACGCCGGTTTCCGGCCGTCTGGGCCTGATCCATTTCATCGAACCGATCACCGGGTTCATGCTGATCGACACGCTGCTGCTGGGTGAGACCGAGGCCTTCTTTTCCGCCCTGCATCATCTGATCCTGCCGACCATTGCGCTGGGCACCATTCCCATGGCGGTGATCGCGCGGATGACGCGGTCTGCCATGCTGGAGGTGTTGCAGGAGGATTATGTGCGCACCGCCCGCGCCAAGGGCCTGACGCCCCTGCGGGTGGTGGTGGTCCATGCCCTGCGCAACGCCCTGATCCCGGTTGTGACGGTGATCGGCCTACAGATCGGCACGCTGTTTTCCGGCGCGGTGCTGACCGAGACGATCTTTTCCTGGCCGGGCATCGGCAAATGGATGATCGAAGCGCTGTCGCGCCGCGACTATGCCGTGATCCAGGGGTCGCTGGTGCTGATTGCCACCGTGGTGATCCTGGTCAATCTGCTGATGACGCTGACCTATGGCATCATCAACCCCCGCATCCGGCACAGCCGTTAATCCCGGGATGGCTTACCCATGACTGCCGAAACCACCCCCATTCTGCCCACCCAGCCGCCCACCCGGGCGCCACTGTCGCCGATGCGGGCCTTCTGGATCGAATTTTCCAGCAATCGGGGCGCCCTGGCCGGGCTACTGGTGATTGTCACGCTGATCCTGATGGCGGTTTTCGCCCCGCTGATCGCCCCCCATTCGCCGATCGATCAATTCCGCGACGCGCTGCTGGTGCCGCCCTTCTGGGTAGAGGGGGGCAGTCTGCTCTACCCCCTCGGCACCGACGATATCGGCCGCGATATCCTGTCGCGCATCCTGCACGGGGCGCGGATTTCCCTGTCGGTCGCGCTGTTCGTGGTGGCGCTGGCCATGGTGGTTGGCATCGGCCTGGGCCTGCTGGCCGGATTTTCGCGCGGGGTGGTGGAAACCGTCATCCTGCGCCTGATGGACATTCTGCAATCGCTGCCCACCCTGTTGCTGGCGCTGACCGTGGTGGCGATCCTGGGGCCGGGGCTGATGAATGCCATGGTGGCGGTCGCCATCGTCCTGCTGCCCGGCTTCGTGCGGTTGACCCATTCCGCCGTGCTGGCCGAAATGACCAAGGATTATGTCGCCGCCGCGCGCATGGTCGGGGCCTCGCCCCTTCGGCTGATGCTGCGGACCGTGCTGCCGAATTGCCTGGCCCCGTTGATCGTTCAGGCAACCTTGAGCCTGTCGACCGCGATCCTGGATACGGCGGCGCTGGGCTTTCTGGGCCAGGGGGCGCAGCCGCCCACCCCGGAATGGGGCACCATGCTGTCCGATGCGACGCAATATCTGCAACGGGCCTGGTGGGTGACGTTGCCTGGCCTTGCCATCCTGATCACCGTGCTGGCGTTCAACCTGACCGGCGACGGTCTGCGCGACGCCCTTGACCCGAAGCTGAAACGCTGATGCCGCTGCTTGAAATCCGCAACCTGACGGTTGAATTCCCCACCGCGCGCGGGGTGCTGCGCGCCGTTGACGGGGTTGATCTGACGCTCCAGACCGGGGAGGTGCTGGGCGTGGTCGGCGAATCCGGTTCGGGCAAATCGGTCTCCATGCTGGCGACCATGGGCCTGCTGCCGCCCTATGCCCGGATTCACGCCGATGTGCTGCGGTTCGACGGGCGCAACCTGCTGGGCCTGTCGGCCAGCGCGCGGCGGCAGATTGTCGGCAAAGACATGGCGATGATCTTTCAGGAACCGACCAGCAGCCTGAACCCCTGCTACACCATCGGGTATCAGATCGAAGAAGCGCTGAAGGTGCATATGGGCGGCACCAGTCGCCAACACCGCGACCGCGCGGTCGATCTGTTGACCCTGGTTGGCATTCCGGCCCCGGCCTCGCGCCTCAACGCCTATCCGCATCAGTTGTCGGGCGGGATGAACCAGCGGGCGATGATCGCCATGGCGATCGCCTGCAATCCCCGCCTGCTGATCGCGGACGAGCCGACGACGGCGCTGGATGTAACGATTCAGGCACAGATCCTGGATTTGCTGGCCCGCCTGCAACGCGAACAGGGCATGGCCATGGTGTTAATTACCCACGACATGGCCGTGGTGTCCGGCTGCGCCCACCGGGTGCAAGTGATGTATGCCGGGCAGGTGGTGGAACAGGCCGCCGTCGATGCCTTGTTCGAAGCGCCGCGCCACCCCTATCCCGCCGCCTTGCTGGGCGCGCTGCCGGAACGGGCGCTGGGGCGCAAGCGGCTGCCGACCATTCCGGGCGTGGTGCCAGGGATCGACGACCGACCCCAGGGCTGCCTGTTTCATCCGCGCTGCCAGTACGCGCAAGACCGCTGCCGGGCAGAGGCGCCGCGGCTGGTGGATGCCGCCGTCGGCGCCGTGCGCTGCCATTTCCCGCTGTCCCCGGCGTGAGAGAGGGTTCGATCATGACCGTACCGAACTTCGACCCGCTTGCAGACGCATCCGCCTCCAACAGCGCCCCGATTGTGCTGGAGGCCCAGGACCTGACCCGCCACTATCGGGTGCGTCAGGGGCTGTTCCAACCGGCCGCCACGGTCCGGGCAGTCGATGGCGTCTCCTTCACCCTGCGCCAGGGCACCACGCTGGCGATCGTCGGCGAATCAGGCTGCGGCAAATCCACGCTGGCGCGCATGGTGTCGCTGTTCGAAGCGCCAACCGGCGGGCAGTTGCTGATCGACGGCAAACAGGTGACCGCTGCGGCCGGTGCCGCGGAAAAGCGGACGCTGCGCCAGACCGTGCAGATGGTGTTCCAGGACCCCTATGGCTCGCTCAACCCGCGCCACACCATCGGCCGTGCGCTGGAAGAACCCCTGGCGATCAATACCCGCCTGTCGGCGGCCGAACGGCGCGATGCCGCCCAGGCCATGATGGCCAAGGTGGGGCTGCGGCCAGATCATTATGGCCGCTATCCGCACATGTTTTCCGGCGGGCAGCGGCAACGCATCGCCATTGCCCGCGCGCTGATGCTGAACCCGCGCGTGGTTGTGGCCGATGAACCCGTCTCGGCGCTTGACGTGTCGATCCAGGCGCAGGTGCTGAACCTGCTGATGGACCTGCAGGACGAATTCCGCCTGTCCTATCTGTTCATCAGCCACGATCTGGGCGTGGTGCATCACATTGCCGATGCGGTGATGGTGATGTATCTGGGCCGCCCGGTCGAATACGGGACCACGGCGCAGATTTTCGACCGTCCCCGCCATCCCTATACTCAGGCGCTGCTGGCCGCGCGTCCCAAGATCCGCAGCCATGCCGATGGTGCGGCCGCCGATGAGGCCGGCCCGCATGGTGCGATCGCGGGTGCCCTATCGGGGGAATTGCCGTCACCACTGAACCCGCCCAGCGGCTGCGCCTTCCACAAACGCTGCCCGCTGGCGGTCGATCGCTGCATACAGGAACGACCGGAACCACGCCTGGTCGATGGCCGCCTGACCGCCTGCCACAGGGCGGATGAGCGGGCGGATGAGCGGGCGGATGAGGCACCCGCCATCGCACGCTAGGCCGAACCATGTGGGCGACCGTCTGGCTGTATCATGTTCCACCCGAGGCTCGCCCGGCCTTTGAGGCCGCCTACGGGCCGGACGGGCCATGGGTTGCGCTGTTCCGCCGCCATCCGGCCTATCGAAGCACGAGCCTGATGCACTTCCAGGACGGGGTCTATGCGACGCTGGATCTGTGGGCGGATGCGGACGCCTTCGCCGAGTTCAAGCGCCAGCACGCCGACGCCTATGCCGCCCTGGATGCCGCCTGCGACGCCCTGACCGGGGAGGAGCGGCACATCGCATCCTTCACCCTGTAATGCCTTGGCCTAACGGGCCGCCGCGCGGATCCGTTCGGCCAGCAGCGTGGAGGCGGCATGGGGCGATCTGGTCCGCTGGACCAGAAAATAGCCCAGCGCCCCAGGGACCGCGTAGGCGGAAAAGGCATAGAGATCGGGCGATACCGGATGCAGATCGGCCTTCCACAAGGCGATTCCCAGTCCGGCCAGGGCCGCATCGACAGCCAGCGCATAGGTGCCAAGGTTGCGATCCGCCGCCTTCGGCCGCAGGGACAGGCCGTGGGAGGCGGCCCAGTGACGCCAGTTGGCCGTATCGCCATCGTAAAGCAGCGGCATTGCCAGAATCTCGCGCGGGGTCAGCTGGGTGGCGCGCTGACCGATCAACGCCATGCGCCCCACCGGCACCAGCCGGTCGCGGAACAGATGTTCCTCGCTGCCACCACCGCGCCAGCCGCCGCGGCCATAGCGGATGGCGAGATCGGCATCCCCGCTTTCCAGGCTGACCACCCGCATGTCGGCCAGCACCTCCACCCGCAAATCGGCCGGCGCCCCCTCCAGCTGGGCCATGCGGTCAACCAGCCAGAACCGGGCGATGGCCGGGGTGCAGGCCAGCCGAACAGTCGGCAGGCTGTGGCGGCGCTGGGCTGCCGCGCCGATCACCGCCAGCTGTTCAACCGCCGCTTCGATCTGCGCCAGGATGCGCTGGCCGTCGATGGTGGGCACCACGCCGCGCGCCTGTCGCTCGAACAGGGCCATCCCGGCCCACCGTTCCGCACTGTGGATCCGGCGGCTGACAGCGGCATGCGTGATGCCAAGCTCCTCTGCCGCAGCGGAAAAACTGCCATGGCGACGCGCGGCCAGAACTGCTGTCAACGCCTCCATCGGCGGCAAGAAACGGGCATAGCTGTACGACATGCGTACAGGATGGGATATACCGGTGACATTGGTCAAGGCGGGCCACACCGATAGCGTGATGGGGATTTATGGAGGCTGCCCATGACCCAGTTGCCCTCGCCTAAGTTACCCGTGCCCCAATTATCCGTGACCCGCCCCACCTCTCCGCTGCTGGCAGGCGCTGCGCTGCTGACAACCGTGCTGTTGTGGGCCAGCGCATTTCCCGGGGTGCGCCTGGCCCTGCAGACCTTCGATCCGATCACGCTGGCGGCCCTGCGCTATGCCGTTGCGGCACTCTTCCTGATGAGCTGGTGGTTATGGCGGCCGGCCAGCCTGCCGTCCCGCCGGGATCTGCTGCGCCTCGCCCTCAGCGGCGGGATTGGCATTGCCGGGTACAATATTCTGCTGAATGCCGGTCAGGTCACGGTTTCGGCCGGGGCGGCCAGCTTCCTGATCAACACGGTCCCCATGATCACCCTTCTGCTGTCGGCGCTGTGGCTGCGCGAGCCCGTGCGTCGCTGGACCTGGATCGGCACCGGATTGGGGTTCTGCGGCGTTGCCCTGATCACGCTCGATCAACCGGGCGAACGGGTGATCGGCCACGGGGTCTATCTGGTTCTGGGGGCCGCGCTGTGCCAGGCGGTCTTCTTCCTGTTGCAGCGCCCGCTGGTGGCCCGCTATGGCGCGCCGGCCTGCACAACCTGGGTCATCCTGTTCGGCGCGCTTGCCCTGGGGCCATGGCTGCCGGCCGGGGTGACACAGGCCCAGACCGCCGGTGCGGCCAGTCTGGTCGTGATCTATCTCGGCGTGTTTCCGGCCGCGCTCGGCTACATGACCTGGGCCTATGCCCAGTCTCATTTTGGGCCCAGTCTGGCGGCCAACGCCCTCTATCTGGTTCCCTTCCTCGCCAGTGCCCTTGCCATTCCGCTGGCCGGCGAACATCCGGGGACAATAACCATGCTGGGCGGGGCGATTGCCGTATCCGGCGTTTATCTGGCAACCCGGCGGCCCCAGGCTTCGGTCGGCGCCCCGCTTGCCCCCAGCGAAGGAAAACACTGATGACCGGCTCCTCCTGGATCCTGTTTCTGGCGATCGCTGCGGCCACCGCCTTCTCACCCGGGCCTGCAGTTACGCTTGCGGTGGCCAATACCATCGCGCTGGGCCCGGCGCGGGCCTTGTTCGGCACCCTGGGCAATGCCGGTGGGGTTTTTCTGGTCGGGACAGTCTCGTGGCTGGGGCTGGACTGGCTGTTGCAGGCATCGACCCAGGCGTTCCTGGTGATCAAACTCGCCGGCGCACTGTATTTGTTTTATCTGGGCGTCAAGATGATCGCGGCCAAACCGCAGGCCAACGGATCCGATGATAAATTAGGGGACGAATCCGGGGGCCAATCCGGGGGCCAATCCGGGGGCCAATCCGGGGGCACCGGCCGTTCCGCACCGTCCCTGTTCGGTCAGGGTTTGACCGTCGCCCTGACCAACCCCAAAAGCATCCTGTTCTTCAGCGCCCTGCTGCCGCAATTCGCCGGGCCGGCCGATGGCCCCATGACAGGGACGCTCGTTCTGATCGCAACCTTCGCCGCGCTGACGGCGATCTCGCACGCGGTTTACATTGCATTGGCCGTGCTGACGCGGAACCAGCTGCAGAACGCCCGGACCCGCATCTTTCTCAATCGCGGCCTGGGGGTGCTGCTGCTGGCGATGGGGGCAAAGCTGGCGATGAGCGATCGCTAAAACCCCGCCCCCCGGCTAATAGGCGTTTTCGTTGACGAAACCGACAAAGACCGTGAGGAACAGGATTTTCAGGTCGAGCGCCAGCGACCAGTTATCGATGTAGTAAAGATCGTACTGGACGCGGCGGCGCATCTTTTCCGGTGTGTCGGTTTCGCCGCGCAGACCGTGGATCTGCGCCCAGCCGGTGATGCCCGGCTTCACCCGATGACGGCTGAGATAGCCGTCGATGATCTTGGCATACATCTCGTTATGGGCGACGGCGTGCGGGCGCGGGCCGACCAGCGACATCGAACCGCCAATCACGTTGAACAGCTGCGGCAGTTCATCCAGCGAGGTGCGGCGCAGGAACGCCCCGATGCGGGTGATGCGCGGATCGTTGCGCTTGGCCTGGGTTACGGTCGGATCGGGCGGCCGGTTGTGGTACATCGACCGGAATTTGAACACCTCGATCTCGTTATTGTTGAAGCCATAGCGCTTCTGCCGGAACAGCACCGGGCCGGGGCTGTCCAGTTTGATCGCCAGCGCAATCAGGCCCATGATCGGCAGCAGCGGGATCAGGATCAGCAGCCCAAGAACCCGGTCCTCCAGGCTTTTCCAAATACCGTTCCAGCCCCGCAACGGTTTTTCATAGACATGCAGCAACGGCAGGCCGCCCAGCGAGGTGAAGCCGCGCACCGGCAGATTGACCCGCAGCGAATGGGCGCAGAACTTGGTGTCCACCGGTACTTCGCGCAGCTTCGCCACCACGCTTTGGATTTCCTGTTCCGACCGGTCGACCATCGCGATGACGATTTCGTCCAGCGGCTCACGCCGGGTCAGCGCCACCAGATCATCGACCGTGCCACGCACCGGCACGCCCTCCAGCTCTTCCGGCAGGGGGGTCAGGTCGTCATAGATGCCGATGATTTCGATCTCGTGCCCGCCGGAACTGCGGATCTGCCGCAGGACCGCGCGCCCCAGTTCGCGCGCGCCGACCAGGGCGATGCGGGTTTTCAGGCCCCCCTGCTGGCGCAGCTTGACGCGCCGCCACCAGATGAACAGCCGCACCAGGAACATGCCCAGCAGGCCCAGACCGAACCACAGCAGGGCCCAGTCGAGATTGTACCAGTCGGTCGTGCCGGTTGCGGCGGCGAGCGCCAGCAGGGTGATCAGAACCAGGCTCCACGCGCCGACCACGCGCACCACCTGGACCGAGGTGCTGGCCAGGGTCTGCGGCCGGTACAGGCCACCCAGCTGAAGGTAATTCAGGGTCAGCAGCACGCCCAGCGTGATCGCCCACTGATAATTGACCGCCAGTGCCGTGGTATCGAAGCGCAGCAGATAAGCCAGCACGCCGCTGGCGGCGACAATGGCGACATCCCCCAAACGCAGCAGACCGGTCATCAGCATGTGCCAGTCTTTGATCAATCCACCGCTGCGTTGAGTCATGATCGCCTTATGCACTCGATTTTTTTGTGAGTCACACTGTCTGTCGCCCCAGACTAAGGCAAAGGAATGGCGGAGCGGTTAACACGCCATCGACAGGCGCTTCCGCCATGTCATCGCACGTCCATCGCATGTCCATCGCATGTCCATCAGGGGCAAAGCGCGGAATTCATCCCCGAATTCCGGTCAAAAGAAAAGAAGTTTGGTGCGGCCCGTGCGGGGGGTGGGCCTTGGGCATCACCCTTCGCCGGCCCTAGGTCCGCTCGCCCTAGGTCCGTTCGCCTTGGGCCTTGATCAGATTCTTGAAGAATTCCAACGCGTCCATAGTGGCGCGAATGAAGCGCAGCGCCAGCTCCTTCTCCTTGTGGCCGCGCCGGACAACCCGGACGGTGGCGGTGAAGGTCTTGGACGAATCGCCCAGCAGATGAAACTGGATCGGCACTTCGGCATTGGCTTCCAGATCGCCTTCGTACCCGCCGACCAGCATGCCGCCGATCGACCAGTCGATGGTGGTGAACACCTTGTCGCCGGGGAGTTTCACCGACAGTTTCGGATTTTCGTACCGGCGATAATTGCGCAGGTCCGACTTGGCCTTATTGTCCAGCTTCGGCACAACTTCGGCCGGCTTCGCGATGGTCGGCCCTTGCGCCTTATGGCCGCCGGTCATCGAGATCACGTCGATCTTCTTGGTGACGATATCCTTGAAGCCCTGCCCGGCCCCCAGTTTCAGCGCGGTCTGCAGCGCTTCCTTGGCGGTCTTGATCGCCTTTGCCTTGTCGTTGTCCGCCCGGCGCAGCGCCGCTTCACGGGCCTGTTCCAGCGACATGTCGACGAGTTTGGTATGGGCATCCAGTTCGATCTTCTTCGCCAGATCGCTGGATTTCATAAAAAAATCGCGCGGAATCAGGGGGTCCTGCAGCTGCGCGCGGACATTGCGAAGCACGCGATCGACTTCCTGGACGCGGCCGGTGGTGGAGGCGACCCGCGCGCGATCGAGATCAAGCTCGCATCGCTGCATCTTGGCTTCCATCATCCGGCGCTGAATTTCCCGGTCTTTCTCGCTAAACATCATCCCCCCGCCCGGCCTCATGCAAAGCCGTAGGACTTTAATTTAATGATTTGACAAGCGGATTGAAATGAGATTCGCCGTATGACAGGCCGGATTGGTTCTTTTCGGGGCGAATTGGGGGTAAACTCTCTTATCCGTTTCGCGGGCCTGCAGCATCCATCAACCGCCGATGTGCGTATCCATCGGCAGAGAGGAAAGCACACATGGCATGGCCGATCGCCGACTGGAAAGTGATCCCCCATCTGATCGGGGTGTTTTTTTTGAGCGGATGCTCCGGCCTGGCCGTGGTCGATGCGGTCACGCCAGCGCAGGGCTATGTCCGGACAGCCGATATCGCCTATGGCGTGCATCCCCGCCAGACACTGGATATCTATCGCCCAGCCCCGGCTGGAGTCGCGGATAGTACCCAGCGCAGCGATGCGAGTGGCGACGGGGCCAAGCCGGTGGTTGTGTTCTTCTATGGCGGCAGCTGGAAATCGGGGGACCGCGCGGCCTATCGGTTCGTTGGGCAGGTGCTGGCCGACTGGGGCTATATCGCCGTGATTCCCGATTATCGCCTGTACCCGGAAGTGCGGCACCCGGATTTCGTTCAGGACGCAGCCGGGGCCGTTGCCTGGACCCTGAACCGAATTGCCGAATATGGGGGCGATCCGGCGCGGGTGACGGTCATGGGCCATTCGGCGGGTGCGCATCTGGCCACACTAGTGGCGCTCGACAGCCGTTATCTGGGCGCAGACCGGCTGCGCTTGGCGCGGGTCATTGGCCTGTCCGGCCCCTATGATTTCCGCCTGACCGGCGATCTGCCGGACGTGCTGAACGCCGCCGCAGCGGCCAGGGGGGAGGTACCGTCGCCCCTGCCGGTCGATCATGTCCCGGCCATGCTGGACAGCCAGGACGGGCCGGAGTTTCACCTGATCCACGGCACCGACGACACCACGGTCGCGGCGCGCAATTCGATCACCCTGCACCAGCGGATCACGGCGGCCGGCGGGCGGGCCACCCTGACGCTGGTGCCCGATCTGGGCCATGCGCTGATGGTTGGCGCCCTGTCGCCGGGGCTCGACTTTCTGGCCCCGGACGTTCGCCGGGTGGTGCGGACGGCGCTGTCGGATTAGGCCGCCGCACCAGAAAAACTGAGCGCCGGTCAGTCGCCGGTCTGCAACCGTTCCATCAGCTGCTTCACAGTCGGAATGAAGCCGTTGGCATAAAACGGGTCGCTTGCGAAGCGATAGGCATTGTGCCCGGCGAACATCAGTTGATGATCGACATCGTCGGAATGGCTGATGCTTTGCAGGGTTTTCTGGATGCAGAAGCTGCGCGGATCGGGCGATTTGCCGGTGGTGCCAGATTCGCCCTGCGACCAGTTGGAAAATGCGCACTGGCTCAGGCAGCCCATGCAATCGATCTGGTCCTTGCGGATCTGGAAGCCGACCTCCGGGGTCACGAAAATCAGGGTCGATTCCGGCGTCCGCATCGCTTCGGTAAAGCCCTGGGCGATCCAGCCATCGGCCCGCGCCTTATCCTCGGCGGTCACAAACACGCTGCGGCCGCGCGCGCCGATCTTCAGCTCGGTATTATGGGCGGCATGGGGTTCCGGGGTATAGGCAATCTGCCGCTCCGACCGGACCTTGAGGTCCAGCAGGAAGGCGTTTTGCACGGCAGACGAATAGAAGCCCGTCGGCGAGAAGCGGTTGAGATAAACATCACCCGGCTTCAGGGCAAGCAGGCGGTGCTTCCACGCATCGGAAATCGGGCTTTCCTGGGTCAGCAGCGGGCGGGTGCCGAACTGGAAGCCGACCGGGCCCAGTTCCGGATTGTCGATCCAGTCTTCCCATTCGCGCAGGAACCACACGCCGCCCGCCATGATGATCGGCGTATCGCCCAAGCCGAATTCGCGCATCACCACGCGCAGCTCGCGCACGCGCTCATAAGGCGGCTCAGGCTTGGTCGGATCTTCGCTGTTGGACAGACCGTTATGGCCGCCCGCCAGCCAGGGATCTTCGTACACCACGGCCCCCAGCAAATGCGGGAAGCGGTGATAGGCGCGCTTCCACAGCGCCCGGAAAGCGCGGGCGGAGGAGACGATCGGATAATAGAACACGCCGAACTGGGCGCAGATTTCGGCAATCTTGTAGGGCATGCCGGCGCCGCAGGTGACGCCGTGGATCAGGCCCTTGGCCCCATCCAGCACCCCGTGCAGGATGGTTTCGGATGCCGCCATTTCCCACAGGATATTCATGTGGATGCGGCCCTTGCCGCCCGCCATCTCATGCGCGATCCGGGCCTGGGTGATGCCGCCCTGGATCGAATAGGCGATCAGTTCGTGGTGCCGTTCGCGCCGGGTCTTGGTGTGATAGACCTGCGGGATGATCCGGCCGTTTTCGTCGTAAGTATCGGCATTCACGCCGGAAAAGGTTCCAACCCCACCGGCCGCCGCCCATGCGCCAGAGCTTTGGCCATTCGACACAGCAATCCCTTTGCCGCCTTCCACCAACGGCAAAACCTCTGCGCCGGACATACGAATCGGATTAAGCGCCTTCACTCCCGCACACCCTTCCCTGAACGGCCCTGATCAAGCCGCAATTGCTTTCGATGCTGTGTATATAGCCATCTAGGTCAAATTTGGCGAGACAAAGCAGCGGCGGTAAAAAAGAACCCAAAGGCTGTGAAAATTCACAGGTGCAGAGTGGGGGCGGCGGCTGTCACCATGGCTCTGATGGAGGAAAGGCAAACCCGTATGCGATGGTTCGATCACTGGAGCATCGCGACCAAACTTTTGACCGGGCTTGGCGTCCTGATCGCGATTACCGCCATCCTTGGCTGGTTCAGCATCGATCGGCTGAACGATGTCAATTCCGCATCCCAGGAAGTGCGGGAAAACTGGCTGCCCAGCACCCGCGCCCTGGGTGATCTGTCCAATTTCATGTCAGACTATCGAACGGCCGAGGCCAATGTCCTGTTGGCAGCCACGGCCGAGGAGCGGGCCATTGCGCTGGCAGAGCTGGGTGTGCTGGCCACACGGACCGAGGCGATACGACGCCTGTTCGAAGCCCTGCCGATGACACAGGGCGAGGAACGGTTCTATGCCGCGTTCCGGCAGAATTGGGATGCCTATCGCGCCGTCTCCACCCGGCTGGTCGATCTGGTTTCAACGGGCGACCAACCGGCGGCGCTTGCGCTGTATCGGACAGAAGCCAAATATCATTTCGATAGTGCAACGGATGCCTTGACCCGATTGACCGATATCAATGTCGCCGGGGGCAAGGCGGCCAGCGACCAGGTACGCGACAGTCACGAAACCTCGCTTCGGCTGGTGCTGCTGGCACTGGCAGCCAACGGGCTGATCGGCGCAATCATTCTGGGCCTGATCCATCGACGGATTTCGCTGCCGATTATCCGTCTGGCGGACGCCGTGACCGATCTGGTGCGGCGCGGCGATACCGACCCGCCGGGTCATACCGACCGCCAGGACGAAATCGGCACCATGGCGCGGGCCATCGAGATATTCCGGCGCAATGCCCTGGACCTGCGGGCCAGCCGCAGCCAGCTCGAAGCGCAGGCGGCCGCCCTGACACTGGCGCTGGAACGGGAGCGGGCCATGCTTCAGGCACAACGCGATTTCATCGCCATGGCATCGCACGAATTCCGCACCCCGCTGACGGCCATCGACGGCCATGCCCGCCGCCTGGAAAAAAGCCTGGCAGAAACGGTGGAAGCCGATGCCGCCCGGCGCCTGGCGCGGATCCGTATCGCCTGTCAGCGTCTGAACGAGGTGATCGGAGGATTGGTCGAGGCGTCCCGCAGCGATGCTACCCTGAGCGACCCGGTGCAACAGCCGGTCGCCCTGCTGCCGTTGATCGAAGACATTATCGCCCGCGAGACGGAAGCAGACCCCGGACGCAAAATCGACCTGACTGCCCCGACCGCTCAGACACTCACAGTGATCGGAGACCCCGCCCTGCTGGATCATGCGATCGCCAATGTGCTGCGCAATGCCTTGACCTATGCTCCGGCAGATAAGCCGGTTCAGATCCACGTCGACAGACAAGAAGGCGGCGCCATGTTGGAGATCCGCGATTTCGGCCCCGGCGTGCCGCCTTCGGACTTGCCGACCATTTTTGATCGTTATCGCCGCGGCAGCGCGGTGGGCAATATTCCCGGGACCGGCATGGGTCTGCATCTGGCGCGCACGATTGTCGAACTGCATGGCGGATCGATCAGCGCAGAAACACTTGGCAGCGGTAGGATCCAAGGTTTTTGCGTCAGGCTATTCCTGCCGCTGACCGTTGGCCCCAACAGTCAGGAACGGCTGGTATGAAACGCACTGCCACCATTCTACTGGTCGAAGATGATCCCGATGTCAGCGACCTGATCATCGAAGAACTGACCGAGCATGGATTCGCCGTAGTGCATGTAACCAGCGGGACGGCCGCATTGGCACTGCTGCAGGATCGATCCGCCGGGGTAAGCCTGCCGGATCTGATCCTGTGCGATATCGGCATCCCCGGCCTGGACGGCTTTGTCCTGCTGGACCAGGTGATCGCCGAAGGCGACCGGCTGGCAGCGATCCCGTTCGTGTTTGTCACCGCCCTGGGCAGCCGCGAGCATGAGCTGGCAGGCCGCCGGCGCGGGGCCGATGACTACATCACCAAACCGATCGACTTCGATCTGATGGTCGAAATCGTCAAGGCGCGGCTGGCCGGCATTGCCAGGAGCCAACATACCGCAGCGCCAGAGCTGACCGACCGGGAAATCGAATGCCTGACCTGGGTGGCGCGCGGCAAATCCTCCACCGATTCCGCCCAGATCATGGGTATTTCCGAGCGGACGGTGAACTTCCATGTGGAAAATGCCAGCCGCAAACTGGATGTGGCAGGCCGCTTGCAAGCAGCCTTGAAGGCAATTCGTCTCGGCCTGATCCGACCCTGACCCCCTGCAACCGCAAGCCCTGAGAGGGCTGACAGGTTTCAGCGCCGGGCGAGCCGCATAAAATAGACACTATGTTCATAGGAATATTTTGCCGGCTGGAGAAAACAATGACCACCAACAATGACACCCCATTGCTTGGAATCGGCGACGCAGCCCCCTGGTTTGTAACGGCCTCCGCAACAGAAGCCCATTTTCACCTGGCGTCACTTGGGGGGCGATTTGTTATCCTGACTTTCATTCCGGGCACGACATCACCCGTGGGGGAAAAATATTTAACGGCGGCTAGCCGTGATTGTCGCGGATATCTGCAAGACGGCACGAATGTCCTGTTCGCCGTAACACGGGATGGCAGTGACTTCTCCACTGGGCGCGTCCAACGGGGTTTGCCCGGCCTGCGCTATTTTCTGGATGCCAACCACGCGATTACCAGCCGGTTTCGGGACGAAGCCCATACGGGACCCGAAAATCAAACTGCGATCTGGACCGTGATACTGGACCCGATGCTGCGGGTCTATGCGCGGATTTCGGCCGATCAGGATGGCGAACGGCATGCCCAGCGGGTATTTGATGCCATCAAGCGCCTGCCCAGCCCGATCGAGCATGCCGGTGTTCCGGTGCAGGCCCCGGTTCTGGTCGTGCCCCGGGTGTTCGAGCCAGAATTCTGCCGCGCCCTGATCGCCCATTATGAGACGCAGGGCGGCACCCCATCGGGCTTCATGCGCGAGCAGGGCGGCATCACAGTTGGCGTGACCGACCCCAGCTTCAAGCGCCGCACCGATTGCGCCATCGAAGACCCGGCGCTGATCGAGGGCATTCAAAGCGCCATCGGCTATCGCCTGCGCCCGATGATCCGCCGGGCCTTCAGCTTCGATGCCAGCCGGATCGAACGCTACATCGTCGCCCGCTATGGGGCCGAAGATCAGGGCTTTTTCCGCGCGCATCGCGACAATACCACGCGCGGCACCGCCCATCGTCGGTTTGCCGTCACCATCAACCTGAATGCCGAGGACTATGAGGGTGGCGACCTGTGCTTTCCCGAATTCGGCCCGCAAACCTATCGCGCGCCGACCGGCGGCGCTGTGGTGTTCAGTTGCAGCCTGCTGCATGAGGCGCGCCCGGTGACCCGCGGCCAGCGCTATGCTTGCCTGCCCTTCCTGTACGACGATGCCGCCGCCAGGATCAGGGAAGAAAACCTTGTCTATCTTGCCCGGCAGAATGGCGGCCAGGCCGAGGTGGCCTGACAGAACGGAAGCGGCGTGGGACTGAGAGGCGCGTTACCCACGCGCGCCTCCCTGTCATTGCGGATCGATTTGGCCCGTTACGCGCGCACCACATCCGGCCGGTCGGTGATGATGCCCGCCGCGCCGGTGCGCAGCAGATCGACCGCCTTGTCCGGGTTGTTGACCGTCCAGACCAGCAGGGGCAGGCCGCTGGCGACGGCGGCGGCGGCATCCTGTGCCGACAGGTCGCGCACCCCGAGATTGAGGGTCGAACAGGCCAGCGCCTTCACTTCGGCCTGCCAATCGGCGGGCAGCTTCTCCACCAGATAGCCGCGCGGCAGATCTGGCGCCAGGGTGAGGGATTCCTCCAGCGCCGGGCGCTTGAAGCTGGACAACAGGGGCGCGGGTAGGTGCGGCGGCCAGCATTCCCGGACTGTGCGCACCACGGCGGCGGCGGTTTCCCGTTCGCGGCCCGGGCAGGGCTTGATTTCGATATTCGCGCCCATGCCCAGATCGGCCAGCAGGGCGATGGTTTCCGCCAGGGTCGGGATTTTCTCGAACCCATGGCCGGGGATCGGCTTGCCAGCATTGACCTGGGCCAGATCGGCATAATCCCGTTCCGCCACCAGGCCGGTCGCATCGGTGGTACGATCCAGCGTTTCGTCATGCATCAGAATCACCACGCCATCGCGCGTCAGCTTGGCATCGAATTCGACATAGCGCACGCCGTGGGCATGGGCCGCGCGCATCCCGGCCAGCGTGTTTTCCGGTGCCAGGTTGCGTGCGCCGCGATGACCAATGATCTTGGGGAACGACAGGGTCATGGTTCAGGGCCTTCATTATAGCCAAGGGTCAGACATAAGAACGCCGCCGCCAATCCCTGTCCAGAGACAGGATCGACGGCGGCGCACTAAAGCGACCGTCGGTTAGGCCGACGGTTCGGCGTCTTTCTTCGACAGGTCTTCGCCGGTTTCCTGATCGACGACCTTCATCGACAGCTTGGTCTTGCCGC